>JBKDZN010000156.1:0-6287 GCA_047971245.1 Acidimicrobiales bacterium
TCGGTGCCGACCTGAACCACGGGCCCCGGGGCCACGACGCCCCCTGGGATCCCGAGGTGCCGGCGGCGGAGGCCGACGGCGGGGAGCTGGGGGACGAACCGGAGGAAACCGAGCCGTTGACCCCGTTCCCGGTGGGTCCGGTCGGTGCCGGCCCCCGACCCCAACGGCTGGTCCAGTTCGCCCGGACACTCGCCGGTCCCGACCAACCGGTCGTGCTCGGCCCGGTCGGGTTCACGGTGGCGCTGGTGTGCGCCCTGTTCGTGTTCGTCCAGATGCGGCCCGACCTGCTGTTCGCCGCCACCACGCCGGCCGGGGGGGACATGGGCGCCCACGTCTGGGGCCCGCTCTACCTGCGCGATCACCTGCTACCCGGCCTCAGGCTCAGCGGCTGGACACCCGACTGGTACGCCGGCTTCCCCGCCTACCAGTTCTACATGGTCATCCCCTCCCTGGCCATCGTTGCCCTCAACGCCGGCCTCCACCCCCTGATCGGGGTCCCGCTGACCGCCCTGGTCGGCGCCGGGGCCTGGTGGTCGCTCCGGGGCCGCAGCCGTCGCCTCGCGGTCGTCGGGGTCGTGGCCACGGTCGTGGCCGGGGTACTGCTCATCTCGCTGCCCTATGGGGTGGCCTTCAAACTGGTCAGCGTGTCCGGCCTGGTCACGATGCCGATCTCGGCCTGGCTGATGGGACGGCTCAGTCGGGCGCCGGAGCCGGTGCCGGCCTTCCTGGCCGTGGCCGTCACCGTGTTCCTGTTCGACACGAACTTCACCATCTACGGGGGCAACATCCCCTCCACCCTGGCCGGTGAGTTCGCCTTCTCGATCAGTCTCAGCCTGGCCCTGGTGGCCATCGGGCTCACCATGCGAGGCCTCGACAGCGGGCGGGGTCGGGTGGCGGCCGCGGTGGTGATCGCCCTGGTCGCCCTGACCCACATCATCCCATTGTTTTTCGCCATCGCCGCCCTCGGCCTGCTCGTCCTGCTGCCCCGGGCCGGTCACGCCGTCGCTCCGATCGGCGCGGGCGCCGCCATGGTGCTGGCCGCCCACGCGGTCGACGGTTCCGAGGTGTGGGTTCTCGCCCTGAGCGTGGTCGCCCTGATCGGGGTGTTCGCCGCGGCAGCGGTGGCCGATCCGGCCGTGACCCGGCGGGTCGGGTGGCTGTTCACCACGGCGGTCGTCGCGGTACTGCTGTCGTCGTTCTGGCTCCTGCCCTTCGTGTTCCGCCACAAGTACTTCAACGACATGGGTTGGGAGGTCCGTGAGGATGTCGCGGTCGCGTTGAGTACCACCCCGATGCGGGTGGCCCTCCCCCTCGCCCTGCTGGGCATCCTGCTCGCGTTCGGCTTCCGGGAACGGATCGGGATGCTGTTCGGGGTCCTCGGGGTGGTGTCGGCCGTCGCCGTCGACCAGCTCGGTCAGGGACCGTTGTGGAACGCCCGGATCCTCCCCTTCTACTACCTGTCCACCTACATCATGGCCGCCGTCGGTATCGCCCTCGGTGTGCGGGCGGTGGGGGAGTGGCGGTCGACCCACCGCACGGCCGGCGCCGGGCCGCGCCCCAGCTGGCTCCGGATGTTCGACCCGGCCGTGTGGGTCACGGTTACCGCCTCGGTGGTGGCGGTCACGGTGGCCCTGCTCGGCATCTCCATCCCGCTCCGGGCCGAACTACCGGGCCGGTCCTACGGGGAGGACGGCACCTATCGGTGGCTGGGCCTGGTCTCCAACGAGGCCAGCATCATCCCGTCGTGGACGGCGTGGAACTACACCGGCTACGAGCGCAAGGACGCCTACCGGGAGTACCACGACGTGGTGGCGACCATGATCGACGTCGGGGCCGACAACGGCTGTGGCCGGGCCATGTGGGAGTACGATCGCAAGCTCGACCGGTACGGGACACCGATGGCGCTGATGCTGCTGCCCATGTGGAGCGACGGCTGCATCGGCTCCATGGAGGGCCTCTACTTCGAGTCGTCGGCCACCACCCCGTTCCATTTCCTCAACCAGAGCAAGCTGTCGGTCTCGCCGTCCCGGGCCCAGCGTGACCTGCCCTACCAGGATTTCAGTGTGGAGGGGGGCGTCACCCAGCTCCAGGTCATGGGGGTCCGCTACTACATGGCCACCACCGACGAGGCCATCGAGGCCGCCCGGTCCGAACCCCGGCTGACCGAGGTCGCCGAATCCCAGCCGTTCGTGGTGTTCGAGGTGGCCGACAGCGACCTGGTCGAACCGCTCGACACCCTTCCCGCGGTGGTGAGCGGGCCGACCGAGGAGGAGATCGGCCCGTTGGCCACCCGCTTCGACGTGGGCTGGGAGAGCCAGGCCGTCGCCTACTACAACAACCCGGCGTACTGGTCGGCCCTGCCGGCCGAGGCCGGGCCCGACGACTGGCCCCGGGCCCGGCTCCTGGCCGAGGCCCCCGCCGAATCGGTGGAGGCCGTCACGGTCTCGGACATCAGCACCGACACCGATCACATCCGCTTCGAGGTCGACCGGCCCGGCACGCCCGTGCTGGTCAAGGCGTCGTACTTCCCGAACTGGACGGTCTCGGGGGGTGAGGGGCCGTGGCGGGTCGGCCCGAACCTGATGGTGGTGGTCCCCACCGAAACCACCGTCGAGCTCGCCTACGGCCGGACCTGGCTCGACTGGCTGGGTCTGCTGCTCACCGGGCTCGGGGTCGCCGGCCTGGTCGGCCTGGCCTGGCTCGACACCGCCCGACGGGACGATGCCGTCCCCACTTCGTCGCTGCTTCCGCCCTCAGGTCCGTAGGCTGTCGCCCGCACCCGGGAGGAGTCGACGCGTCGAGGTGGTGATCACCAATATTGGGGACACAGAGCAGCGGGTGGGGCCCCGGAGGCCCCGCGCCGCGGTGCCCCGGCCATGAGGAGCCGACTCCGGCTATTCGTCCTCGTCGGCCTGGCCGCCAGTGTCGTCGACTTCGGGCTCCTGGCCCTCCTCGCCCATCGCGGCGTGGTACCCGCCGACCTGGTCGCCCTCGCCGCGGCGTCGCTCACCTCCTACCTCGGTAACCGGGTCATCACCTTCCGGGGTGACCCCAGAGCGCGCTGGGTCCGCCGTCCCAGCCTGTTCGCGGTGGTCGCCATGGTGGCCGGCCTGGTCGACCTGGCCGTCCTGTCCGGACTGGTCGCCATGGGACTGCCCCTCATCCCGGCCAAGGCGGCCGCCGTCCTGGTGGCGGCCGTCATCCGCTGGACCGCCTACCGCCGGGTGTTGTTCGCCGAGGTCCGCCGGGAACTGTCCCAGCGCCGCCCCCGGACCCCGGTGACCGGGGATGTTCGCCTGACCGTGGTGATTCCCGCCTACCACGAGGCCGAACGGATCGCGGCCACCGTGGCCGCCGTCACCGAGGCGGTCACCGCCCCGCCGCCGGACGGTGGGCCCGGTGTCGACCCGGACGAGCTGGAGATCATCGTGGTCGACGACGGCTCGGGCGACGAGACGGCGGTCCGGGCCGCCGCCGCCGGGGCCACCGTCGTCGAACAGCCGGTCAACCGGGGCAAGGGGGCCGCGGTCCGGGCCGGCGTCCTGGCCGCCCGGGGCCGGACCGTGGTGTTCACCGACGCCGACCTGGCCTACCCGCCCGAGCTGATCCTCGATGTGCTCACCGCGGTGGAGGACGGGTGGGACGTGGTGGTGGGCAGCCGCCGCCACACCGCGACCAACACCCTGGTCCGGGCCCGCCGGGTCCGGGAGCTCGGTGGTCGGGTGATCAACCTGCTCACCCATCTCGTCCTCCTCGGCGCCTTCCACGACACCCAGTGCGGCATCAAGGGGTTCCGGCGCGACGTCGGGGTGGCGGTGTTCGAGCGGGGCCGGATCGACGGGTTCGCCTTCGACGTGGAGCTGTTCCTGATGGCCGAGCAGGACCGCCTGTCCCTGACCGAGATCCCGGTGTCGGTCCGGAACCGGCCCGGATCCTCGGTGAGCGTGGTCGGCGACTCACTGGTCGTCCTGCGTGACCTGTTCCGGATCCGGCGGTGGGCGGGGGCGGGGGCGTACCGGCCCAACGACGAACAGCGGGCCGTGGTGGTCGACACCGTCACCCGGGAGGATTGACCGCCTCGTCCACCGGACGTGGGGCATGGGCCCAGCAGGCGGACTCCCCGACGTCGCCCCTCCGGCCCGGTATTCTGCCGGGGTGGACAACCCCATCTCGTCCGTACTCGACCGTATCGTCAAGGCCTACGACATCCGGGGTACCTACCCCGATCAGATCAATGCCGAGGTGTGCCGGGCCCTCGGCACCGGATTCGCGGCCTTCATCCGCGAGGCCGAACCGGCCACCGACACCGTCCTGATCGCCCGGGACATGCGCCCGTCGGGGCCCGAACTGGCCGCCGCGTTCGCCGAGGGGGTGATGGCCCAGGGGCTCGACGTGGTCGACCTCGGCCTGGGTTCCACCGACCTCCTCTACTTCGCCTCCGGCTCCCGGAACCAGCCGGGGGTGATGTTCACCGCCTCCCACAACCCGGCCCAGTACAACGGCATCAAGCTGTGCCGTTCCGGGGCCGCTCCGGTGGGGGCCGACACCGGCCTGGCCGAGATCAAGCGGGTGGCCGTCGAGGGCGCCGCCGATGCCCCCACCCGCGGGACGGCCTCCACCGCCGAGGCGCTCGACGACTTCGCCGACCATGTCCGCGGGTTCATCGACACCGACGGGCTCCGTCCCCTCAAGGTGGTGGCCGACACCGCCAACGGTATGGGCGGCCTGGTCGTCCCGGCCGTGTTCGCCCAGCTCCCGTTCGATCTGGAGATCATGTACCAGGAGCTGGACGGGACCTTCCCCAACCACGAGGCCAACCCACTGGTGGTGGAGAACCTGGCCGACCTGCAGGCCCGGGTCCTCGAGGTCGGCGCCGACATCGGCCTGGCCTTCGACGGTGACGCCGACCGGGTGTTCCTGGTCGACGAGCGGGCCCAGCCGGTCTCGGGGTCGCTCACCACCGCCCTGCTGGCCAAGGCCCTCCTGGCCCGGAACCCGGGCGAGAGGATCATCTACAACCTGATCTGCTCCAAGGAGGTGCCCGAGGTGGTCGTGGAGAACGGCGGCATCCCGATCCGCTCCCGGGTGGGCCACTCCTTCATCAAGGCCCGGATGGCCGAGACCGGAGCGGTGTTCGGGGGAGAGCACTCCGCCCACTACTACTTCCGCGACAACTGGCGGGCCGACTCGGGGATCATCGCCGCGGTGATGGTGCTCGAACAGCTCGCCCGGTTCGACGGCCCCCTCTCGGAGCTGCTCGCCCCCCTCGACCGGTACTCGGCGTCGGGCGAGATCAACACCCAGGTCAGTGACGCCGACGCCGTCATCGAACACGTGGCCGCCCACTACGCCCGGGCCCAGACCGACCGGGTGGACGGCCTCACCGTCGACAACGGGTCGTGGTGGTTCAACCTGCGTCCCTCCAACACCGAACCCCTGCTGCGGCTCAACCTCGAGGCCGGCGATCCCGACACCGTGGCCAGACGGGTGAGCGAGGTGCAGGCGGTGATGGCGGCGGCCGGATGATCTGCGATGGCGGCCACCGCCCCGGGATCCCCGCGGGTAGATCGGCCGCCCCGGCGACCGTCGCGGACGGGGGTGGGCCGTGGACCGGCTGACCGGGGTGGTCCGGGACTACGCCTGGGGTGATCGCGCCTTCGTCGCCGAGCTCCAGGGCCGGGTGCCCACCGGCGGCCCCGAGGCCGAGCTGTGGCTGGGGGACCACCCCTCGGCCCCGGCCACGGTGACCGGCCGGGGGGTGACCCTGGCCGAGCTGATCGCCGCCGACCCGGTGGGTACTCTCGGGCCCGCGGTCGCCGACCGGTACGGCTCGATGCCCTACCTGCTGAAGGTGCTGGCCGCGGCCGAACCCCTGTCCATCCAGGCCCACCCGTCGGCCGAGCAGGCCCGGGCCGGCTTCGCCCGGGAAGAGGCGGCCGGCATCCCCCGCGACGCCCCCGAGCGCACCTACCGCGACCCCAACCCCAAGCCCGAGATCATCGCCGCCCTGACCGACTTCGAAGCCAAGTGCGGGTTCCGCCCGTCGGCGGCCACCGGTCGGCTCCTCACCGCCCTGGCCTCGGCCGCCCTCGACGGCGACCCCGGTGCCCCGGTCCTGGCCGAGCTGGCGGCACGCGCCACCGGTGGGGCCCCCGGCCCCGGTGGGCCGACCCGGCGCCTGGTGGCCGACCTGCTCGGGCTGGATCCGGTGGCGGCCAAGACCCTGGTGGGCACCACCGTGGCGGCCGCCGAACGCCTGCTCGCCACCGGCCAGACCCCCGCGCACC
>JBKDZN010000157.1:0-23203 GCA_047971245.1 Acidimicrobiales bacterium
GGCCGGCCGGCGCGGCGCCGGTCGGGGCCGGGGACTGGTGGCGGGCCATCCGGCCTCCTCGGGTCGTCGTGGTGGTCCGGCCGCGGCCCGCCACGGCGAGCCGGCCACGGCCGGCGGCCGCCGGCATCGTGCCGGTGGCTTCGGCGATTGTTGCCGCGGCGGGCCTGGCTGCGGTGTTCGGCCCGGTCGCCGCACTCGGCGGGCCGGTGGCGGCCGGAGTCGTCGTCCGCCGCCGGTCGGCGGCCCGCCGTCAGGCCGCCGAGGCCGCCCAGCTCGCCGCCCTGCCCGCGGCGCTCGATCTCTGCTCGGTGGTGCTGGGGGCAGGGGGCACGGTCCGCGATGCGGTGGCCGCGCTCGCTCACCACGGGCCCGGCCCCGTCCGACCGGCCGCGGCCACGTCCATGGCGCGGGCCGACGGGGGCCTCCGGTTCGACGAGGCCCTGCGGACCCTCCGCCAGGATCTCGGCCCGGGCTACCAGCCGTTAACCGGCGCCCTGCTGCTCGGTCACGAGCAGGGGGGCGCCATCGGGGTGTTGCTCGGTCGCCTGTCGGCCGAGGCCAACGCCGGCCGTCGCCGTCAGGGGGAACGGGCGGCGAGCCGGCTCCCCGTGGCCCTGCTCGGGCCGTTGATCGCCTGCTCCCTGCCCGCCGTTCTCATCGGCGCGGTCCTGCCCCTCGTGCTGGTCTCCCTGGCCGGTCTGGGCCTCGACGGAGCGCCCCTCGGGCCCTGACGCCCCGTGTTCACGCCTTCACACCGTGTCGGTCCCGGCCGCGGGCCGCCGTCGCACGCCCTCATCCCGGAGGTTCTCCCATGCCCGAGTGTCCCGATCCACCGGCCGTCCCGGCGGCCCCACCGTCCAACCCGGCGGCCCCACCGCCCGTCCCGGCGGCCCCACCGTCCAACCCGACGGTGGCTTCCCCAGCGGCACGACCGTCCGCACCGCCTCCGCCGGTCCCGGACCACCGCCGACCCGACCCTCCGGCCCACGAGGCCGGTCAGGCCACCGCCGAATACGCCCTGGTCGTCTTGGCCGCCGCGGCACTGGCCGGTCTGTTGCTGGCCTGGGCGGCCGGTGCCGACGGGATCGGTCAGCTGTTCGATGCCGTGCTCCGTTCCCTGCTCGGTCGGGTCGAGTGAGCAGGACGGCCGATGAGGCGTCACAGCCGGACGCCGGGCGACGACCCGGTCCGATCCGGGGGCGACGCCGGGCAAGCCACGGTGGAGTTGGTGCTGACCCTGCCCGTCGTGGTGCTGCTGGTGCTCGGCCTGCTGCAGGTGGCCCTGGTGGCGACCGAGCGGATCCAGGTGGCGCACGCGGTGCGGGAGGCGGCCCGGGCGGCGGCGGTCGACCCCACACCGGCGGTCGCGGCGGCCGCGGCCCGGGGAGCCACCGGGCTCGACCCGAACCGGATGGAGGTGACCACCAGCGGAGGCTCCGCCCCCGGCGATCTGCTGACGGTGGTGGTCGCCTACTGGTCCGTCACCGACCTGCCCCTGATCGGTCCCCTCGTCGGCGACGTCGCTCTGGAGAGCCGGGCCACCATCCGGGTCGAGTGACGGCTACCGCGGTTCTGACCGTGGCTGCTCCCAGAACTGGGAACATCCACGGTCAGAACAGGCTGAAGACCCCCCCTACCGGCCCGCCGTCGACGCCGGTGGCCGGATCCAGGCTCAGAACGGTTCGGCGTCGGCGTCGAGGGTGGCCCGCAGCAGGGCGACGGCGGCCGCCGGATCGAGCGGCTCGTTGCCGTTGCCGCACTTGGGCGACTGGACGCACGACGGGCAGCCGGCGGTGCACGGGCACCGGTCGATCACCTCCACCGTCGCGGCCAGATGCCGCTCGGCGGCCTGGTAGGCGAGCGGAGCGATCCCGGCCCCGCCGGGGTAGCCGTCGTAGATGACCACGGTGGGCCGGTCGTCGCCGAGGCCACCGGCGATCGAGACCCCACCGACGTCCCACCGGTCGCAGATGGTGAACAGAGGCAGGATGCCGATCGCCGCGTGTTCGGCGGCGTGGAGGGCGCCGGGCAGGCGGTGGGGTCGGATCCCGGCCCGGGCGATCAGCTCGTGGTCCCACTGGTACCAGACGCCGGTGGTCCGCAGCTCCTGAGAAGGAAGGTCGAGTTCGTGAGTCTCCGGCTTCCGCGCGACCGGGCCCGCCCCGGGCACCCGGCGTACCTGGTAGCCGGTCACCGTGGTGGTCACCTTCAGCCATCCGAGGGTCACGCCGGCCGGGCCGACGGTGCGGGCCTCGTCCACGTCGACCACCTCGACCTCGATGGTCGACCGGGGCCGGGTCCAGGTGGAACCGTCGTCGGGTTCGACGGCGGCCCGACCGCCCACCAGGTCGAGATCGGTCACCCTCCAGGGCTGGCCGCGGTGCAGATAGACCGCGCCCGGATGTACCAGGTGGGGCGCCCGCTGGCGTTCGACGGTGCCGACCAGTTCCCCGTCGTCGGTCTCGATCCGGACCTCGCCGGTCGACGCCGACCGCAGCCCGATCCGGCGCATCGGGATCCCCCCGCCGTCCCACATCGCCCGGGGTTGCCCCCGGCGGTCGGCCCGGATCCGCAGGAGATCCCCCACCACCAGCCGCCGGACCCGTTCGTCGAGGTCAGGCCACCACCGTTCGTCGGTGGGACGGAGCGGCGATTCGTACGCGGCGCAGCCGAGTTGGGCGTCGGCGATCTCCGGGGTGGCCAGGTTGACGACCACCGGTTCGGGCGGCCGGGCGAACAGCTCGTCGGGGTGGGCCACGAACCACTGGTCGAGCTGGTCGTCGCCGGCCACCAGCACCGAGATCGACGGGTCCTCAGCCCGACCCGACCGGCCGATCTGCTGCCACATCGAGGCGATCGTGCCGGGGAATCCACACAGCACCGTGGCGTCGAGGCCGGAGATGTCGACGCCGAGTTCGAGGGCGCTGGTGGTCACCACCGCCCGGAGCCTCCCGGCCACCAGGTCGGCCTCGATCTCCCGGCGCTCGGCGGCCAGGTAACCCGACCGGTAGGGCCGGACGGTGTCGGCCAGGTCGGCGGGCACGGCCCGGGCCACGCCCAGCGCCACCCGCTCGGTCAGGGCCCGGCTGCCGCAGAAGCAGATCACCCGCCGGCCCGAGCGGACCAGATCGGCCACCACCCGGACCGTCTCACCGGCCGGTGACTGGCGCCGGGCCCGGTCCCGGTCCACCACGGCCGGCTGCACCACCACGAGGCGCCGTTCGGCGCACGGTGACGCGTCGCCGGTGACCGCAGTGACCGCCTTGCCGCAGAGCTCGCCCGCCAGCCGGGCCGGTTCGCCGATCGTGGCCGAGGTGAAGACGAAGGTCGGGTCATTCCCGTAGCGGAGGCAGAGCCGGCGGAGGCGGCGCAGCAGGTGGCCGACGTGGGTGCCGAACACCCCGCGCAGCACGTGCAACTCGTCGATCACGACATACCGGAGGCGTTTCAGGAACGTGGCCCACTTGCCGTGGTGGGGCAGGATCCCGTGATGGAGCATCTCGGGGTTGGTCAACACCACGTTGGCTCGGCTTCGGGCCGCGGTGCGTTGGGACGGGGAGGTGTCCCCGTCGTAGGTGGCCGCGGTCAAACCGGGTACGTCGAGCGCCCCGAAGCTGCGGAGCTGATCCTGGGCCAGGGCCTTGGTGGGGTAGATCAGCATCGAGGTCTGGGCTCGCAGGCCGGCGACCACCGCTTCGGCGATGGGGATCTGATAGCACCGGGACTTGCCCGATGCCGTCCCGGTCGCCACCGCCACGGAGGTGCCCGCCCTGACCAGGTCGATGGCTTCCACCTGGTGGCGCCACAGCCCCCCCGTCGGCACCAGGTGTTCGATGGAGGCCGGTAACGGCTCGGCCAGCACACCGGTGATCCCCGGCCGATCCGGGATGCGTTCGAGGTGCACCACCCCGCCCCGCTGCTCGATCGCCGCCACAGGATCGTCGGGCACCGGGTCCGGGTCGGCGGCCCCGGTTCGTACGGTCGCGGTCCGGGCGGACCGGCCGGCGTCGGCCACCGCCACATCCATCCGGGTAAGGCTAGTAGTGGGCGAACCTCCCCGCGGGACCGGGCCCGGGTCCGGGTTTCGTTGAGTCGCCGACGGCCCGGCCGATGGGGTGACCATGGTGGTGACCCCAGGCGCGTCCCGCGCCCCCGCTCCCGTGTGGCCCTTGCCCGTACCCGGCCGGGGCCGCGTCGAAGCCGAGCGGTTCGTCGTCGAGCAGCTCGAACCGCTCATCGAACGGCGGGGCGGCCACACCCTGTCGTCACCGACGGTGCGTGGCGGCCAGGACGCGGCCGACGCCGCCCTCGCCCGATTCGACGTGACCGGTTACGCCGCCGGGCATCGGTTCGCCTACCCGCAGCCCCGCCGGGTCGGGTCCCGGCTCTCCCCGTACCTGAGGCACGGGTTGCTGAGCTTCGCCCAGCCGTGGGACCGGGTGGCGGCCGGCCCGCCCGCCGATGTGGCTGCGTTCCGTCGGGCCCTGCTCCGGGCCGAGTACGCCCGCCACGCGTACGCCGCCGGCGTCAACCATCACGGCCGGACCGTCGGCGCCGACACCGGCCAGGTCGATGGCGGCCGGCCTCGCCGATCGGGTGAACCCCCCACCCTCGACCCGGAACCCGGCACCAACCTCGGTTGGAACCGTCGTATGGGGTGTATTGAGATCGCGCTCGGTGAACTGGTGGAGGACGGTTGGCTGGTCGACGAGGCCCGTCGCTGGTTGGCCATCGACTGGTCGGTACACCGCGGCCAACGATGGACCGACGGGTGGGACCACCTGTTCCGCCACTCCATCGACGGCAGTCAGGCCGTCGGCAGCCAGGTCGCCGCCTGGCTCAGCGGCCTCGCCCCCGAGGCCGTGGCGCCCGCCCCGGGCGACCGGCCGGCCGGCCGGCCGCTGCCGGTATTCTCCCGGCTCGATGTGGAACGGTGGGCCCCCGGTCTGTGCGCCAGCTGCGAGCTGGTGCACCGCTGCCCGGTGGAGGACAGCGTCGACCGGGTCGGCCGGGAGCTCGGCTTGCGCACCGGGGCCGGTGAGCCGGATCCGGCGGATCTCCGGTCGGGCCTCGATGAGCTGATCGGGAGTGACGCCGCCCGGATCGGGCCGATGCCCCCCGGGCCCGGTGGGGGCGTCGAACCTCGGGGGAGCAGCTGGGCCGAGGCCGCCGCCGGTTTCGGCCCCCGACGCTTCGGCGGACCCGATCAACCCCTCCGCTACCGGCGGCCCGACACGGTCTGGCTGACCGCCGAATCCCTCGGTCCCGGCGATCCGGCCGCGGCCGCCCATCCTGAGTTACCGGTGGTGTTCGTGTTCGACCGGCCGCTGTTGACCGCGCTCCGCCTCTCACCCAAGCGGCTGGTGTTCTGGGTCGAAACCCTGGCCGAGCTGGCCACCACCCGGGAGGTGGAGTTGTGGAGCGGTGACCCGATCGCCGTGCTCACCGGTCGGCATCCGGCCACCACCTACGCCCCCGTGCCGGGATGGCACCGGCGTGCGGTCCGGATCGACCCGGCCGAGATCCACCCCTGGCCCTGGCTCGTCGACCCCCACCGTGGTGATCCGACGACCTCATTCGAACGGTGGGTGGCCTCGGTGGCGTTCCGACAAACGGGAACACGATGATCGGGGTCGGCGCAATAGGCCGTTCCACCTGCAACGAAGTGGTCTGATGTGCCTAGGGAAATGGGATTGTCAGCTGGTCGTAACGAGATGGGGCTGGTGTAGTTTTGGGTTCGATGGAGTCCGATCGTTCGGTGGCATTGACTGACGAGCTGGCCCCCGGGGCTGAGGTCGTCGAGATTGAGATTCCTTCTCGCGTGGATCTCGTCGCCGTGGTCCGCATGAGCGTGGCCGCGGCCACCAACGCGGCCGACGCGATCCCGGGCGACCGGCTCGACGATCTCCGTTGGGTCACCTCCGAGGCGACCACCAACGCCATCGAAGCCAACCTGATGCGTGACACCGCCGGTCGGGTGGTGGTCCGCTGCGAACTCGCGTCGGGTCTGGTCCGCCTGTCCGTCAGCGACGAAGGCCCGGGACTCCCCCCGATCGCCACCGTCCCCGACATCGGTGATCCCGAACGCCTGCTGGTCGAAGGGGCATTCGGTATCCCACTGATGCGGAACCTGAGCAGCGCCCTCTCCTTCCACACCGACACCGCCGGGACCACGGTTGAGATGGAACTCCATCAGGAGCCCACCCCCCACTGAAGGCTCGGCAGTGTTGACCGGCATCGGGCCGGCCGTAACCTTGTGCTGCCCGCCAACGGAACGTCCGGCGGTCGGAACGAAGGGGTGGTGCAAGCGGTGGCTAACGGGGCTCTGCGGGTACGGTCCGAAACCTGGACCGGTGGTGACACACCGCTGGCCCGCAACGTCGCCCGTCCCCTGGTGCGCTTCCTGGCCCAGGAGACCGCGTCCGGGGTCCTGCTGCTGGTGGCCACCGCGGCCGCCCTGGTCTGGGTGAACAGCCCGTGGGGTGAGTCGTACCATCACTTCTGGGACACCCACCTCGCCATCACGCTCGGTGACATCTCCCTGATCGACCTGTCGATCCACGGGTGGGTCAACGACGCCCTGATGGCCTTGTTCTTCTTCGTCGTGGGGATGGAGATCAAGAGTGAACTGGTGGCCGGGGACCTGCGGGACCCCCGCGTGGCCGCTCTGCCGGCCATCGCCGCCCTGGGCGGCATGTTGGTCCCCGCCCTGATCTACTTCCTGGTCAACGCCGGCACCGACACGGTGCACGGCTGGGGGGTGCCGATGGCGACCGACATCGCCTTCGCCGTGGGCGTCCTCGCCCTGCTCGGCGACCGGGTGCCCCCGCCCCTGAAACTGTTCCTGCTGACCTTGGCCATCGTGGACGACATCGGCGCCATCGCGGTCATCGCCGTCTTCTACACCAGCCAGCTCAACATGATCTGGATGGCTCTCGCCGCGGTCGGGATCGTGCTGATCGTGGTCCTCCAGCGGCTGCACGTCTGGTACATCCCGGTGTACGCCGTGATCGGCACCGCCGTGTGGTATGCCACCTACCGTTCCGGGGTCCACGCCACCATCGCCGGGGTGATCCTCGGCCTGCTCACCCCGGCCCGGCCCCTGCTCGGTCCCCGGATGTTCGAACGGATCGAGGACATCCTCTCCGGTGACGACGCCGATCCGGTGGCCATCCGCAACGCCAACTGGCAGCTCCGGGAACGGGTGCCGGTGACGAGCCGGCTGATCACCGTGCTCAGCCCGTGGACCAGCTTCCTGGTCATCCCGGCGTTCGCCCTGGCCAACGCCGGGGTTGCCCTGAGCGGCGATGCCATCAGCGCCGCGGTCGCCTCGTCGGTCACCTGGGGTGTCCTGCTCGGCCTGGTGATCGGCAAACCCATCGGGGTGTTCACCTTCTCCATGCTCGCCACCCGTTCCGGTGTCGCCAGCATGCCGGCCGGTCTCAAACCCCGCCATCTCCTGGGCGGAGGCGCGGTGGCCGGGATCGGGTTCACCGTGGCCTTGTTCATCTCGACGCTCGCATTCGAACGACCTGAGGTGGTGGAGGACGCCGTCATCGGGATCCTGTCGGCGTCGGTGCTGGCCACCCTGATCGGGTACGTCCTGCTCGGGTGGGCTCACCGGGTCGATCTGGCCGAGGCCGAGGTGCCCGCCGCCGCGGAGTCCTGACCTCCCCGCCGCCGACCGCTGGGTGTGGTGAACCGATCCGCTCACCGGGAAATTCGGCGGTGGTGTTGGCAAAAGGGCAGGTTCGCTTCGTAGCCTCCGAAAAGTGTCGCAACCCCTCGTGATCGTCGAGTCTCCGGCCAAAGCCCGCACCATCGCGGGCTATCTCGGGGATGACTACACCGTCGAGTCGTCGATAGGTCACGTCCGTGACCTGCCCAAGAAGGCCTCCGAGATCCCGAAGAGTCACAAGTCCGAGAAGTGGGCACGGCTCGGCATCGACGTCGACAACGACTTCAAACCGCTGTACGTGGTGTCGGCCGAGAAGAAGGATCACGTCAAAAAACTGCGCTCGTTGATGGCCGACGCCAGCGAGTTGCTGCTCGCCACCGATGAGGATCGCGAGGGTGAGGCCATCGCCTGGCACCTCCTCGAGGTCCTCAACCCCCGGATCCCGGTGAAACGCATGGTGTTCCACGAGATCACCCCGGAGGCGATCCACCGGGCCATCGACAACCCCCGCGAGCTCGACCGGCGCCTGGTCGACGCCCAGGAGGCCCGCCGGTTGCTCGACCGGCTCTACGGCTACGAGGTCTCCCCCGTACTGTGGAAGAAGGTGAAGCCGAGGCTGTCGGCTGGACGGGTGCAGAGCGTCGCCACCCGGATCATCGTGGACCGGGAACGCCAGCGGATGGCGTTCCGGTCGGCCAACTACTGGGATCTCACCGGCACGTTCTCCGCTGAGGGTGCAGAACGAAGCTTCGCCGCCCAGCTGGTGGAAGTCGATGACCGGCGGGTGGCCACCGGGCGGGATTTCGCCGCCGACGGCACCCTGACCAACGCGGAAGTCCTCCACCTCGATCGAGCGGCGGCGGAATCGCTGGCGGTGGAGCTGACCGACCGGGCCGCCACGGTGGTCAGCCGGGAGGCCAAACCGTATCGTCGCCGCCCGGCCGCCCCGTTCATCACCTCCACCTACCAGCAGGACGCCGGCCGCAAGCTCCGGCTGTCGTCGGCCCAGGCGATGCGGGTGGCCCAGGGGCTCTACGAGCGGGGCTACATCACCTACATGCGGACCGACTCCACAACCCTGTCGGAGACGGCGCTGGCCGCGGCCCGAAGCCAGATCGCGGAACGGTTCGGCGCCGAGTACCTGCCCGACGCGGCCCGGGTCTACGCCAAGAAGGCCAAGAACGCCCAGGAGGCCCACGAGGCGATACGCCCCGCCGGGGACCGGTTCCGGACCCCCGAGGAGGTCAAGGGTGAGCTCAGCACCCAGGACTTCCTGGTCTACGAGCTGATCTGGCAGCGCACCGTCGCCTCCCAGATGACCGACGCCACCGGGGAGACGGTCACCCTCCGGCTCGGGACGTCCACCGCGGCCGGTCGCCGGGCCGTGTTCTCCACCTCGGGCACGGTCATCACCCACCAGGGTTTCCTCAAGGTCTATGTGGAAAGCAGTGACGACGACGGGGATGACACCGCCGGCGGTACGGCCCAGGAGCAGCGTCTCCCGGCCCTGGCCGAGGGTGACGCCGCCCATGTGGACAGTGTCGACGCTGTCGGCCACGACACCCAACCCCCAGCCCGTTTCACCGAGGCGTCCCTGGTGAAACGGCTTGAGGAGCTGGGGGTGGGCCGTCCGTCCACCTACGCCTCGATCATGGGCACGATCCAGAACCGGGGGTACGCCTGGAAGAAGGGCTCGGCCCTGGTGCCGAGCTTCCTGGCCTTCGCCGTGGTCAACGTGCTGGAACAGCACTTCCCCGACCTGGTCGACTATGCGTTCACCGAGCAGATCGAGAACGATCTCGACTCGATCGCGCACGGTTCCGAGCAGCCGGTCCCCTGGCTGGCGTCGTTCTACTTCGGCGACGACGACGATCCGGGTCTGCGGGATCTGGTCGACGAGCGCCTGGGCGATATCGATGCCCGGGCGGTCAACTCGATCCCCATCGGTGACGACCGCAACGGCCAACCGATCGTGGTCCGGGTCGGCCAGTACGGCCCGTACCTGCAGCGGGGGGAGGAGACCAAGTCGATCTCCGACGACATCCCCCCCGATGAGCTGACGGTGGCCCGGGCCGAGGAGATCCTGTCGGTACCCGACGAGATCGTGCTCGGCAACGACCCGGCCACCGGCGAACCGGTGATCGTGCGCGACGGCAAGTTCGGCCCTTACGTGCAGCTCGGGGTCTACGACGAGAGCCGGGAGACCAAGCCCCCCACCAGTTCACTGTTCGCCGACATGGACATGTCGTCACTCACCCTCGACACCGCCCTCCAACTGTTGACGATCCCCCGGTCCCTCGGCGTCGACCCGGGTGACGGGCTCGAAGTGATCGCCCGGAACGGTCCCCACGGCCCGTACATCGAGAAGGGGACCAAGGGTGAGGAGGGGCACGACACGCGTAGCTTCACCGACGAACACCAGCTTCTCACCATGACCATGGACGACGCCCGGGCCCTGTTCAGCGAACCGAAGCGGCGCCGGGGCCAACGGGCGGCCGGGCCCCTGAAGACCCTCGGGGTGGATCCGGTGACCGACCGCGAGGTCGTGGTCCGCAGCGGCCGATTCGGCGAGTACGTCACCGATGGCGAGGTCAACGCCAGCCTCCAGCAGGGTGACTCGGTGGAGCGGATCGACATCATGCGGGCCTCCGAACTGCTCACCATCCGCCGCCAGAAACTCGAGCTCGAAGGCCCGAAACCGGCCAAGAAGGCCGCCAAGAAGCGGGGCAGGAGTACGGCGAAGAAGAGCGCCAAGAAGGCGTCCTCGCGCAAGAGCACCGTGAAGAAGGCCGCCAAGAAGGCGGCGGGGAGCACGGCCAAGAGGTCGGCCGCCAAGAAGCGGGCTGACGGTTCGTGATCGATCCCCTCGGGGCCCACCGGTGACGTATATCGCCGTCGAGGGGGCCGACGGCGCCGGCAAGAGCACCCAGGCCCGTCTTCTGGCTGACCGGTTGGGGGCGCTGCTGGTGCGGGAGCCGGGTTTCACCGCGCTCGGCGCCGATCTCCGCCGGCTGCTGCTCGACCCCGACGGCGCTCCGGTGGATGCCCGGACCGAAACCCTGCTCATGGCGGCCGACCGGGCCCAGCTGATGGCCGAGGTCATCGCTCCTGCCCTGGCGGCGGGCCGGGCGGTGGTTTCGGATCGCAGTGTGTATTCCTCGCTGGCCTACCAGGGGGGTGGCCGGGCTCTGGGCGTTGACGAGGTGCGCCGCATCAACCAGTGGGCGCTGCAGGGGCGGTTCCCCGACCTGGTCGTCCACCTGACCGCATCGGCCGGGATTCTGGAGAGCCGCCTCGACCGCGCGCTCGACCGGATGGAACGGGAAGGTGGAGCGTTCCGCCGCCGGGTCGCCGATGCCTACGCCGATCTGGCCGCCGCGGACGACTGGGTGGAGGTGTCCGCCGTCGGCACCATGAGTGAGGTGGCCGAAGCGGTCTGGGTCGCGGTCGAGCCCCGCCTGGGTGGGTGACGCCCGATGGGAGCCCTGACCGTGGTCGGCCGGGCCCGGGCGGAAACCGTGACGATCAAACCGATGGCCGGTGATGATGCCGGATCGGGGCACTAGGTTCGATTCGTGAAGCTGGTGAGCGACCGCAGCCTCGACCCGTGGGCCGATGTCGTCGGACACGTCGACGCCTTGGCCCGGTTGGAGGCCGCAGCGGCCAGCCCGGTGCACGCCTACCTGTTCGTCGGCTCCCAGGGCAGCGGCTCCTATCCGGTGGCGCTCGGGTTCGGGGGCCTGATCCTGGCCGGTGGCGAGCACGACCCCACCTCCCCCGACGCTCGCCACATCGCCCTGGCCCGCCAGGCCAAACACCCCGATCTGGTGGTCATCGAACCCGAAGGTTCCACCATCCGGGTGGCGGAGGCGGATCAGATCATCCGGGCCGGACTGCGCTCGCCCATGGAAGGAGACCGCAAGGTCATCGTCGTGCGGGGAATCGACGCCATCGAGGAAGCCGCGATCGGCAAGCTCCTGAAGGTGGTGGAAGAGCCGCCGGAATCCGCGGTGTTCGTGCTATTGGCCGAGGAGATCCCACCCGAGCTGATCACGATCGCCAGCCGGTGCGTGACCATCGAGTTCGCCCCCCTCCCGGTGCCGGTGATCGCCGCGGCCCTGATCGAGCGGGGGGTGAACTCGGCTCGGGCCGAGGCCGCCGCGGTGGCCTCGGGGGGTGACATGGCCCGGGCCGAGCTCCTCGTCGGCGACGACGGCCTGGCCGCCCGGGCAGAGATGTGGCGTCAGGTGCCGCAGCGGCTCGACGGCACCGGCTCCACCGTGGTGGCCATCGTCAACGAGCTGCGGGCGGGGATGGACCATGCCCAGGAGCCGTTGGAGGTGCGGCACGCCGAAGAGAAGGCGGCCCTGGAGGAGCGGGTCGAACAGTTGGGGGAGCGAGGTTCGGGCCGGGCGGAGCTCGTGGCGCGGCACAAGCGGGAACTCCGCCGTCTGCGCGCTGACGAGCTCCGATTCGGGCTGGCCACCCTGGCTCGCACCTACCGCGACCGGCTCGTGGACGGCGACGATCGTCAGCCCGTCGTCGCCCTCGACCACATCCAGACCACGGCCGAGCATCTCATTCGCAACCCCAACGAAGCCCTCCTGCTGCAGGCGCTGCTGTTGCGCTGCGGCCCGGAGACGGCCCCGTAAACGCGGCGCCGCCGTCCTCGCAGGCAGATAGCCTGGGCGTCTGCCCGAATAGCTCAGTTGGTAGAGCAACGCATTCGTAATGCGTAGGTCAGGGGTTCGAATCCCCTTTCGGGCTCCAGCGCTGACCAGGGGAAACAAGGCGGCGGTGAGGTCCGGGGGCCGGAAGGTCGGGCTTCGAAGCCGCACGGCACAACCCGGTTCACGACATCGGATCGGTGCGGTCCGAGGTGTTGGCGAGGAGCCGGGCGATGGCGTCGGCGAGCTGGCGGTCGGTGTCGCGGACTCGGCCGGTGTCGTGCTTGGCGGCGGCTGGGTCGAGGCCGGCGCGCATGGACACCTGGGCGAGCGAGAAGCCGAGTTCTCGGCCGTAGGTCGAGTCCTGGCCCGGCCGGACCGCGTTGGCGATCACCCGTAGGGGGTTCAACCGTCAGTCAAGGTCGCTTGTCGACAAGGTTCCTTGACTATATGGAAAGTTTCCTTTACGTTGATGGCATGAGCGAATCCACTGATCGTCAACCAGTCCGGCCGCAGGAACCCGCGATGAGCGCGGGGGATCTGCGGGAGCGCAACCGATACTTGAGAGAGCTCGTGCCGCCGATGGTCGTCTACACGGTGTCGGTCGTGATCGTCACCGCCACGGTGGACGCCGGCACCGCCGGGGCGGCGTTCTGGATGCTGATCCCGGTGATTCCGCTCTGTGTGGCGGCCATCGCCGTCTACCGGTCGATCCGGCGGGCCGACGAATACACCCGATACCGCCAGTACCAGGCGATGGCGATCGGGTTCGGAGGGGCCATGATGGCGGCGATCACCGTCGGCTGGCTCGGCGTCGTCGACGCGGCTCCGTTCTACAGTGGCTGGCTGGTGTTCGGGGTCGGGATGCTGGGGTGGATGATCGGCTTGTCCGCTGGGGCGGGAACGACCAGTGAATAACCGGTTGAAGGAGTTGCGGGCGGTCCGAGGGTGGAGTCAGGCCCATTTGGCCGATCTGCTCGACGTCAGCCGCCAGACGGTCAACGCCATCGAGACGGGCCGCTACGATCCCAGCCTGCCTCTGGCCTTCCGCCTGGCCGCCGTGTTCGACACCCGGATCGAGGAGCTGTTCCAGCCCGACGTCGAAGCCGCCCGACGGGCCTGATCCGAGGCTCCGGATCCATCAATGGGAGACGCCGTCCCGCTACCATCCGTTCGTGGCCAGCAGACACGGTGACGGGTAGGTCTGGGGATCTGATCCCCATTCGGCGCGAGTGCTGGACGATACCGCCACCTGTTATCGGCACCCCGACCGTCAAGCCGCGGTCGGGTGCCAACGTTGCGGCCGGCCCATCTGTCCGGCGTGCATGACCCAGGCTCCGATCGGCCACCAATGCCCCGAGTGCGTGGCCGCCGCGTCGCCGACCGGCAATCCGCTCCAGACCCGTCCGGCGGCGCAGACCCCGGTGACGGTCGCCCTGATCGCCGTCAACCTGGCCATGTACGCCGGGCAGGTGCTCAGCCGGCAGGCGTTGACCGAGTGGGGGATCCTGTTCGGCCCCGCCGTGGCCGTGGGGGAATGGTGGCGGGTTATCACCGGCGGTTTCCTCCACGCCGACCTGCTTCACATCGGGTTCAACATGTACGCCCTGTGGATCTTCGGCCCCAGCCTCGAACGGGGCCTCGGACCGGTCCGATACGCCCTGATCTACCTGGCCGGCCTGCTCGGGGGGTCCTTCGCGGTGCTGGCCTTCGCGTTCATCCAACCCACCCTGGGCGCCTCCGGAGCCGTGCTCGGTCTCGGCGGATGCCTGGCCGCTGTCTATTGGGCGAGGGGTATCAACATCTTCCGGACGTCGCTGGCCCCGGTCCTGCTCATCAACCTCGCCCTCCCGTTGATCTCCAACATCTCCTTCTGGGGCCACCTGGGCGGCACGGTGGCCGGGTTCCTGGCCGGGTTGGTGGTGGCCTGGCTCCCCACCAAGATCCGGATGACGGCCACCCAGGCCACGGCCGCGGTCGGGGGGCTCTGTGTGATCCTGCTCATCGCGGCCGCCGCGGTGGCCGACCGCGGTGGGCTGATCGGCTGATCCCCCGGACCGGCCGAGCCGCGGGCACACTGAGACCGTGGCCGAGGTGCGTGAAACCAATCTTCCCGGCGTCGGGGTCCGGCACGATTTCGTGACCGCCGACGGCGTCGAGCTTGCCGTGCTCGTCCTGCGGGACGGACGGCGCGAGGTCATGGTCTACGAACGGGACGACCCCGACGAGTGCCGCACCGTGCTGTCACTGTCGCCCGACGATGCCCGCACCATGAACGAGCTCCTGGGCGGGAGCCGGGTCACCGAGGCCATCGGGGCGGTCCAGCAGGAGATCGAGGGTCTCGCCATCGAGTGGATCACGGTCGACCCGGGGTCGTCCGCCGTCGGGCGTTCGATCGGTCAGGGCGAGTTCCGGACCCGGACCGGCGCGTCGATCGTTGCCGTCATCCGGGCCGACAATCCCATCCCGGCCCCTGGCCCCGAGCTGGTGTTCGTGGCCGAAGACGTGGCGGTGGCCGTCGGCACCACCGACGGTTTGGCCGCCCTGCGCCGGCTCCTGACCGAGCGCCCCTGAGCCCTACCGCTCCCGAACCCGGTGCTTCCCGCCCCCACCCCCCTCCTGGCCGCCGGCAGTGCCGAAGCCGCCCTCGCCTTCGTGGAACTCGGCGCCGTCGCGCTCGGCCTGGCCGTGCTGGCCCGTCTCGCTGGGCGGGTCGGCATCACCGCGGTACCCCTTTACCTGCTCGCCGGGCTCGCCTTCGGTGAGGGCGGCCTGGCTCGGGTGGACGTGTCGGCCGAGTTCATCCAGCTCACCGCCGAGATCGGGGTGCTCCTGCTGCTGTTCAGCCTGGGCCTCGAATACAGCGACACCGAGCTGCGTCACGGTCTGCGGACCGGGGGACCCAGCGGTGCGTTCGATGCCGTGGCCAACGCGGTGCCCGGGGTGGTGGTTGGACTCCTGCTCGGTTGGTCACCCCTGGCCGCCGTCCTGCTGGGCGGGGTCACCTGGATCTCCTCCAGTGGTGTGGTGGCCAAGGTCTTGGCCGACCTGGGCCGCCTCGGCAACCGCGAAACCCCGGCCGTCCTCAACCTGCTCGTCATCGAGGACCTCGCGATGGCGGTCTACCTGCCGGTGGTGGCCGCCCTCATCACCGGCGGTTCCCCCGCCTCCATCCTCACCAGCGTGGCCGTGGCCCTGGCGGTGGTGGTGGTGATCCTCACTGCGGCCCTCCGCTACGGCCGGCGTCTCAGCGACCTGTTGGCCGGCGGCTCCTCGGAGTCGCTGCTGCTGGCCGTGTTCGGCCTGACCTTGCTGGTGGCGGGCGGGGCCCAGCTGTTGGATGTGTCGGGAGCGATCGGCGCGTTCCTGGTCGGCCTCGCCCTCTCGGGCGACACGGCCCACCGGGCCGAACGGCTGGTGACGCCGCTGCGGGACCTGTTCGCCGCGATCTTCTTCGTCTCGTTCACCTTCGCCATCGATCCCGCCGACCTGGGCGCCGTCGCCGTGCCCGCAGTGATCCTCGCCGTGATCACCACCGGCACCAAGCTGGCCACCGGCTGGTACGCGGCGGGTCGGCTCGGGGTGGGCCGGAGAGGACGGGTCCGGGCCGGCTCTGCGCTGGTGGCCCGGGGCGAGTTCTCGATCGTCATCGCCGCCCTCGGCATCTCCCTGGCCGACGGCCCCGAACTGGGCGCCCTGGCCGCCGGGTACGTGCTCATCACCGCCGTCGCCGGCCCGTTGCTGACCCGCTACGCCGACGATCTGGTGCCTCCGGAACGTCGGCGCGTCCGGCCCACCCGCAGCGCCGCCGGCTCGGCCTGAGCGCCGTCGCCCGGGTCGTACACTCCGGCCATGACTGTTTCGCAACCGGTCGATCCGCCGGTCACCGACATCGTCGTCCGGGGGACGGCCGAAGGGCGGGTCATGCCGGACCGGGCCACCATCGGTGTCACCGTCAGCGCCGATGCCCCCAGCCGGGACGAGGCCTACGCGGCCGCCGCCCCCACGGCCCAGGCGGTCGACTCGGTCCTGGCCGGCCACGCTGCCCACACCGACCGGGTCGTCACCGCCGCCCTGACCGTCCAGCCGACGACCCGTTGGCGCAAGGGCGAGCAGCAGCGCACCGGCTGGCGGGCCGCCCGGCACACCCGGGTGGAACTGACGGCCGAGGCCGACGTGGGTCAGCTGGTGGCCGAACTGGCCCGGGCCGGAGCGGCCGTGGCCGGCCCGACCTGGACGGTGGACGTCGACAACGAGGCCCACGCCGACGTTCGCCGGTCCGCCGCCGCCGACGCCCGGGCCAGAGCCGAAGCCTACGCCGAAGGTCTCGGCCTGGGCCTCGGTCGGGTCCTGTGGCTGGCCGAGCCCGGTCTGGGTCGCCGGTCCGGCACGGCCGGGGCGCCACCCGGACCCGTCCGGGCCGGCGTCGCCCTGATGGGTGCCGCCCCCGCCGGGGCCGATGACGAGATCATCGACGCCACCCCGGGCGAAGTGACCCTGTCGGCCTCGGTCGAAGCGGCGTTCGAACTGATCTACCTCGCCCACTGACCGTCACGGCCGCGCCGGCCCAGGCCCGCGCCTGCGGGGCGATGGTCGACCTCGACGGTGAGTTCCCACCGTCGCCAAGCGCCGGTGCAGCTTCGACGCGCCTCGATACCCGGTCGTAGCATCGCCGGCATGACCGACCAGCTCGACCCATCGGCCCCCTCCGCATCCTCGAACCCGGCCGCCGCCCCCACCACCGAGGCCGACCGCGTCCGCGCCGAGGTCCGGGCGTGGCTGGCCGACAACTGGTCGTCGGACCTCGACAAGGACGTCTGGATGACCCGGCTCGCCGAATCCGGCTGGGCCGCGCCGAGCTGGCCCGAGCAGTGGTTCGGGAAGGGCCTCGACCCGGCGTCGACCAATGTGGTGATCGACGAGTTCCGCCGCGTCGGCGCCGACGGCACCGGCCAGGACAAGGTCAACCTGTGGGCCAACACCGTGCTCGCGTTCGGCAGTGACGACCTGAAGCGGGAGTTCCTGGTGCCCCTGCTCCGCAACACGGTGGCCATGTGCCTGCTGTACTCCGAGCCCGGGGCCGGTTCCGATCTCGCCGCGGTACAGACCCGGGCCGACCGCGACGGTGACGAATGGGTGGTGACGGGCCAGAAAGTGTGGACCTCGAGCGGGCGACATGCCGACTACGGGATGCTGATCGCTCGGACCGACTGGGACGTCCCCAAGCATCGCGGCATCAGCTTCTTCTGGCTCCCGATGCGGCAGCCGGGGGTGGAGGTGCGTCCCCTGCGGCAGGCCACGGGCGACGCCCGGTTCAACGAGGTGTTCATCACCGAGGCCCGGGTGGCCCACGCCAACATGCTGGGCGGTGAGAACGAGGGCTGGCGGGTCCTCCAGACCGCCCTCGCCTACGAACGGGCCGTCATGGGTGAGAACCAGCGCCGGAAGAAGGGCACCGATCCCGGCCGAGCGGTTCGCTCGGCCGACGACGAAGCCAACGCGCCGATCCCCGACCTTTCCCTGCTCGACCTGGCCCGAGACGTCGGCCGGGCGGGTGATCCCGTTGTCCGCCAGCGGCTCATGCGACTGCGCGAGTTGGTCAAGGTCAACGAATGGAACAACCGCCGGGCCAAGGCCGAGATGGCCCAGGGGTCGTCGTCGTCGGTCGTCTCACTCGGGAAGCTGGCCATGAGCGGCATCCTCCACCACGCCGGTCGCCTGCAGGTCGACCTGCTGGGTCCCGAAGGCATGCTCGCCGGGGAGAGCTCCCCCCGGTCGGCGGACGCCACCTACGCCATGCTCAACGCCTACTTCACCTCCATCGGTGGTGGCACCGACCAGATCCAGCGGAACATCATCGGTGAGCGCATCCTGGGCCTGCCGAAAGAGCCCGAGGTCGACAAGAACGTCCCCTTCCGCGACGTCCGGCGCGCCACCACCGGATGAACCTGGGGCCGGCCGGGACGCGCCGGGTGGGAGCTGACTCCACCGAGGCCCTACACTCTGGCTTCTTATGATCGCCGTGGTGTGGCATTACTGGATCGGGTTCCTACTGGTCATCGGTGTCGTCCTGACACTGCTGGCCATCGGCCTCGGCTATATCTCCCAGGTCGAGTCGAAGAAGTTCCCGAAGAACTCCTAGTGGCGTCAACCGTCGACTGGCGTTTCGCCCGTTCGGTCGCCGAACGGGTCGCCGGCGACGATGACACGCCCGCGTACCAACGCAACGGGTTGGAAGCCGATCTCATCGAGCTGACCGCCCGGGCGGAGATCCTGGTCACCGAGGAGACGGGGCTGGTGTCCGGGTCCGGGCCGGCGCGCGCCCGGATCACCGACCGGATGGGTTGGGTCGACGCCAACCTGGCCAGCTTCGAGCGCCTGATCCGACCCCTGCTCGGGCGGTTCGAGGGCACCGACGACCGACCGGCCGGAGCCTCCGGCCCCATCGCCGCGGTCGGCCGGGCCGCGGCCGCCGTGGGCGGCTACGTCGGTCCGAAGGTGTCGGGCGCGGAACTCGGTGGGGTGCTCGGATGGCTGTCGGGCCGGGTGCTCGGCCAGTACGACCTCCTCATCATCGAGGACGACCGGCCCGACGACCAGGACTGGGTCTACTACGTCGCCCCCAACCTGCTGGAACTGGAGAAACGCTATGGTTTCCCACCGGCGGAGTTCCGGCTCTGGATCGCCGTTCACGAGTGCACCCACCGGGCCCAGTTCACCGGCGTCGACTGGCTCCGCCCCCATTTCCTCTCTCTGGTCAACCAGCTCCTCGACTCGGTCGACACCGACGCCGGGCAGCTGCTCGACTCCCTCGGTGACGCGGCCCGGCGCCTCCGTTCCGGCGACCGGTCCGCCTGGCGGGACGGCGGCCTCACCGCCCTGTTCGCCGGTGACGAACAGCGCCGGGTCATGCAGCAGATGTCGGGTTTGATGAGCCTGCTCGAAGGCCACGGTGACCTGGTCATGGACCGGGCCACCGCCGGGATCATCCCCAGCCGGAAACGGTTCGCCCGAGTGATGAGCCACCGTCGGGCCAACGCCTCACCCCTGACCCGGCTGGTCCAGCGGCTCACCGGTATCGAAGCCAAACTCGCCCAGTACGAGGAGGGCGAGCGTTTCGTGACCGCGGTCGAGGCGGCCGGAGGTCGGGAGCTGTTCGACCAGGTCTGGTCCGGACCCGAGATGCTGCCCACGCTCGACGAGATCCGCAGTCCCAGCCTGTGGTTGGCCCGGGCGGGCGTCCACTCCGGTGCCTGACCGGCCCAGCGCCCCGTCATCCCGCCCCGAACCCGGTTCTCCGATCCCTGTCGACGGGCTCCCCGTCGGCCGGCCCGACTGGGGGGTTGTCGACACCCGTTTGGCCCGGTGTGCCTTCCCCCCGGCGGGGACCCCGGTGGTGTGCGCCGTGTCGGGCGGGGCCGACTCCCTGGCCCTGCTGGTGCTGGCGGTCCGGGCCGGCCTGGAGGTGACCGCGGTGCACGTCGACCACGGGATCCGGGCCGGATCGGCGGCCGAGGCCGACCGGGTGGCCGACGCTGCCGGCCGGTTCGGGGCCCGGTTCCGGTCGGTCCGGGTCCGGATCCCCGCCGGGGGCGACCTGGAGCAGCGGGCCCGTCACGCCCGCCGGGCCGTGCTCGGCGCCGCCGCCCTCACCGGCCACACCGCGGATGACCAGGCCGAGACCGTCCTGATCAACCTGATGCGCGGCACCGGACCGTGGGGTCTGGCCGCCATGACCCCCGGCCCGCCCCACCCGTTGCTCGCCCTGCGACGCCACGACACCGAAGCGGTCTGCGCCGCGGCCGGTCTCGCCCCGTTCCACGACCCGTCGAACGACAACCCACGGTTCGTGCGGAACCGGGTCCGTCACGAGCTGTTGCCCCTGATGGCCGAGGTGTCCGGTCGAGACCCGGTCCCGTTGCTCAGCCGAACCGCCGACCATCTCCGCGCCACCGCCGCCGTGATCGACGCCCAGGCCGACGCACTGGACCCGCAGGACACCAGGGCTCTCGGCCAGGTGCCGGCCGTCGTGGCCACAGCGGCCCTGCGCCGCTGGCTGCGCGACGAGCACGGGCACCCCCCGTCCGCCGCCGAGCTGGAACGGGTGATGGCGGTGGTGCACCATCGGGTCGACGCGTGCGAGCTGGCCGGTGGTCGCCGCCTGTCCCGCCACCGGGGACGTCTTGCGTTGGGCTGACCGGCGGCGGTAGTCCCTACCATGACATCGGGAACCCGTGCCGGCGAAACCCGTCCGGAGCCGACGCAGACCGGGTACCTTCACCACCATCCGGCGCCGAACCGTTGCGAGGAGACGTAGCACCATGGCCAAGGGCAAGTGGGCCCAGGGAATCCGGCCTCGCCAATTCCAGTGGATCATCCAGGACCAGCTCGCGGTGTGTGAACGCCCGGGGGGGTACGGGGCCAACCATCGCCGTGTCAGGCGGCAGGAAGAAGTGATCTGGATCAGGGAGAACGGCTTCTCGTTCGTGGTGTCCCTGATCCCCTCCGACCACAACCTCCACAGCTACGACGAGCTCGGTCTGCCCTGGAAGCACTGGCCGTTCCCCCCATCGGCCAACCTGGAGGTGGCCCTCCCCCGGATCTACACCGAGCTGAGCCGCCTCATGGGCGAGGGTCGGCGGCTGCTGCTACACATGGAGGAGCTCAGCGACCGGATGGCCGGTTTCATGGCCGGCTACCTCCGGTGGACGGGCATGGTGCCGGTCACCCATCAGGCCATCATCGTGGTGGAACGCATCTTCGGTCGGCAGATGGGACCACAGGGCCGCAACATCGTCGCCGTGGCCGAACAGCTCGCTGACGCCCCGGCTCCCGCCCCCGCCGGGGACTGAGCTCACCGGAGCCTTCCGCTGAGGTCGAGCCGAGCGGCCGTCATCCGCCAAGCCGTGTCGGTGGGTGTCCCCACCGGGGCCTACGGGGTCTCCTTCGGTGCCCTTTCGGTGGCCGCGGGCCTGTCGGTGACCCAGACGTGCATCCTCAGCCTGGCCATGTTCACCGGAGGATCCCAGTTCGCCTTCATTGGGGTGGTCGGTGCCGGGGGAGCACCGGTGGCCGCGGTGGCGGCCGCCACCCTGCTCGGTGTCCGCAACGGCTTCTACGCCCTGGCCATGGCCCCCCTGCTCCGGGTGACCGGGTGGCGACGCCTGGCCGCCGCCCACCTCACCATCGACGAGTCGGCGGCGGTGGCCACGGCCCAGCTCCCGGACCGCGACCGGGTTCGGGACGGGTTCTGGGCCACCGGGATCTGCGTGTTCATCGGCTGGAACGCCACCACCTTCCTCGGCGCCGTGGCCGGTTCGACCATCGGAGACCCCAGGGCCTACGGGCTCGACGCGGCCGCGGCGGCCGCCTTCCTCGCCCTCCTGTGGCCCCGGCTCAACCGGTCCCTCACCCGAGGGGTGGCGGTGGCGGCCGCGGCCGTGGCCACCATCGGGGTCCCGGTGACCCCGGTCGGGGTCCCGGTGCTCGCCGCCATCGGGGTGGCCCTGGTGGCCACCGCGATCCGACCGGACCCGGTCCCGGACCGGTGACGGTCGCCCTGGCCCTCGGGGCCGCGTGCGCCCTCGGTTTCGCGCTGAAGCTGACCGGCTACCTGGTACCCCGGCGGATCCTGGACCGGCCCCGGGTGACGGAGGCGGCCGCGCTCATCACCGTGGCCGTCCTGGCCGCGCTGGTGGCGGTGCAGACCCTGGCCGACGGTTCACGACTGGTGCTGGATGCTCGCCTCCCGGCGGTGGTGGTGGCCGCCGTGCTGCTGTGGCGCCGGGCCCCGTTCGCCGTGGTCATGGTGGCTGCGGCGTTGGTGGCGGCCGGACTGCGGGCCCTCGGGTAGGTGTTCCGACCGCCCGGGCGGCCTGGACGGTCCGGACGGCTCGGAGCGGTGGTGGGACCGGGGCCCGGCACCCCTAGGATGGCGGCTGTATCCGATCGTCGCCGGTCGGTTTCCTCGGAGCAATCCGCTCCCGTCTCTCCCCGAACGACCCGAGGAACCGTCCCATGTCCGACGCCATCATCGGAACCAGCCAGGCTGCCATCGACACCTACGAGGCGGAGGCCCTGTCCATCTTCGGCCGGATCAACGAGCGGATGCAGCTGCTCGTCACCCAGGCCTTCGCCCTCGTGTATGAAGGCCCCGACGCCGAAACCGTGTTCAACCCCGGCCTCGTCACCATGGCCGTCGAATCGGTCGGCTCGATCGATCAGGCCATGACCGCGTTCGCCGGTGTGGTCTCCGCGGCCATGTCGAACGTGTCCCGCTCCCTCGGGGCGGGTGATATCGAGTTCGTCTACACCCCACCGCCCCTGGAGCTCCCCCCGCCCCCCGGGGTGGCCGCCGACGACTACCGGATCGACGTCGCCGGGTTCAACCGTTTCCTCGACGTCGACCTGGTCGACGCCCAGACCGGGATCGCCACCCTCCTGGCCGACAACCAGGCCGCGTTTGCCGCCATCCCCTACGCCACGGCCAGCACCCCCGGATGGTCGGGGGCCTCCCGGGACCACATCCAGAACGTGGTCGTACCCACCCAGACCGAGCGGCTCCAGCACATTGTCGACCTCGCCCTGGCCCGGGTCCGCGAGTTTCTCACCCAGGCCCGCGACGGGTCCCTCAACGCGGACGCGGCCGGTGCCGCCCTCAACTGACCCCGGAGCGCTCCTGCTCCGGGTCGTGGCCCCGGACGCGTCACCGACGGACGTGTCGGTGGCCGCCGGGGCCGGGGCCGACGCCGGCTCGGTTGCCGCCGCGCTCGGCCGCCATCTCGGGTGGCCGGCCGGGCGGGCGGTGACGATCACCGACGCCACCGGCGGCCCGGTGCCGGCCGCGGCCCCCCTCGAC
>JBKDZN010000158.1:0-8999 GCA_047971245.1 Acidimicrobiales bacterium
GCCCGTGGCCCTGCGATGCTACCGGCCCCGCCGGGCGCCGACACCCGGATTCACCATCAGATCGTCGATCCCGGGACCGTCGGCACCGGCATCGACGCGGGTCAGAACGTGCCGATCAACCAGATGACCCCCTGCACCAGGCGCCAGCCCAGGTAGGCGACGAGCAACACCACCATCAGCTTGAAGTGCCACGGCGCCTTCTTGGGGGGCGGATTGTCCAGATCCCCGGTATCAACCGGTTCGTGGCAGGTCGGGCAGGTCCCATCGGCGTCGGCCGCGTTGGGAGCCAGATACTTGTCGCATGTATCGCACCAGGGCACCGTTCGCCACGCTAGGCCGGTTCAGACCCGACGCAGCACCAAGACGGCGACATCGTCGCTGATCGGTCCACCGGCGAAATCCCGGGCCGCCTCGACCAGCACCTTGGTGAGTACCTCGGGTGGGGCGGTCGGATCCCGGCGGATCATCCCGGCCACGCCGTCCTCGCCGAACAGGACGTGCCCGTTACGGGCCTCGGCCAGGCCGTCGGTGTAGAGCACGGCGACGTCGTCGAGGTCCCAGGCCAGTTCCCGCGAATGGTAGAGGCCGCCGGGGTCGAGCATCAGCAACGGGCCGGTCGCGCCGAGGGGCCGCACCTCACGCTGGTGCCACACGAAGGCGGCAGGATGCCCGGCCGAGGCGTAGCGCAAGGTCTCCGCGTCGGTGTCGAAGACCAGCACGCAGAGGGAGATGAACTCCTCGCCCCGCTCCAGCTCCGACATCTGGGCGTTGAGCTGTTCCACCGCCTGGCCCGGGTCGCGGTACTGGGTGAGGAAGGCCCGCAACAGATATTTGGCCTGCAGGGCGGTGATCGACGGTTCGATGCCGTGCCCGGTCACGTCGCCGATCACGGCCGCGACCCGGAACTCGTCCACCCGGAACACGTCGTAGAAGTCGCCGGCCATGGCGCCGCTGCCGGCCTGATAGGCCTGGCCGATCTCGAACCCCGGCAGGTTGGGGAAGTCCGACGGGGCCAGCCGGGCCGCCCACTGGAGGGGAGCGAGCTCCTCCTGGCTCAGCACCTCCCGGGCCTTGCGTTCCACATCGGCCCGGGACGCGGAGATCCGGGCCACCTCCCCCTGCTGGGCCTGACCGGCCAGGGCGATGGCGGCCGGAATGGCGAGCAGGGACACCGCCGCCGCGGCCCAGAACCCGATCCCGACGAGGGCCACCACGACCAGGGCGAAGGCGGCGATGCCGGACACACCGGCCGCCCAGGCGTCACGGCGGTAGTCGTTGTCGGCCAACCGCCACAGATCGGGATCGACCTGTTCCTTGGCCAGCCGCTGGACGACACGACGTCGACTGACAGCGGCACGCACCCACGAAGCGGTGGCCCATGCGCACACGATCGCGGCAACGGCGGGGAGAAGCCGTTCCATGCAGATCCAGGATACTGGTCGTCACCCGGGTGAACGGGTCCGACACACGATCGCCACCCAGACGGGTCATTCACGACCGACCGAGCGGTCGCCTCGTTCAGCTCGACCGGCGCCGAACCCGGATCTTGATCGGGGTGGGTCCGAAGTCGAACGCCTCCCGGAGGCTGCGCTCGATGTAGCGGACATAACTGTCGTGCAGGTTACGGTTCGTGAACAGGGTGAAGGTGGGCGGGTCAGTCGCCCCCTGCGTGGCGTACAGGATCCGGGCCCCACCGGACGCCGGTTGGGCCTGCTGGGCCCGGCGGACCACATCATTGACCTTCCTGGTCGGGATGCGGGTCTGGTACGCGTCGATGGCCAGATCGAGCGACGGCAGCAGCTTGTGGACGCCCTTGCCCGACAGGGCCGATATCCGGTGCACCGGCACACCGGGCAGGAATCCGAGCCGGCGTCGGATCTGGCCGTTCAACGCCTCCCGCTGCTCGGTGGACAGCAACTCCATCTTGTTGAGGACGAGCACGATCGGGCAACCGGCGGCGTCCACCCGTTCCGCCAGGCGCTGATCCTGCTGGGTGACCCCTTCGGTGGCGTCGATCACCAGCAGGGCAACATCGGCCCCGTCCACCGATTTCAGTGCCCTGACCACCGAGTAGTACTCGGTATCCTCGTCGATCCGGCTGCGGCGGCGCATCCCGGCGGTGTCCAGGAACCGGATGGGACCGCTGCGGGTCTCGACCACGGTGTCGACCGTGTCACGGGTCGTGCCCGGCATGTCGTGCACCACCGAGCGCTCCTCGCCGATCAGCCGATTGAACAGGGTCGATTTCCCGACGTTGGGCCGACCGACCAGGGCAATGGCGAACACACGGGGTCCGGCGGACGATCGAGCGTCACCGGCCGCGTCACCGTCGGATCCGGCCCGGAGGGCTCCGGCCGGATCGAACGGATCGACCACCGTCGCGCCGTCCTCCTCCGCGTCCTCGGCGCGGCCGACCGTCGCCGCCCCATCGGCTCCACCGGCCCGGGAGGCGGTGGACGGCGACCCACCGGTCGTGGACGTGGCCTCCGGGGGTAGGGCGTCGACCACCGCGTCGAGCAGGTCACCGACCCCGCCGCCGTGCATCGCGCTCACCGGGAACGGCTCCCCCAGACCGAGCGACATCAGCTCCCAGATCCCGTCGACATGGCGCTGATCGTCGACCTTGTTGGCCACCACCAGCAACGGACCGCCGAACGAGCGGAGCCGCCGGACCATCTGGCTGTCCTCCTCGGTGACCCCGACCCGGGCGTCCAGCACCAGAAGGACCACATTGGCATCCGACACCGCCGCCTCGGCCTGACGCGACACCTTGTCGTCGAGGGCGGAGCCCTTGGCCAGCCAACCGCCGGTGTCGATGAGGGTGAACTCCCGGCCCCGCCAGTCGGCGGTCACCTCCTTACGGTCCCGGGTCACCCCCGGGCGCTCCTCGACGATCGCCTCGCGCCGACCGATGATCCGGTTGAGCAGGGTCGACTTCCCGACGTTGGGGCGACCGACGATGGCCACCCGGGGCAGGGACACCATCATGCGGCACACTCCCGACGATCCAAGGCGGCCCGGAAGGCGGTGCCGCTGGTGGCCACCACCTCCACCATTCGCGGCAGCTCGTCAACGGTCATACCGTCGAGGAATCGGCCTTCGGTGAGGCACACGTCGGGCAGCAGGTAGCGGTGGCCCTCCGGCTGGTCGGCCAGGCATCTGGCCACATCGGCCCCCACCATCAGGCCCGACACGGCGATATTGCCCCCGAAGAACCGGTTGTCGACGACCACGAACCGGGGTGGCGGGCCATCGAAGTGCCGGGCCACGATCGGGCCGAGGACCCGGGCGCCGTAGGCGCTGGTCACCACGGCCAGCGGCGCACCCGGCCGGGGCCGCAGCCGCACCGGCCGGTCTCCGCCGGGACCGGCGCCACATCGTGCCGCCGGGGCAGCAACAGCGGCGGGCGCGGTGTTGCCCGCGGCCAACCCGGTGGCGCAGCCTGCGGCCGGCCCCGAGGTGCTGTCGGCGGCCGGGGCGGCCGTGCTGTCCGTGGCCAGGGCGGCCGTGCTGTCCGTGGCGGTGCGCGGCGCCCGGTATCCGGTGGCCGGGGCACCGTCGACGGCGGCGAAGAAGCCGGACCGGGGTGTCAGTTCCGTGGCGGACCGGCCGGTGAACTCGAGCTCGAACTGCCGGGCCATGCCGATACCGTCCTCGTGCATCGGGAACCCCTCGTACCGGTCGGCGGGCGGGAACGGCCGGTCGGCCAACAGGTAGTACTCGTCGCCGACGAAGACGAGCCGCCGGCCGAGCAGATCCTGGAACACCGTCTGCCACTCCTCCACGATGTCGATCACCCTGGACGCCTCCGCGACGGTGTGGGGCCGCAACTCCGGCTCGGACGAATGGTCGCTCACCCCGAGCGGCACCACGGCCAGCGACGCCAGCTCCGGGTACTGGTCGAGCACATCGGTGAGGGTGGCGTCGAGGGCGTCACCGTCGTTGAGACCGGGACAGACCACGATCTGGCCGTGCACCTCGATCCCGTGATCCAGCAGGGCCCGCAGCCAGCGGAGACTCATCGCCCCGCGGCGGTTGCGGAGCAGCCGGGTCCGCAGCTCCGGGTCGGTGGCGTGAATACTCACGTACAGCGGTGACAATCGTTCGGTCACCACCCGCTCCAGGTCGGCCTCGGTGAACCGGGTCAGGGTGGTGAAGTTCCCGTACAGGAACGACAAGCGATAGTCGTCGTCCTTCAGGTAGAGGCTCGATCGCATCCCCGGGGGCAGCTGATAGATGAAGCAGAACGGGCAATGGTTGTCGCACGTACGGACCTGGTCGAACACGGCCGAGTTCACGTCGATGCCCAAGGGTTCGCCATCAGCCTTGCGGATGTCGACCGTGCGGGGGAGGCCCCCACGGTCGAGCTCCAGACTCACCTCGGGTCCGTCCACCAGGAGCTGATAGCGGATGACGTCACGCGGGGCTTCCCCATTGATCGAGACCAGGGCGTCGCCCACGACCACGCCGGCCCGATCGGCCGCAGACCCAGGCGATACCGCCACTACGAGTGGGGATTCCACCCGTCCAGGCTAGGGCCTCGCCGGGTTGGGCGCGCCGGAGGTCATGCTGCAAATCTTGATCTCCTGTGAGCGGCACCCCGGCTACGCGTCCCCTTCGCCTTGCCGTCGTAGGCTCAGGCATCTCAGGCCTCACCTGCGCCCACCGGCTGGGCGATATCCACGACGTCACCCTCTATGAGGCCGACTCCCGCCTCGGGGGTCACACCAACACCGTCGACGTCGACGATCCCGGGGCCGGCCGCCTCGGCGTCGACACCGGCTTCATCGTGCACAACGACCGCACGTACCCGAACCTGATCCGGCTGGTCTCCGAGCTCGGGGTGCCCACCCTCGACACCGAGATGAGCTTCGCGGTGACCGACCACGCGTCGGGGTTCACCTACCGGGCGACCAATCTCAACAGCCTCCTGGCCCGACGCCGGAACCTCATCGACGGGCGCCTGTGGCGGATGGTCGCCGACATCGGCCGGTTCTACCGCGCCGGCCAACGGTTCCTGCGCCGGCCCGACCCCGACGTCACCGTGGCCGACTTCGTGACCGACGGCGGCTACAGCAGCACCTTCGTCGACCTTCATCTCATCCCGATGGGAGCGGCGGTGTGGTCGGCCAACCCCGCCACCTTCGACGCCTACCCCGCCGCCTCCTTCCTCACCTTCCTCGACAACCACGGCCTGCTCGGGATCGGCCACCGACCCCAGTGGCGGACCGTGGCCGGCGGCGCCCGCACCTATGTGGAAGCGATCGCCCGACGATTCCGGGGCACCATCCGCACCCGGGCCCGGGTGGACGCGATCACCCGCCACCCCGACCATGTCACCGTCACCACCCGGCACGGAACCGATCGGTACGACCAGGTGATCATGGCCGGCCACAGTGACCAGGCGCTCACCGCGCTCACCGATCCGAGCCCGGCCGAGACCCGCCGCCTCGAAGCGATCCGGTACCAGCCCAACCGGGCCACGCTGCACACCGACACCGCGCTCCTTCCCCCCGCCCGCCGGGCGTGGGCGGCGTGGAACTACGACCGCCTGGCCCCGGTCCCCGACCGAACCGTGATGGCCGGCACCGCCCCGACCAGGCTGTCCGGTGTCTCGGGCATGGCCCGGGCCGGCGACCACCCGGACCGGGCCGCGCTCACCTACGACCTCACCACCCTGCAACGGCTCGGCGGGAGCCGTCGCTACCTGGTCAGCCTGAACGCAGAGCACCGCATCCGACCCGACACCATCATCGCCTCGTTCGACTACGCCCACCCCGTGTTCGACCACGCCGCGCTGCACGCCCAGGCCGAGGTGGCAGCCACGAACGGGCAACACCGGACCTGGTTCTGCGGGGCCTGGTTGGGTCACGGGTTCCACGAGGACGGCGTCAACGCCGCGCTCGCCGTGTGCCGAGGTCTGGGGGTGACCTGGTGACCGGGGCATCATCACCCGACCCGGCCCTGATCCGCCCAGGCACCGCCGCCCTGTGCCCGGGCGTGGTCACCCACCACCGTCACCTCCCGACCGACCACCGATTCACCGCGCCGGTCAGTTATGTGTGGATCGACCCGGACCGGCCGGACGCGCTCACCGGCCACCATCCGTTGTGGTCCTCGCGACGGCCCGCTCCCGCCCGGTTCCGCCGTGCCGATTACCTCGACGGGGCCGCCACCCCGCTCGGATCCGCGGTCCGGGCAGTCGCCCGTCCCGCCGCCGACCACCCCGGCGCGGTGGCCGGTCCGATCCGGATGCTGACCCAGATCCGCCGTTGGGGGTGGCTGTTCAACCCGATCACCATCTACTTCCTGTGGCCCGAGCACGCCCGGTCGACCGGCCGGTCCGCACCCACCGTCGCCGTACTGGAGGTCACCAACACCCCATGGAAGCAACGGTGGCCCTACCCGGTGCGGCTCCAACCCGGGCCCCGGGGCTTGACCGCCCGGTTCGACAAGATCCTCCACGTCTCGCCGTTCCTCGACCAGGCGTGGGTGTACGACCTCAGCGTCCGGGCCGGCGGCGCTGACGGCCGGCGGATCACCGTCGGTCTCGACGTGACCGCTCCCACCGATCGAACCCAACCGCCCGAACCGGGGGTGGAGGGGACCGACCCGGTGATCCTGCGAACCCGGCTGGCGGTGGACCGCCGCCCCCCGGCCCCGATGACCCTGTCCCACGCCCTGTTGAGGAACCCGTTGTCGACCCATCGCGTCAGCGCCGGCATCCACCGGCAAGCCCTGGCCCTGTGGCGGGCCAAGGTGCCGGTCCACCCCCACCCCGGTCGCCGGAAACCGGTGACCGAGAACGCTCCGGCATGATGGCCCCGGCAGCAGAGCTCGACACCGTCCGAGCCCCGGGAACGTCGGGTGCGGCCCGGACCGAACCGCTGCGGGCCCGCTGGCCGGCCACCCGACCACCGTCCGGGGTGGCGGCGGCCGCGGCCCGGACCGCCCTCGTCACCCTGCTGGATCGGGGCGCCTGCGACCGGTTCGAGCTCATCCACCCGGACCGGACCGTCACCGTCCACGGCCCCAGCGAGATCCTCGACCTCCGCTCCCGAACCGGTCCCGACTCCGGGGCGGGCCGGGACACCGGGGCCGCCGACCGACCGGACGGCACCGGCCTGACCGCCCGGATCGTGATCGACGACGCCCGGACCTGGACGGCGGTGGCCTCCGGCGGCTCCTCCGGCCTCGGCCGGGCCTACATCGACGGCTGGTGGACCTCCGACGACCTGACCACCGTGCTCCGGGCTCTCACCCGGAGCCTTGAACCCCTCGACGAGATCCGCAACCGGGTCACCCGCATCACCGCACCCGTCACCGACCGGCTCCGGCGCCTCCGGCCGGGCCCGACGCGCCGAACCAACCGGCTCGACATCGCCAGCCACTACGACCTGAGCAACGACTTCTTCGCCCTGTTCCTGGACGAGACCATGACCTATTCGGCCGGGGTGTTCCCCTCCCCCACTGCCACCATGGCCGACGCCAGCCGCGCCAAGTACGACCGCCTCATCGACAAGCTCGGCGTCACCGCCGACCACCACATCCTGGAGGTCGGCACCGGCTGGGGAGGATTCGCCCTCCGGGCCGCGTCACGGGTCGGTTGCCGGGTGACGACCACCACCATCTCGGCCGAACAGTACCGGGAGGCCACGGCCCGGATCGCCGCCGCCGGCCTGAGCGACCAGGTGACCGTGCTCGCCACCGACTGGCGCGACCTGCGCGGCCGGTACGACCGGGTGGTCGCCATCGAGATGATCGAAGCGGTCCACTGGCGGCACTACGATTCGTTCTTCCAGGCGCTCGGGGAACGACTCGACCCCCACGGCCTCCTCGGGCTCCAGGCCATCTGTGTCCCCGAGTGGCGCTACCGGCGCACCCGGACCACGGAGGACTTCATTCGCCGGTACGTGTTCCCCGGCGGGTGCCTCCCCTCGATCGGGACGATCACCACGGAGGCGGCCGGGTCGGCCCGCCTCCAGACCATCGACGTCGACGACCTGACCGCCCACTACGCCGAGACCCTCGACCGGTGGACCCGCCGATTCGAGGAGCACTGGGACACCATGGAGGGGCTCGGACTCGACGAGCGGTTCCGTCGACTCTGGCGGTTCTACCTGGCCTACTGTTCGGCCGCGTTCATCGAACGGCACTGCACCCTCAACCAGGTGATCCTGGCCGGCCCCCGCTGGCGCCCGGCCGGCCTCGCCCTGCGGCCGTGTTGACCACCGGCGCTCTCCCGGCGGCCATCGGTACCATGAACCCGATGGCCGCCGACGTCCCCGTTCCCGTCCCAGACACTGCCGCCTCAGACACTGCTATCTCAGACACTGCCACCCCAGACACTGCCGCCTCGGGCGAGGGCGACGCCGGCCGGGTGGACCGGGTGCTGTTGTGCGCGCCTCGGGGGTTCTGCGCCGGGGTGGAGATGGCCATCAAGGCACTCGCATGGATGGTCCGGACCTTCGAGGCGCCCGTCTACTGCTACCACGAGATCGTCCACAACCGGTCGGTGGTCGAGCGGTTCGAGGAACGGGGCGTGGTCTTCGTCGACGACGTGACCGAGGTGCCCGACGGCGCTCCGCTGATGCTGTCCGCCCACGGTTCCGCGCCCGAGGTGGTGGCGGCGGCCCGGGCCAAGGGCGGCTACGTGGTCGATGCGGTCTGCCCCCTGGTCACGAAGGTCCACCACGAGGTCATGGTGCGGGCCGGGAAGGGCTACCGGATCGTCTACGTGGGCCACCAGGGCCACGAGGAGGCGGTGGGGACGATGGCCGTGGCCCCCGATGCCATCGACCGGGTGGAGTCGGTGGCCGAGGTCGAGGCGTTGGCCGAATCCGAACAGCCGGTCGCCCTGCTCGCCCAGACGACCCTCAGCCACCGCGACTGGGAGGGGGTCCTCGACGCGACCCGCGACCGTTGGCCCGACCTGTGGACCCCGGGACGGTCCGACCTCTGCTTCGCCACCACCAACCGTCAGAGCGCCCTCGCGGCCA
>JBKDZN010000159.1:0-17047 GCA_047971245.1 Acidimicrobiales bacterium
CAGGTTCGCGTAGCCGACGATGTCCTGGGTGGGCTTGAGCATCTTGAACGAGTTGAGCATCGTTTCGGCCGGGACGTTGCCCGTCTCGTCGACGAGGTCCTCGGGCTCCATCCGGCCCTCGGCCAGCATGGAGGCCATCGGGCCGGTCTGCTGCATGTCGACCGGGGTGGCCATCACGGCCAGGTTCCGGATGGGCGGGCCGGGGTGGCCGGCCGCGTACAGCAGGGAAAGGACCCCGCCGAAGCAGTAGCCGAACACCGTGAGCTCGTCGACACCGGCCTCCCGGCAGACCGCTTCGGCCGTGGCCGGAAGGTACTCGTCGCAGTAGGTCTCGAAGGTGTTGTTGGCCTCGAGTTCGTCCGGTACGCCCCAGTCGAGCATGAAGACGTCGAGGCCCTTGTCCAGCAGGACCTCGACGAACGAGCTGCCCGGCCGCAGATCGAAGATGTAGGAGCGCGACACCAGGCTCATCACCAGCAGTACCGGGGTCGAGTAGCGGCGGTTGTCGCTCCGGTACCGGTAGAGCTGGAGCTTGTCGAGCTCCCACACCAGGTCCTTGGGCGTCAGGGCGACCGGGGCCCAGTCGATCCCGGCGAAGTGCTTGATGCCGTTCCGGGCCCGTAGGGCGTTGCGTTCGATGTCTCGTCGGATGCGTTCGAGGAGGTCGAATCCGGGGAGGGCCGGGGTGGCGGTGTCGCTCATTCGGCTTCCTCCGCTTCGTGGAGCTCATCGAGCTCGTGTTCCAGGCGCTTGTCCAGAGAGCGAACCCTCCGCTCCAGCGAGGCAACCTGGTCCGACAGGCGCTTCACATCGCTACCGGCCGGTAGGTTCCAGAAGTGCCAGGTTTGGCGCATCGAACGTTCAGCGCGCTCCTGGAAGTCGGCCTGCATCTTTGCAAATGCGGTAGCCATGTCAGCAAACTCATCCGTACGGACGAACTCCTCGAGCTGAGGAGCTACCGACCCTTCCATCGCGTCGAACATCCGCCTCCAGAGAGGACGTTCGTCAGTCATGGCCGAAATATAGGTGAACGAGTAGGGTTCCCGCTAGTGGGATGGCAACAATTGAGGTGGCGAAAATGAGGTGCAAGGGGTTCGCAATCGATCTCGACGGGACGTTGCTGACGCCCGACGAACTGGTGAGCCCGCGCAACGCGGCCGCGGTGCAGGCGGCGATCGACGCCGGTCTCCACATCGTGGTGGCCACCGCGAGGTGGTATCAGATGGCCGAGGTCGTGGCCCGGCAGTTCGGGTTGGACGGGCCGGTGGTGGCCTGCGCCGGGGCCGAGGTCAGGCGCCTGTCGGACGGCACCGACCTGATGGACGTCCGGCTGCCCACCGAGTTCGCCGCCGAGCTCTACGAGATCTGCGACGCCGAGCGGTGCATCGCCACGGTGGCCCTCGACACCGACGTCGTGGTCAAGATGGACGGTGAACCCTCGCCCGGCGACATGCCGGCCGGGATGTCCTGGGTGCCGTCGCTGGCCGCCACCCTCGACCAGGCTCCTCGCATCGCCCTGATCCAGGGCCGGACGGCCTCACAGCGGGTGGTGGAGGAACTCGCCGACCGGTGGAAGGACCGGGTCCAGTTCATCGGATCGATCTCCAGCAACCAGAAGGCGGCCCTGAACCTGACCGCGGCCGGGGCCGACAAGGGCGTGGCCCTCGAGGTGGCCTGCCGTGATCTCGGCGTGTCGCCGGCTGAGATGGTGGCCATCGGCGACTCCGACAACGACATCGGGATGTTCCGGGTCGCCGGGGCCAGCTTCGCCATGGGCCAGGGCAGCGACGAGGTGAAGGCTGCGGCCACCGCGGTCACCCTGTCCAACGCCGAAGATGGCGTTGCCGCTGCCATCGAGCTCGTGCTCGAGCAGGGCGACGCCATCTTCGTGTGAGGTCAGGCGCTGGTCACGAGTTCCTTGTCGGGGCTCTGGGCCTTGGCCCGCTCCGAGTAGGGCTTGTGGACGGCCTGGCGCATGCCCTCCATGGCGTCGTACATGGCCTTGGTGGCGACCTTGGGGTCGGTACCGGGGCCGAACCGCATGGGCACCCCGACATGGACCGTGACCGGGCCGGGCACCAGCTTCTTCGAGCCCTTCGGCCGGATCTCGCGCAGGCCTTCCATGTAGAGCGGCACCACCGGGATCTGCTTCTCGATGGCCATGAGGGACGGCCCGATCCGGAACTTCGACAGCCGGCCGGTGGTGGTGCGGGTGCCTTCCGGGAAGATGGCGATCGAGTTGCCCTTGTCGATGAGCCACTTCGGGTAGTCGAGCGAGGCGGAGCCTCCACCCCGCTTGATCGGGAAGGCGTTGTAGGCCAGGGAGCGGTACCAGGCCTGCATCCGGATCTCCTTGCGGCCCTTCAGGAACCACCGGTCAGCGGCACCACCGTAGAAGATCCGGAACTTGTAGCGCAGCGGGAGGGCGGCGAACAGGGCGTTGCCGTCGAGATGACTGGCGTGGTTGGCGATCACGATGATCGGTCCCCGGACGCTGTCGAAGTTCTCCCGACCGGTCACGGTGAACGGGGTGCAGTAGCGCCGGAGGTCCCGGAAGTAGGCCTCCCACCAGAACAGGGGGCGCAGCGCCCGCACCGGTAGCCAGGTCTGCCATTTGTGGGGGCCGGCCGATTCGGTGGTCTGGGTCAGCAACCGGGCGAACAGGTCGCCGTCGATCACCGGGACGATCTCACGGGAGAGGGTCTCCCCGTGGACCTCGGGCAGGTTCAGCCTCTGGGCGGCGTCGTTGCTGGGCAGGTCGACGACGCTCAGGAAGTGGAAGTCGCCGAACAGGGCGTGCTGTTCGACCAGCTTCCCGCCCAGGGCTTCCACCTCGGCGCCGATGTCGGGCGCCTCGCCGGTCCGCTTCTTGAGGGCGGTCAGCCCGGCGCCGTTGAGGGTGGTGAAGACGATGTAGCGCGGCATTGGGTGCCCGCCGCCCTAAACCGCACCCTTGGCCAGGAGGTCGGTGAAGGCATCGACTCCCATGGCCGGGTACGTGGTGACGTGAAGCGTGCCCCGGGAACCGAGCTCCACCGAGATCCGGGCGATGACCTCGTTGCTGGGGGCCTCGACCACGTTGACGAAGTCGTAGCCGCCGAGCACCGCGTACTGGGCGGTGACCCGTCCGCCCATCGTCTCGATCTCCTTGTTCACTTCCTTGAGCCGTTCCGGGCGAGACTTCAGGGTCTTGCGGCCCTCGTCGGTTAGCGTGCTCAACATGATGTATGAGGCCATCATTCCCCCTGGTTCTCGACGGGTGTTCCCACGTCGACCTCGACGCTCAGGACGACTCTAGGTGAAGGCGGCCGTCTGGAACAGCGAGCATCGGCTCGATGTCGTCGAACGTCCCGATCCCTCCCCGAAGTCGGGATGGGTGAGGGTAGCAGTGGACAGCGTCGGGATCTGCGGAACCGACCTGCACTTCTTCCGGGGTTCGTTCCCGTCCCCCGCCGGCCTGATCCCCGGCCACGAGGTGGGCGGGGTGATCGACGCCTGGGGCGACGGGGTGAGTGATGCCCCCGAGCCCGGCTCACCGGTGGCCGTCGAGCCCCTCACCGGCTGTGGCACCTGCGGCGCCTGCCGACAGGGCCAGGCCAACCGGTGCGCCCGCCGCACCCTGTTCGGGGTGTCGGCGCGCGGTGGCCTGGCCGAGTACCTGACCGTCCCCGCCGATTGTGTCCACCCCCTGCCCGACGGGGTGGCGGCCCCGGCCGGATCGATGGCCGAGCCGCTGGCGGTGTGCGTCCGGGGTGTGCGCCTCGGCGGGGTCGGCCTCGGGCACCGGGTGGCCGTCGTCGGGGCCGGAACTATCGGCCTGCTCACGGTGCTGGTGGCCCGGGCCGCCGGGGCCCGCGAGGTGTTCGTGACCGCCCGGCACCCCCGCCAGCGGGAACTGGCCGCCGGGCTCGGGGGCACCGTGGTGGACCGGCTCCCGACCGGCCTCGATGCCGTACTCGAAACCGTCGGTGGCACCGGTGAGACCCTGGTCCCGTGCGTGGCCGCGACCCGGGCGGGGGGAACCGTCGTCCTGCTCGGGGTGTTCGAGGGCAACGCCCTGCTGCCCGCACTCGACGCGGCCACTCGCGAGATCCGGGTCGTCGGCTCGAACTGCTACAGCCGGGTCGATCACGACCGGGATTTCGTGGCCGCCCTGGGGCTGTTGGCCACCCACCGGGAGGCCGTGGCCTCCCTGGTCACCCACCGGTTCCCGCTCGATGAGGTCAACGAGGCGTTCCGCACCGCGGCCGACAAGACGACCGGCTCGGTCAAGGTGGTGATCCGGCCGGGTGGCTGAACCAGCGGCGGCGGGATCGGATCCGCCGGTGCCCCGGCCGTGGTGGCGTCGCTTGGAGATGGCCGGCGGTGCGCTGCTGGCCTTGTCCGGAGTCGGGTGCTGTTCGCCCGCACCGCCGAGATCAGTCTGGCCGTGTGGGACGCCCTGGCCTTGCTGTTCCTGGCCATCGGGTACGTCCGGGTGCGCATCTCGGTCCGTGACGGCACCGATGAGCTGTCGGCCACGGCCGGGCTCGGCCACCACCTCACCCCCGGGCGACGCATGATCGCCGCGGTGCCGATGTTCACCAGCGCGATCGGCATGGTGGCCGCCCTCGACGTGCTCGGGTTCCCGGGCGCCACCGACGGCAACCCGGCCGTGGTCAAGACCCTCGGGGTCCTCACCGTCATCCTGGCCTGGAGCCTGCTCCAGGTGGGCAACGCCCGCCGGTACGAGTGGCTGTTCGATACCGGTGGGGGGAGTGGGCTGTCGTTTCCCGACACCCCCCACCCCCACTTCAGCGACTTCCTCTATTTGTCGTTCGGGATCGGCGCCACGTTCGCCACCTCCGATGTGGACATCACGAGCCGGAGCATGCGCTGGAACGTGCTCGGCCACACCGTGGTGAGCTTCTTCTACAACGCGATCGTGCTGGCGGTGGCATTTCAGGTGATCACCGCGGCCTGAGGCGGGAGCGGGCCACGCCCCGGGCCGCCGGACCCGTGGTCAGGACTTGGCGGTTCGCCGGGCTCGGGAGGTGGGCGCGGGGCGCTTGCGTGGGGAACGGCGGGCCGACGAGCGGGAGCTCTTGGCCCCGACTGCCTTGGCCTCCCGCTCGGCCTCGGAGAAGCTGGCCGGCCGGGGATAGAGGTGGCGCAGGTAGATCGGGGGGGTGAACCGCCGCCAGTCGCCCTCGGGCTGGGCCAGACGATCGCTGATGGCGAAGATGACGGCCGGGCTGACGCCGAGGCCGACATGGCTGGCGATGACCTCGATGTTCTCCCGCTGGGGGGCCTCGGTGTCGATGCAGATGTGCCAGCGGACCACCCCGTCGGTGCGGGAGTAGATCGCCGTCGACGGGACCTGGAGCGGAGGCTTCTCGTGCTCGGCCTCGGAGCGGCGCAGGGCCTCCTCCTGCCAGAACTGTTCGAGGCGATCCGAGATCGGCGAGGCCGCCGAACGGTCCTGGTCGCGCATGCGGAACGGCGAGCCGAGGGTGATCACCTGGCGCACCGCATCGGGGTTCTCCCGGGCCATCTCCCGGGCGTAGATGCCGCCCAGGCTCCAGCCGACGAGGCTGACCCGGGCGCCATGACGATCGTGCAACTCCTGGAGCCGGGCGTGGATGCCCTCGAGGGTGGCGTCGGTGGGGCCGAGGTTCTGACCGAGACCCCAGCCGTGGACCCAGTACCCCTGGGCCCGGAGCACGGCCCGCAACGCCCAGGTGGAGTCGTCGCCGCCGATGAACCCGGGCAGGATGAGCACCGGGTGGTTGTCACCCCGGCCGACCATCCGCAGCAGGGGGGAGGAGGCGAGGAAGGCGCCGAGCTCGAACACCACCCGGCTCTCCATCAGCTGGAGCAGTGGTGACGGCGCCTCGACCGCCCGCAGGGATAATCCTGCCGCCGTGGCGGGGCTTGTGGCAGCGTCATTGGGGGAAACAGCTGGTTCGGTCACGAAACAAGCGTACGGCGATGCGGGTTGGCGCGCCCAACTTCTTGCGAACCGCTAGGTAGGTCGTCCGTCTCGGCACTAGGGTTCTTGGTCACACCAGACCAACCGCCCCACCGGGAGGAACGAGGACCAATGAGCGGAGGCAACGATCTGTTCGCCGAGCTGCAGGACCGCCAGGCGCAGGCCATGCAGGCATACCAGGATTCGGTCTCGCAGACCATGAAGGCGTGGCAGGACGCGTTCAGCCCGTCGGAAGGTTCGGCCGAGGCGGCCAACGTGTTCGATCCGACCACCCTGATCGACAACTACTTCGAGTTCGCCAACGACATGCTGAAGCGGCAGCACGAGTTCACCATGAAGATGGTCGACGCCATGAAGCTGCCCGGGGCCGGAAACTAGGGCCTACCCGGAGGGGGGCCAACAACAAACAAGAACCGGCGGGAGCCGAGGGGGATGAGTACGTGAGACAGCTCAGCGGACAGGACGCGTCCTTCCTGTATTTCGAGACATCCAACGCGCCGATGCACATCGGGTCGGTGTCGATCTACGACCAGTCGACGGCGCCCGGTGGCAAGGTCGGCTTCAAGCAGATCATGGCCCACATCGAGAACCGGCTCCATATGGGGTACGCGTTCCGGCGCAAGATCCAGCGGGTCCCGTTCGACATGGATCATCCGTACTGGGTGGACGACCCGGATTTCGATCTGGAGTTCCATGTCCGCCACATCGCCCTACCCAAACCGGGCGACTGGCGGCAGTTGTGCATCCAGGTCGCCCGGCTCCACTCCCGCCCGCTCGACGAGCAGCATCCCCTGTGGGAGCTGTACGTCATCGAGGGTCTTGACCATGTCGAGGGCGTCCCCCCGGGAAGCTTCGCCCTCATGATGAAGATCCACCATGCCGCGGTGGACGGGGTGTCGGGGACCGAGCTCACCACCGCCCTGCACGACCTCACCGCCGAGCCGGCACCGATCGAGGCCGAACCGTGGCTGCCCCGGACGCCCCCCTCCCCGGAGGAGCTGGTGTTCCGGGCCAACATGACGAACCTGATGCAGCCCCTGCGGTTCGCCGAACTGCTGAGCCGGACCATGCCGGCCGTGGTTTCGGCCGCCCCCCTGATGCGTCAGCAGAACAATGACGTGCCCCGGACCCGGTTCAACGGCACGGTGGGTCGGCACCGGGTGTGGGACGCCCGGAAATTCCCCCTGGCCGGCTTCCGATCGGCCAAATCGGTCATTCCGGACGCCACCGTCAACGACTCGGTGCTCACCGTGGTGGGCGGAGCCCTCCGTCGATACCTGCTCGACAAGGACGAACTCCCGGATCGGCCCCTGCTGGCCATGGCGCCGATCTCGGTCCGGTCCGACGACGAGAAGGGGGATCAGGGCAATCAGGTGGCGGCCATGACGGTTGCCCTCGGCACCGACGTCGACGACCCGATCGAACGGCTCCACGCAGTGCGGTCGTCCACCTCGGCATCGAAGGAGCTGACCAACGCCATCGGCGCCCGCCTGATGACCGACTACACCCAGTTCATCCCGTCGGCTACCGCGGCCATCGCGGCCCGGGTCTACAGCGAGCAGGGGATGGCCAACCGGACCGACCCCGCGGTGAACTGTGTGGTCACCAACGTGCCGGGTCCCCAGGTGCCGCTGTACATGTGCGGCTCCAAACTGTTGGCCCAGTACGGGATGGGGCCGATCCAGGACGGGATGGGCCTGATCCATGCCGTGTTCAGCTACTGCGGTGAGGTGATGCTCTCGGCCACCGCGTCCCGCGACCGGATGCCCGACCCGGGGTTCTACGCCGAATGCCTGCAGGACTCCTTCGACGAGTTCGTGGCGGCCACCGGCGCCAACGGTTCGGGTTCCAAGCGGCAACGGGCCGGGGCCGGGAAGGCCGCCGCAAGGAGCTGACACCGGCCCGCTGCTTGACCCTGCTTGGGGTCCGTTTTTCGCCCATCGTCAACGCGCGCTCTTCGCGCTGAAGAGGCCGCTATCGTCGCTCCGATGTCTACTGAGGCCATGATGACCGCGGCCGTACTGGTCGTGGTCCTTGCCCTGCTTGCCTCGGATCGGTACCCCCCGTCGGGGGTGTTGCTGGCCGGGTTGTCCGCCCTGGTCCTCTCCGGGGTGGTCGACCCGGTCGCCGGGTTCTCGGGCTTCGCCAATCAGGCCCCGTTGACCGTGGCCGCCCTGTACGTGGTGGCGGCCGGGGCCCGCCGGACCGGTCTGCTGGCCGGGGTGACGGCCCGGCTGCTCGGCGGGTCCGGGGGGCCGTCGTCGCTGGCCCGCCTGTGCGCCCCGGTGGCCGGGCTGTCGGCGGTGTTCAACAACACCCCGCTGGTGGCCATGCTCATGCCCGAGGTGGCGTCCTGGGCCCGGTCCCGTCGCCTGCCGGTGTCGCGCTTCCTCATGCCCCTGTCGTTCGCGGCCATCCTCGGCGGCACGACCACCTTGATCGGTACGTCGACCAACCTGGTGGTGTCGGGCGTGTTGGCCCAGCAGGGCCTCCAGCCCTTCGGCCTGTTCGAGATGTCCCCGGTCGGAGTACCGGTGGCGGTGGCCGGGCTGGTGACCCTGATCCTGGTGGCGTTCCGCTTCCTGCCCGACCGGACCGACCCAGGTACCGAGGCCATCGTCGCCCTCCGGGACTTCGCCCTCCATCTGGAGGTGGCCGCGGGTGGACCTCTGGTCGGGTCGTCGGTGACCGACGCCGGCCTGCGCCACCTCGCCGGGGTGTTCCTGGCCGACATCGTCCGCCGGGACCGTCACCTGGGCCCGGTCGCCCCCCAGGAGGTGCTGGAGGCCGGTGACCTGCTCATCTTCGTCGGTGACGTCACCGACGTGCTCGACCTCCGGTCGCGGCCGGGGCTGGTCGCCCCCTCGGAGCAGGCGGTGGTTCTCAACGGGTCCCGGGAGCCGCTCTACTTCGAGGCCGTGGTGGGCCGGGAGTCGCCACTGGTGGGCCGCACCCTGAAAGAGGTCGGCGGCCGTTCCGGCTACCGGGCCGCGGCGGTGGCCATCCACCGGGCCGGGGCCCCCGTGGCCGGGAAGCTGGGCGACGTCGAGCTGAGGGCTGGGGACACCCTCGTCCTGCTGGCCGGGAGCGACTTGCGCGAGGCCCGCCGGGCCATCGAGGACTTCCTGGTCATCGCCCCGCTGACCCACACGGTGCCGGTCATCGCCCGCGGGGCCCGCTGGGTGGGCCTGGCCCTCGCGGTGTTCGTGGTTTGCGCCACCACCGAGATCGTCTCCACCTTCGAGGCGGCCCTCCTGGCCGCCGGGATCGTGGTGGTGAGCCGGGTGGTCACCTTCGCCGAGGCGAAGCGGTCGATCGACCTCGACGTGGTACTGATGATCGCGGCGTCACTGGGGATCGGTACCGCGGTGGAGGCCAGCGGCCTGGCCGGTGACATCGCCGGCGCCGTCACCACCAGCCTGGGGTTCGCCGGCCTGGTCGGGGTGGTGCTGGGGATCCTGTTCACCACGGTGTTCCTGACCGAGATCGTCACCAACAACGCGGCCGCGGCCGTGGTGGCCCCGATCGCGGTCCGGGCCGCCCAGGAGATCGGCCTCGACTACCGGGTGATGGCCGTGGGCGTGGCGGTCATGGCGTCGTCGTCGTTCCTCACCCCGATCGGCTACCAGACCAACGCCATGGTGTACGGCCCCGGCGGCTACCGATTCGTCGACTTCACCCGGGTGGGCGGTGCGGTGACCCTCACCGTGCTCGTCGCCACCACGGCCATGGTCGTCCTCCTCGGCTGAGGAGCTGGTTACCGCCCGGTGCTCAGGCCCGGGCCGTGACCAGCCAGGCGGCCCCGGACACCGTCACCCCGTCGGGGCCGACCAGCTCCTGGTAGCGGCGTCGGAGCCGACCGATCGCCTCGTCCCGCTCGGCGTCATCGGCACCGTCGAGGATCCACTCGCCCAGACCCAAGCCCATCTGGAGGGCCTCGTCGACATCCGCGCCCACCGTGGTCGGCGCGTCCAGCGCCGTCAGCTCGATGTCGGCCCAGCCGGCGTCGTCGAGGGTGCGGGTGACCCGGTCCGGGTCGGCGAAGGCGAACGGGCCCGGCGCGCCCGGCGACCGTTTCGGCAGGGGGCGACGGTCGGCGAGGCAGCGGATCAGTTCCATCATCCACTGGTTCTCCTGCACGGTCCGCCAGACCAGCAGGCCGAGCGACCCCCCGGGTCGGACCGCTCGGTGCAGGTTGGCGTAGGCGGCGACCGGATCGGCGAAGAACATGCCCCCGAACTGGCTGACCGCCGTGTCGAAGGCCCCCCGATCCAGGGGGGCGACCTGGGCGTCGGCCAGCCGGAACTCCACATTGGCCAGCCCGGCCCGGGCGGCTCGTGCCGTCGCCACCGACAGCATCGGGCCGGAGATGTCCAGGCCGACCGCTCGACCGTGTGTGGCCCGGGCCGCCATGGCCCGGGTGGTCTGGCCGGTGCCGCACCCGACGTCGAGGACGGCGGCGTCAGCGGCCGGGGGGACCGCCTCGAGCAGGGCCTGATGGAACGGGGCCACCATCCGCTCGAATCGGTCGGCCCGGTCGGCCCAGTGACTGCCGGTCGGGCCGTTCCACAGTTCCTGTTGCTCCACGTTCTCCGCCGCGACGGCTGGTTGCGTACCCACGTGTCCCCCTACGCCCGGTCCGTTCCGGTCCTCCCCAGACAATTGGAGGTTAGCCGTTGGGCCGAGGGCGGGGGGAGCCGCGTCCGGGCCGGGCTGGATGGTGATCCCGCCAGTGACTGGCAGGATGGTCGCCACACCGGCGGTACCGGAGCAGACTCCGGTGGAGGGAGCACGCGATGACCGACCCGTGGAAGCACATCGGCCCGACCGCCGACGACGAGGTCTGGGTCGGCCACACTGCCTCGACGCGATTCCCCGTGTACACCCGGGGCAACATCGGCGAGGTCTATCCGGCCGTGTTCGTCCCCCTCAGTTTCTCGGTGGCCGCCGAACCGGCCGAGCGGGCCATGCGCACCGCCATCCTGGCCAGCGGCTTGATCCGGCCGGAGGAGCTCGAGCCGATCCCGCTCACCACCGCGGTGGGCAGCGGGGTGTTCGGCGGCTACGCCTACCTCAATCTGAGCATCCAGCGCCTGGCCGCGGCCCGGATGCCGGGGGGCCGGGCCAGCGACGCCGACCGGGCCTACCTGGGGGCCGGGGAAGAACTGCCGTCCGAGGAACCCGATCCCCACCAGCGGAACCTCCGGGCCGGCCTGGCCGGCGTCCGATACCTCCGGCGGGTCCTGGCCACAACGGAGCTCCCCGATCTCGACGGGGATCAGATCCGGGTCGACCGGTTCCTCGCCGGCCTCCCCGACACCACCACCGCATCCGATCAGGAGCTGCGGGCCTCGCTGCCGACCCTGATGCCGCTGTTCACCGACCTGTTCGAACGGCACCTGCTGGTCACCGTCGCCGCGGGGTCCGCCCTCACCATGCTCAGCGTCCTGTGCGAGCGACGCCTGGGTGACGACACGCTGGCCCCCCGGTTGCTGACCGGCCTGGGTGACGTCGACTCGGCCGCCCCGTCCCACGCCTTGTGGGCCCTCGCCCGGTCGGTCCGGGCCGACCCCGAGATCGAAGCCGAGTTCGAGCGGGGCCCCGGTCCCGCCGCGGCCGGACTCGAGCCGCGTCTCCGGGCCTCCGATTCGTCGGCGGTGGCCGGTTTCGTGGCTGAGTTCGACGAATTCCTGGCCCGGTTCGGGTCCCGTGGACCGAACGAGTGGGATCTTGCCTTCGACACCTGGGAGACCGATCCGGCCCTGGCGTTGACCCTGATCGATCGGCTCCGGGGTACCGGCGAGGACCACGACCCTGCCCTCCAGCAGGCCCGGCTCGCCGCGGAGGCCGCCGAGCTGGAGGCCGCCTGCCTGGCTCGACTCCGACGGCCGGAGCGGTGGCTGTTCCGCCGGGCCCTGGCCTCGGCCCGGCTCCACGCCCGAGCCCGGGAACGGACCAAGACGACGGTCGTCCGGGCGCTTCACGGCGCCCGCCTGCGGGCCCGGGAGCTGGATCGGCGTGCGACCGCCCACGGCGGCCGGCCGGGCGACCTGTGGTTCCTGCTCGAATCCGAGCTCGACGACTACCTCGCCGACCCGGCCGCGGCGGCGGGCCTCATCGCCGGGCGGCGGGAGCAACATCGTCGCCTGGCCGAGCGGATCCCGCCCTTCTCCTTCCGGGGCACCCAGCCCCCGCTCTCGGCGTGGGCCCTCCGGGGCCGGTCGTTGGAGGCCGTCGCCCCCGGGCACACCCTGACCGGTCTCCCCGGATGCCCCGGCCGGGCCACCGGCCGGGCCCGGGTGGTGACCGACCCCGGTGATCCCCGTGGCCTGGCCCCCGGGGATGTGTTGATCGCCCCGCTCACCGACCCGGCGTGGACCCCCCTGTTCATGGCCGCCGAGGCGGTGGTGGTGGACGTCGGGGCGATCATGAGCCACGCCGTCATCGTCAGCCGCGAGCTCGGGATCCCGTGTGTGGTGTCGGCCACCGACGCGTCACGCCGGATTCCCGACGGCGCCATGGTCGACGTGGACGGGTCCGCCGGGACCGTCACCGTGCTCGCCGAGCCGGGCGACGGGGCCTGAACCCCCATCGGCGGGGCCGATCAGCCGAGCACGATCTCCTGGCCGGGCTGGATACGGCCCAGGCCCCGGTAGGCCTCCTTGGCCGTCCGGCCGTCGTTGACCACGGCATCGATCTCCCGGGCGATGGGGGTCTCGACACCGAGCTCGGCGGCCAGGTTGGTCACCACCCGCGCCGTTTTGACCCCTTCGGCCACCTGGTTCATGGAGTCGATGATCTCCTCGATGGTGAACCCCTTGGCCAGTTCGGCGCCGACGGTGCGGTTCCGGCTGTGCGGGCTGGTGCAGGTGGCCATGAGATCACCCACCCCGGTGAGGCCGGAGAACGTCTCGGACTGGCCACCCATGGCGACCCCGAGCCGGAGGATCTCGGCCAGGCCTCGGGTGAACACCATGGCCCGGGTGTTGTCACCGACACTCAGGCCCTCCGCCATCCCGACGGCAATGGCGATCACATTCTTCAACGCCCCGCCGAGCTCACAGCCGGTCACGTCGGAGTTGGTGTAGACCCGGAACCGGGCCGAGGCGAACACCTTCTGGATCGACTCGGCCACCTGCTGGTCGGCCATGGCCACCACGGCGGCGGCAGCGTAGCCGGCGAGGACCTCCCGGGCGATGTTGGGCCCGGCCAGGGTGCCCACCGGATGGCCCGGGATGACCTCGTCGATGACCTGGGTCATGCGGAGCCGGGTGCCCTGCTCCAGGCCCTTGCTGATGCTGACGATCGGGACCCAGTGACGGATCAGTGGGGCCACGGTCTCCATGGTCGACCGCATGGCCTGGGACGGGACGCCGGCCACGACGACATCGGCGTTCCACACCGCCTCCTCGAGATCGGCGGTGGCGCGGAGGTTACGGTGCAGCGGCAGGTCCGGCAGGTAGGCCGAGTTGCAGTGGTCCTTGTTGACCTCGTCGACCGTCTCCTGGTTCCGGGCCCACAGCACGGTGTCGGCGTTGGCCGCGGCCAGCGAGGCCACGGTCGAACCCCAGGAGCCACCCCCCAGTACGGCGACGTGAACAGCGCGAGATGACATGTCGATTTCCCCCTCTACTCCCTGTCCTCACCGGTCGGTCGATGGTACGGCGGGCTCCTTCTGGCGAGGGTAGTGGCCGTCGCGGGGTCGTGCGACATTCGTCACTCCGTTGGTCGGTAGCCTGCCGAGAATGGACGAGCCGCCCTCCGGTGGGCCAACCCGGTCCCGACGGTACGACGCCGTGGTGATCGGGGCGGGGCACAACGGCCTCACCGCGGCCGCCTACCTGGCCCGGGCCGGCCGGTCGGTGCTGGTGGTGGAACGGTCGATGGTCGTGGGCGGGGCGGCCCGGTCGGCGGTGGTGTTCCCCGACCACGACGTGCGCCTGTCGGCCTACGCCTACCTGGTGAGCCTGCTGCCCGACCGGATCATCGACGAGCTCGGTCTCGACATCGAGCTCCGGACTCGTTCGGTGTCGTCCTACACCCCGGTGGACGACGGCGGGATCCTGGTCGACGCGGCCGACCCGGACCGCACCCTGCGGGATCTGGGTGGGGACGCCGACGCCTGGTCCGAGTTCTACGGGCTCACGGGTGAGGCCGCCGGTCGCCTGTTCCCGACCCTCACCGAGCCCCTCCGCCCGGCCGCCGACGTGCGCCGCCTGCTCGGTGCCGAGGCGTGGCGATTGCTGGTGGAGCGGCCGATCGGCACCTCGATCGAGGAACGGTTCCGCTCCGACACGGTCCGCGGCATCGTGGCCACCGACGCCCTCATCGGCACCTTCACCCGCGCGGATGACCCCGGCGGCGCGGCCAACCGGTGCTTCCTCTACCACGTCATCGGGCGGGGTACCGGGCGCTGGGACGTGCCTGTCGGAGGAATGGGCCGGGTCAGCGACGAACTGGCCCGGGTGGCGGTCGAGGCCGGGGCCGAGATCGTGGTGGGTGCGGAGGCGGTCGGGATCGACACCGACGGCCGGCGGGCCACGGTCCGGCTCGGCAGGGTCGACGGCACCGAGCCCGTGCTCGCCGAGCCGGTGACGGTGGAGACCGACCTGGTGTTCGTGGCCGCGGCGCCCACCGTGCTCGCCCGGCTCCGGGGTCGGGTCCCGGCCGGGCCGGCCCCGGAGGGGGCGCAGCTCAAGGTGAACCTCCTGCTGAAACGGTTGCCGGAGCTGCGGGATCCCGCGGTCGACCCGGAGCGGGCGTTCGCCGGCACGGTCCACATCAACGAGGGCTACACCGCCCTGGGTCAGGCCTTCCGGCAGGCGACGGGTGGGGCCATACCCGCGGTGCCGCCGTGTGAGGTGTACTGCCACTCGCTCACCGACGCCACGATCCTCGGCCCGGCCGCCCGGGCGGCCGGACTGCACACCCTGACCTCGTTCGGTCTGCACATGCCGGCCCGGCTGTTCCGGGCCGACCCCGACGGCGCCCGCCGTCTCGCCCGTGAGCGCACCCTGGCCTCGATCGACGCGGTGTTGGCCGAGCCGATCGAGGCGTGCCTGGCCGGTCCCGACACCGTCGAGGTCAGGACCCCGCTCGACGTCGAGGCCGATCTGGCCATGCCGGCGGGTCACATCTTCCACCGACCGCTCCAGTGGCCGTTCGCCGAGGCCGAGCACGAGGTGGGTCGCTGGGGGGTGGAGACCGTCGACGCCAATGTGCTCCTGTGCGGGGCCGGGGCTCGTCGGGGCGGCGGGGTGAGCGGCATCCCCGGCCGGAACGCGGTGGCCGCCGCCATCGGCGCCGACCGGCTGGGCTGAGCCCGGCCGGTCGGGCGGGCCCGCGGCCAGGGCGAAACGGGGTAGGGCTTGGGTCGGGATGACCCGGCTCGATCAGCAGGACGGTTCCCTCGACGGGAAGCACCGCCCCCAGGCGACCGACTGCGCCTGCGGGGCCAGGGTGAGCGCCCGGTCGCCGATCTGCCAGTTCTGTGGCCGGCCCGTGGTGGGCCGGTCGGTGTTCGACACCATCTGAGCGGCGGGGTCAGCCGGTGCCGTCCCCCGGGGTGGCGGTGTCGGCCACGGCCGTGATCCATCCGGCGGTGGCCACCCACGAGCGGCTCGTGGGGTCGAGGTGGGCGAAATGGTCGTCACCGGGGACGACGAGCAGGGTGGCGGGGTCGCCCACGGCCTCGGCGCGCTGCTGGTACCGCTCGCTCAGGGTCGGCGGGACGCGGTCGTCCCGGTCGCCGGTCACCAGCAGGGTGGGTACGCCCAGGGGCACCAGGGCGAGCGGGCTGGTCACGGTGAGCAGGTCGATGTCGAGGTCGGCCCCGGCCGCCACGCCCAGGAGGCCGGCCACGGCCGAACGGCCGAGGCCGAGACGGTGGGCCAGGTCGAGGTCGGTCACCCCGGCCTGGCTGACCACCGCGGTGGGGCGGAGGCGGGGGTCGGCGCCGATGGCTCCGGACGGCAGCTGGTGCCGGGCCGCCGCCCACAGGGCCAGGTGCCCGCCGGCCGAATGGCCGACGATCACCACCGGTCCGCTAAGGTTCCGGTCCCGGCGCCAATCGGCCACCGTGTCGATGGCTTGGGCAACGTCGGCAAACGTTTGCGGCCACCCGCCGCCGTCACCCATGGCCCGGTAGTCGAGATTGGCCACGACGAAGCCACGGCCGACCAGATCCTCGACGACGGCATCCTCCAGACGGAGGTCGTAGCCGGCCTGCCAGAATCCGCCGTGGATGAGGATGACGGTGGTCCGGGAGGGGGAGGCGGCCCCGGTCGGGTCACACGGCACGGTGAACTCGACGACCTGGGAGGGGTGGGGCCCGTACGTCACGCCGGACCGTATGGGATCCATGATCGCCGACGGTAGTCGCGCCCCGGCCGGGTGGCTGGACCGGGGCGAATATGCGTGTCGGTGGAGCGCCGTGACAGTCTGGTCGGCGACGGGTTGCCGGGGACGGGGGGTCTGACGGCGATGACCGACAGCAGCAGTCTGGATGAGCTCGACATCACCACGATCGAGCGGTACCTCAGCGACGGTTATCCGTGGACGGCGTGGGACCGCCTCCGGGAGGAGGCGCCCTGCTACTGGTACGAGCGCCCCGGGTTCGCCCCGTTCTGGGCCGTGACCCGTCACGCCGACGTCCGGGCGATCGGGTCCGACGCCGCACGGTTCGTCAACGGCGGCGGCCGGCTCCGGCTGGCCAGCATCGAGCTCGACGCCCGGATCGAGCGCGGTCGCCGCCGCCGGATCACCGACCACGGGTGGGATCCCGACGAACCGGACGACCTGGTGTTCCTGGACGACGAACCGCATCGCCGGATGCGGTTGCTCACCAGCCGGCAGTTCACCCCGGCCCGGTGCCGCGAGATGGCCGCAACCCTGGACGCCCACGCCCGACGGTTCACCGCCGAACTGGCCGACCGGCTCGAGGCGGGCGACACGGTCGACCTGGTCCACGACTATGCCGTCGCCCTGCCGCTCGTGACGATTTGTACGATGATGGGACTCGATCCGGCCGACTGGGCCGACATCCACCGCTGGACCGACGCCCTCCTCGACCACACC
>JBKDZN010000160.1:0-20390 GCA_047971245.1 Acidimicrobiales bacterium
ATGAACAGAACGCAGACGGGGTCCAGCCACCTCTGCCCAGAACCCCCCGAACCGCTCTGGGACTGGGGATCTGGCCGACGGCCACCCACCAGCATGCACCGCCAACATCCAGGGTTCACAGAGCGGATGTCCTCACCGCGTTCTCTCCAACGGCCCCGCTCAGCCCGTACGGAGAGGTTCAGGAACAAGGCGATCGCGGGCGAAGACGACGCTAGCACCGCGTTGCAGGTCCTCGACAACGACAACGACATTGCGAGCAAGCTGAGCTTGATGCACGACCCGACCTCCTCGGCGCCTCGTTGTGTCGCCCAGGGCTGGGAGAGGCCAGCCGGTCTGATCGGGTCGCCGGTCGGGGAAGCAGGTTGAAGGCTCCGCCGTTCGGCCGCACGACCGTGAAGGGTCGTCGATCGAAAGTTGCGATGTCCCGGACTCCGAGCCGCTCGGCAGCGGCAACAAGTAGGCCACCTCGGGGATCACCAGCGTTGGCACGACCAAGGGCCCCGGATGGGTCTCGAGCAGGTCGAGGCTTGTGGCGTGATGACGGTCGTCGCGGTCGACGTATGCGTACAGGGGGCCGGCGTCAACGATCAGTGCGATGAGCCGACCTCGCTGGCGAGAATCTCCTCGATACGTTCGGAGACATCGTCACGTCCACTCGCACCAGCGCCGGCGGCAAGGAGCCGGCGCTGCCCATGAGGCACGGCGAGCAGCGTTTCGATCGCCTCGCGGGTGAGTGCGGACACCGTCGTTCCTCGCCGCTCTGCTTCGTGCCGCAATCGGGCGTCGAGATCGTCGGGGAGTTTGACCGTCGTCCGTCGCACGTATGCCAGCATACCTTGCCGGCTTGGCCACGCCCGCTTCGCGACCCGAGGCGGCCCCATCGAGGTAGTCGAAAGGTTCGCCCCCGATACCGAGATGTGGTCTGCCGTTACTCAGCGGCACCACTGGACCCGACGGTGTCACCGGTCGGTCGGCGCGGTCCGCTACCAAGGGTGACGACCAGGCAGACCTCGCCGCATTGAACAAGGTCGAGATGTTGCCTTGGGACCTATGGGGCCTCACCTGGGAACCGCACGAGCAACCTACGCCAGAGATGCTCGCCGCCTTCGACAGCATCGCCGAACTCGCGGTTGCCCCTGACGAACACTTCGACGAACTCCGAAACCGATACGAGTCGGACCAGAACTGCGGATGGACGGCACGGTCTTCAACATTCTGCTCGGCGAGCACCAGCAGGTCTGAACCGCCAGCTCCCGCCGATCCAAACTCTCTGCGCCTGTTTGCCCGATGTGTCAACGTGACCAGGTGGACGTGGTCTTCGAGCGCACCGGCGTGCGCAGCTACGCCGTCGAGATCCGCCGACCGGGCGCGCCGACGCTGCGAATGGACCCGGCCCCTGGCTTCGATCCCTGGTTTCCCCATGACCTCCTACACCTCGTCGTCGAAGAACAACTCGGCCTGACCGACGGGATCTACGGTCGGCTCGCCAACGGAGGAACCGCATCGACGTTCTCGGTCTCTCCGGTCGATCGACCGAAGAACAAGCGAGCGGCAGCCCGTCAGCTGAAGCGCCGCGATACCGCCCTGGCTCACGAGGAGGCCAACGACTTCGCCCGCTCCGAACGGGCAACCTACATCGCATGGCAAGACTGGCTCGCGCACTCCCGGGACAGCGCCCACCGGGCCAAAGCCGACTCCATGGCAGCAACCGCCGGGGCCATCCTGTCCAGAGTCGGCGCCGAAGAGAGGTCGGCGCTGCAGAACGCGTTTCCAAGGCTCCGCCAACGAATCACCGAGGCCACAAGCCTCTGGTCCGGCACAGCCATTGGAGACCTGATCGTGGTCGCCTGGGCACCTCGCTCCCGAGGTGACCGAACCCGATGAGGTGACCCGATCGCCTGCACGAGGCAGTCCCTCAGGGCCCGGGTTCCGGCACGATCGAGTGCTCTGGTTCACCGGCGGTCCGGTCCCGCTCGCCGTTGTCGGTGGCAGCCAGCCTGATGTTGACAGGCCGAGTCTCTGGATGGTTGCCGTCGGGTCGAATCCATGCCGCCGCAGGTTGCGCTCCGAGGCGCCCCATTCGGCCGCGGTGGTGATCGCGAGATCGCACCCGAGGCGACGGGCCTCGCTGAGGCGATAGTGGATCAGCGCTGATTGAACACCATCGGCACACCCGCCGGAGAGTTGATGGACAAACCATGGGCGAGATGGGGCAGGCGAAAACGCTGTCACGGACCCTCGAAGGGCCGCTGACCTGGGATTTTGTTGAGCGGACGACGAGATTTGAACCCGCGACCCTCACCTTGGCAACGTCGTGGGGTACGTCCGGGAACATCGGATACGTCCATCCAAGTACAGCAAGTCAGCCCAACTGTCCACCAAGAACGAATACGTCCAGCCAGATAGTAGAACGCTCCACGAACCAAGCTGTCCGATCATCGACGGTCGCTGTCACCACACCGAGCTATTGTCGACACCATGGCCACCGATGCCACACCCAGCGATCCCGACCGAACCCGGGCAGACCAGGGCTTCGACGCCTACGTCAAGGCAGTCGCTCGCCGCCACGGCGAAGCTGCGGCCCGCGCTGTGATGGCCGATCGGACGCCAGCCGAACAAGAGGCCATCGTCACCCGAGATCGCCGCCACCTCGAGCAGTGGCGGTCGACCCCCGAAGGCGAGACCGACTACCAGGAGACCCGAGAGCGAGTCTTGGGCACGATCGACAAGCTCGAAGCCGACGGCCCGGCCCGTGCGGCTGGTTGAAGACGACTGGCCCGAGTTCTGGGAACAGGTCAACCAAGCGGTTCTCCTAGCCGGATAGTCGCTCGACGCCTACCGCTCGGATGAGCACCCGCATGTGGTGCGTGTCTTCTCGCTCGACTGGGACCTCCTCGATGACCCCAGCCACGACCACATCCGATTCCGGGTATTCGACGCCGACGACCTCGCCTACCGATTCCGGATCATCGCCTACCAGACACCCACCGGCACCATCCGCCTCATCGAGGTCGACCGCTTCGAGTAGCCCGACGGTCCACCCACTCCCCCGCCGGCGGAACGGGATTATCGAGCACTGGGGGCACGCATATCGCCGGTTGCCGAGTGCCCGGCGGGGGTCTTTGGTCGGGGTGGTTGGGGTGTTGAAGATGACCTTGATGCCGTGGCCTCTCGGTACCCGTCAGCCCTTCATCCGTTGTACTGCATCGATCACGATCGTTCCGGGTAGAAGCTCTCTCCCCCGGAAGGCGAAGACCCCGACCGCCGTCGGATCGTTCGGGATGCCGACGTAGTGCCACCGTTCGGAAGCATCGCGCGGGCCGAGAGTCGGCCAGGCACCGGCGAAGACCCGCAACACATCGGTAGCGGCCTCCTGGTCGAAGGCGGCCGAGGCACGGACCGGATCAGAGCATTCGGCGAATGCAGCGCCAAGGTGAAGCAGAAGGCATCACTGTTCGGCATCAGCCTGAAGCCGGACGCGAATCAGCGACCCTCGAAAGGGTCGCTGACCTGGGTTTCTTTGGAGCGGACGACGAGATTTGAACCCGCGACCCTCACCTTGGCAAGGTGATGCTCTACCAGCTGAGCTACGTCCGCAAGGCCTACGAGCATAGCGCCCCGGGCCCCCACGGCGACACCGATTTCGATCGAGATTCGCCCGCCGTGGCCAACCCACGACGGCTGCTCAGGTCTCCGGCCGGAGGTCGACCCTGAGCACGAGAACCCCGTCGTCGAGGGTGACTTCGGCGTCGCCGATGATGGCGAAGTCCATGAAGTCCTGCTCGGCCTGGCGGATGAACGCCTGGCGTTCCTCACCGCCCACCGGTGGCAGGTTGCGCTTGCGTACCGCCGCCGCGCGTTCGCGGAAGCGGGCGGTCATGGCCTGTGGATCGAATTGCTCACTCATGGGTCTCCCCGTCTCGCCGCCGGTCGGCTGGGTGCTGGGCCGCTCGGAGAACCGGCCTCACCACTCGTCGGGCTCGGACCGCGATGATCGTCGCCGATCGGCGATCCGCTCCTGGGCCAGCTCACCGGTGGGTCGAGGTTCGACCCCCTCACCGCGCGCCTGCCGGGCGAAGGTACCCGGGGTCACCTGCTGGTACGGCCGGACGACGCCATCGTCACGGTTGCCGTCCGGCCCGCCCGGTACCCGTGAGTAGATCTCCGGGTAGTTGGCGTCGGCCCGGAAGAACGGGTCCTTGCCCGATTGGTCGCCGTGGTCCTGGTAGGCGTGGTCGTCTCGGTAGCCGCCATCGGAGTACCGGTCGTACCGGTCGTGGACGTCCGGCTCGGGCTCCTGGCGGGCCGGTGGGGCCGTCTCGAGCCGGCGGCGGTATCGCCGCTTGGGACTGGTGTGCCGCCAATACCAGATCGTGAGCAGCCCGATCAGGACGGCGACCACCACCAGGGCGACGATCAGGGTGGTGAAGGTGCGTGTTGTCCGTTCCGCCTCCGTCACGAGCAGCAGTGCGATCACCCCCCTGAAGGTAGCGCAACCGGAGCCGCCCGAGGGTCAGGCTTGGTGGAGGCCGCAGGAGTACGTCGTACGGCCGGCGATCGTGCGGCGATCCAACGGGGCGCCGTCGCGCGGACAGTGGCCCGACGGTGACCGTTCCGGCTGGAGCCGGCCGGTGTGGGAACCCCCGTTTGCCAGCAGTTCTGGCACCAGGGCCCGGAGATGGCGGTGCAGGCGACGCTGTTCGGGCCCGGTCAGGCCGGCGGCGGGTCGGTCGGGGGCGATCCCGGCCCGCCACAGTACTTCATCGGCGATCAGGTTCCCGACGCCGGCCAATCGGCCCTGGTCGAGCAGCCGGGCCTTGACCGCCACCGCACCCACGAACACCCGGGACTGCATCTCGGCCAGGGTCACCGTCAACAGGTCCGGGCCCAGGGCGCCGACATCAGGACCGAGCTCCACGCCACCCAACCGCCGTGGATCGATGAGCCGGACCTCCCCGCCACCGTCGAAACGGAGCGCGAACCGGTCCCAGGCCGCGTCCGTTCCGGTCGGCGCGTACTCCAGCTGCTCGATCGGGGCCACCCCGTCCACCACCAATCGGCCGGTCATCCCGAACCGGAGGCCGACCCGCCGGCCGCCGGTCAGTTCGAGGGCCAGGAGCTTGCCCCGACGGCTGGTCCCGGTCACCCGCTCCCCCACCACGGCGCCGCCCAGGGTGGTCGGGGTGAGGCCCCGTTTCAGCATCCACGGGTCGGGGGTGTCGACGGCAACAACGGTGCGGCCCACCACCGTGTCCGCGGCCCGACGGTAGATCTCCACCTCGACCCCTTCGGGCACGGCTCAGCCGCCCATCAGTCGGGGGCCTTGGCCAGGAAGTCCGAGACGATCGGCGTGAGCTGGTCGTACTCCAGCAGGAATCCGTCGTGGCCGTGATCGGAGCGGATCACCTCGTAGGAGACGTCCACATCTCCGGAGGCCAGGTGGTCCCGCAACTCGTGCTGTTGGCGCGGGGTGTACAACACATCACTGTCGACCGAAACCACCAGGCTGGGACACCGGACCCGGCCAAGGGCTGCGGCCGTGCCGCCCCGTCCCCGGCCGACGTCGTGGAGGTCCATGGCCTTGTTGAGCAGCAGGTAGCTGTTGGCGTCGAACCGGCGGGCCAGTTTCTGGCCGTGGTAGTCGATATAGCTCTCCACCTGGAAGCGCCCCCACAGGTCGAACAGTTCGGACCGGTCCACATGGGACCGGTCGAAGCGGGATTCGAGCGACTGGTCGCTGCGATAGTGGAGCTGCGCCACCCGCCGGGCCAACATGAGGCCCTCATGGGGGCCGTGCCCCGGGGCCGCGTCATAGTAATCGCCGCCCCGCCATCGTGGGTCCTGGACGACGGCCAGGCGCCCCACCTCACTCCAGCCGATCTGCAACGGGCTGGCCGACGCCGCAGAGGCGATCGACACCATGGACCGGACACGATGCGGGTACATCACGGCCCATTCGGCCGCCTGCATGCCCCCCATCGAACCGCCGATGACCGCCCGCCACCGATCGACGCCGAGATGATCGGCCAGTCCGGCCTGGGTGCGGACCATGTCCCGGATCGACACCACCGGGAAACGCTCTCCGTAGGGTCGGCCGTCGGCGGGATGGGGCGACGCCGGGCCGGTCGTGCCCTGGCAACCGCCGAGGACATTGGCGCACACCACGAAGTATCGGTCGGTGTCGATCCCCTTGCCGGGGCCGATCAGATCGTCCCACCAGCCTTCGGTCGGTTGACCGGCCCCCGACGGGCCGGCGGCGTGGGCGTCACCGGTGAGTGCGTGACACACCAGGACCGCCCCGTCGTTGGCGGCGGCCGGGTCACCCCAGGTCTCGTAGGCCACCGTGACCTCGTCGAGCACCCCACCACCCTCGAGCACGAACGGACGGCCGGCCGGGAGGGAGGCGAACTGCTTCCACGCCGGCGGGTCGCCGGGCCGCCACGCCCCGGTGGCCGGGATCGGATCGGATTCCGGGACGCGGGGCCGGTTCAGCATGGCAGCACCCGGTGGGGACGAGCGACGGTTCGGCGAGACATGGGAGGCGAGCCTAGCGATCAGCCCCGACCGGAGCCGGGGTTTCCGGCCCGGCCCGGCGCCGATTCGGCGGCGCCCGAGGCGGGCCGCCGGCGTCGCCGGTTGTCGAGGCGTTCCTGCCACCACGCCAGCACGTCGGGGCCGGCACCGTAGGCCTCGTTCATCAGGTCGGCCACCCGGCGGGCGACCACCAGTGCGTCGCCGGGATCGAGCCCGTCGGCGTGCCCGACCTCATCGGCGGCCTTGGCCCACCACTGCTCCCCCTCCGGCGGGGGCAACGGCAGGTCGGGCACCTGACGGGCCGCCAGCTTGATGGCCTCCGCGGTCATGCCGGTGCCGAGCGATCGGCGCCAGGCCCACAGCACCACCGGGGGCGCCAACAGCACGGCCGCCACCCGGTTGAGCTCGTCGGGGTCGGCGTGGACGGCCACGACCGGGGTGGCGGGCACCAGGTTCCCGATCCGGTCGACCACGGGTTCGAGCACCGGGGTCTGGGTGGCCAGCAGGATCTTGGGTCGGAGCTGACGGTCGAACCACGGGCGGACCCGCTCGTCAACCGCCTCGGCGTCGATGACCGGCCGCACCCGGTCGCGTCCGCCGAACCGGGTGGTTCCGGTCGCCCACCGCACCGAGAGGGGCTCCACGGAGCCGACCGTGATCAGCCGGGGTGTGTCGCCGTCATCGGGTCCCGCGTCCCGGCAGGCGGCCACCAGGGCGTAGTGCTCATCACGGAACCCGGCGGTGGCGACCACCCGGGCCCCGAGACCGCCGTGGCGACCGATCGGCTCGGGAAGCGACGGGGCGCCCAGGGCGTCGGCGGCGAGATCCCCCCACGGTCCGGGGTCGACGTCGCGGACCGTGACCACCCCGGGGCCCGCGGCCAGGGTGACGGTCCGGTTCCGGGACCGGCCGCCGACGACGAGGATCGGAGCGCAGGCCCGCACCCCAGCGTCGAACACCGGCTCCCGGGCGGCCCACAGCGCCCGGACCGGGGCGACCCGGTCGAGATGGCGGCGGAGCTCTCCGGTGTCGCGGCTCGCCACCACCGACAGGGGTTGGACCAGGGCCACGGTGGCCCCGGCCGGGGCGAGACCCACGGTGTGCAGCAGGTGGATGGCCCCGAGCCCGGCGTAGGGACCGAGCAGATCCCGGTGGCCGGCCCGCACCGCGGCCGCGGTCGGGGTGAGGGCCCCCCGGCGCAGGGGCGAGGCGAACGGTGGGTTGCCGACGATGAGGGCGGGGCCGGCCCCAGCGGAGCCGGCCCGGAGACGGTCACGGATCCGGGCGGCGACGTCGGAGGCGAGCACGTCACCACAGATCACGTCGGCCTCGACATCGGCCGCGGCGACCCCATGAGCCGCCCCCCACAACCCCAGTGACCAGCGGGTCACCGCCGCCGCGCCGGGATCGAGGTCGACACCCACCACCCGGCTCAGGGCCTCGGCCGGGGCCACGCCACCGGCCACAAGACGGTCGAGACCCGAGAGCAGGAAGGCGCCGCCCCCACAGGTCGGGTCGAGCAGCACCCCCGGATCGGCCGCGCCGGACCGGGCGACCAGGTCGAGCAATCCGTCCACCACGGCCCGTGGGGTGTACCAGGCACCCCGGCGGCGGCGGTCGTCGGCCGAAACGGCCTGCTCGTGCACGAGGCCGAGCAGCCATGGGTCGCGCCAACCCTCGGGCGGGGCGGGCAGCTCGGCGGTCGGGCCGGATCGGGCCTGACCGGATGGGCCGGCCACACCCAGGGTGTCGGCCACCCGGTCGGCCACCGCGGCCGCCAACGCCAACGGTTCGGTCCCACCGATCCCCGTTCGCACCAGGTGTTCGGCCCAGCGGCGCTGGTCGAGCCACCGCTGGGACGGGTCGGGGCCGGTCAGCTGACCTCGGTGGGATCCCACCCGGCCAGGTCGCTGAGCCGCTCGTCGTTGGAGAACACCTCCACGATCGGGATGTCGAGAGCGAGCCGCTTCTGCATCCGCTTCACCTCGAGCTCCTGGTTCCACAGCACCAGGGTGACCACCACTCCCGAGCCGCCGGCCCGGGCCGTGCGACCCGAACGGTGGAGGTAGGTCTTGTGATCGTCCGGGGGATCGAAGTGGATCACCACATCGACGTCGTCGACGTGGATGCCTCGTGCGGCCACGTCGGTGGCCACCAGGGCCCGGATCTTGCCGTTGGTGAAATCACGCAGGGCCTTCTCGCGCTGGCGCTGCCTCAGGTCGCCGTGGATGGCCTGGGCCGACACGCCCAGCTTCTCCAGGTTGGCGGCCAGCCGGTCACACCCCCGCTTGGTGTTGCAGAACACCATGGTCCGGTCGACTGCTTCGACGATGGCGGCCACGACCCGGGTGCGGTCCATCTCGTGGACGGCCAGGAATCGGTGGGCCATCTGGGCCACGGTCACCTCGGACGACGTGACCTCGTGGCGGACCGGATCGTCCTGGTAGCGCTTGACCAACCCGTCGATGGCACCGTCGAGGGTGGCCGAGAACAGCAGGGTCTGATGGTCACGGTCGATCCGGCGCAGGATCCACTCGACCTGGGGCAGGAACCCCATGTCGGCCATCCGGTCGGCCTCGTCGATCACGACATGGGCCACATCGGCCACCTCGACCTCCCCCCGGTCGAGCAGATCGATCATGCGGCCGGGAGTGGCCACGATCAGGTCGATCCCCTGCTTCAGCTTCTTGATCTGGGCGTCGATGTCGGCGCCGCCGTACACGGCCAGGGTCTTCAGGCCGACCGCGTCGCCCAACGGTTCGAGCTCGGAGGTGACCTGGACGGCCAGCTCGCGGGTGGGGACCAGGATCAGACCCCGGACGGTACGGGACCCGGCCGGCTCGTCGGCGGCCAAGCGCTGGAGCACCGGGATACCGAAGGCGAGGGTCTTCCCCGAGCCGGTCTTGGCCTTGCCGCAGACGTCACGCCCGGCGAGGGCGTCGGACACGGTCATGGCCTGGATGGGGAACGGCTCCTCGATGCCGCGCCCGGCGAGCACGCCGGCGATGGCCGGATCGACCCCGAGGTCGAGAAAGGTGTCGGTCATACTGGCCCAGTCGGTGTCGTAGCCGGGCCTGCTGAGCGAGGAGGCCCGAAGGGGTGGCCCGATCCGGGAGATCGAATACCACGGCTGGGTGGATGCGGAGTACTGGTGTTTTCGTTCACGTCCCTGTCCAGGCTAGCCAGCTCCACCTGTGGGGCCACGCATCCCCGCTGTGGACGCGGGTTGGTGACCGACCGGGCCGGACGGGAAGCCACCATCGGGGACTACAGTTCGCCTGATGGAGGTACCTGCCGGCCGTCGGCTGCGGTCCGTCGTCGAGTGGCCGGTCGCCACGGTTGCCGCCGGCTGGATCGACGGTTCGGGAGCCTCCGAACGCGTCGGTCCGACCGATCGGGTGTTCCCGCTGGCCTCGGTGACCAAGCCGCTGGCGGCCTGGACGATGCTGGTGGCGACCGAGGAGGGCACGCTCGACCTCGACGCCCCGGCCGGGCCCCCGTCGTCGACGATCCGTCACCTCCTGGCCCACGCCTCCGGGCTCGGGGACGACCCCGACCGGCCGCTGACCAGGCCGGAGCAGCGCCGCATCTACTCCAACGCCGGGTTCTCCCTCCTGGGGCGGGCCCTGGCCGAACACGCCGGCATGGCCACCGCCGAGTACTTCCGCGAGGCCCTGGTCGAACCGCTGGGGCTTCGGTCCACCCGGCTGGACGGTTCGGCCGCCCATGGCGCGTTCAGTTCCGTGGACGACCTCCTCCTGGTGGCCGCCGAATGGCTCCGCCCCACCCTGGTCGACCCCGGGACCATGCTGACCGCCCGGACCCCCCAGTTCCCGGACCTGGTCGGTGTCCTGCCGGGATACGGGGCCCAGGACCCCAACCCGTGGGGTCTGGGTTTCGAGATCCGTGGCCACAAGTCTCCCCACTGGACCGGCCGATCGAACTCGCCGGCCACCTTCGGCCATTTCGGCCGCTCCGGTACGTTCGTGTGGGTCGACCCCGTGGCCGACCTGGCCTGTGTGGTCCTGACCGACGAACCGTTCGGCCCGTGGGCGACCTCCCGCTGGCCCGCCCTGTCCGACGCCGTGCTCGGCTCGTGAACCACCCGGTGACGAGCCGATCCGATCCTGCGGGCCCGGCGCCACACCAGATTCCTCCCGACCGCCCCGATTGTGACCCGTGGAGGCAGTAGGTTTGTCGCCGTGATCGAGGACCGTGCCCCCCGTACCGATCCAGACCTGCCCGACGCCATCGACGAAGCGACCTCGGCCTGGGTGGTCAACCCGGTCGGGCCTCTGACCGGAGACATCGTCGTCCGAGGCTCCAAGAACGCGGTGACCAAACACATGGTGGCCGCCCTGCTCGGCGATTCACCGTCCACCATCTCCAACTGTCCCGAGATCGGCGACGTCGAGATCACCGCCCGCATGCTCCAGGCGCTGGGCTGCGTGGTCGAACGCGACAACGGCAACACCACGATCGACCCCACCCCCCTCTCGTCGAGTCGGGTGCCGGTGACCTTCAGCGGGATGAACCGCATCCCGATCCTGATGATCGGCCCCCTACTCCACCGGGTCGGCGAGGTGTTCGTCCCCCTGGTCGGCGGGGACGAGATCGGCTCCCGCCCGGTCGACTTCCATGTCGACGCCCTCCGCATGATGGGCGCCGAGATCACGATCACCCCGGACGGTCTCGAGGCGAAAGCGGCCCGCCTCCGGGGCGCTCACATCGAGCTGCCGTATCCGTCCGTCGGTGCCACAGAGACGGTGCTGCTCTCCGCCACCATGGCCGAGGGGCGCACGGTGCTCGACAACGGCGCCCTGGAGCCCGAGGTCATCGAACTGGCCCTGTTCCTGCAACGCATGGGGGCCCGGATCGAGATGCGCCCCAACCGGCGGTACATCATCGACGGGGTCGACCGGCTGGCCGGGGCGGCCCACCGCCTCAAGGGCGACCGGATCGAGGCGTTCTCCTACCTGGTGGCCGGCCTCATCACCGGTGGCCGGGTGACCGTCTACGGGTGCAGCCAGGATCGTCTGGTCACCGCCATCTCGACCCTGTCGGGGATGGGGGCCGAGTTCGAGATCACCGACTCGTCGGTGGCCGCCTCGGCCCGGGCCCTGCAGCCCATCGCGGTGGAGACCGACACCCACCCCGGGTTCATGACCGACTGGCAGTCCCCCATGGTCGCCCTGTTCACCCAGTGCCAGGGCCTGTCGGTGATGTACGAGACGGTCTACGAGAACCGGTTCACCTATGTGCCCGCGCTCAACAAGATGGGCGCCCAGATCCAGACCTACAACACCCCGTTGGGTAGCATCGAGGGCCGCTTCGTCGGATCGTCCACCCCCTGCTCGGTGGTCGTTCGGGGCGGGACGCCCCTGTCGGGGACGGAGGTGACCGTGCCCGACATCAGGGGCGGCTTCGCCTACGTCCTGGCGGCCGCCGCGGCCACGGGCACCACCCGGATCACCGGCACCCACCATCTCGACCGGGGGTACAACCGCCCGATCGAGAATTTCGGCTCGCTCGGCCTCGACATCGAACGGATCACCGTTCCCCGCCCGGCCGAACTGAACTGACGGAGGCCGCCCTCCCCCGGGCGTCGCCTAGGCGAGCTGCTCCGGGGTGAGGGCGAACAGCACCTCCGCTCCGGCGGTGACCGAGCGTTCCAGGCCGATGGCCGACGGCAGGATCTGCTCACCGAAGAACCGGACCGAGGCTGTCTTGGCCCGGGTGTGGTCGGTGGGCGCCTCCGACGCGCCGGCGGCGAGACCGAGACGGCCCATCAGCCCGGCGCAGACGACGGTGCCGAGCATCCGCAGGTAGGGGGTGGACCCGGCCAGCGCCTGGTTGGGATCCGCGGCCCCGTTCTCGAGCAGCCACTCGGTGGCCCGCCGGGTGGCGTCGACGGCCTCGTCGAGCACCGCGGCGAACCCGGCGAAGTCGTCGACGATGCGGAGGGCGGCGGCCACCTCGGCGACGGCGTCGAGCTGGTCGAACACCACACCCCCGCCCCGCATCGGCAGCTTGCGACCGACCAGGTCGGCGGCCTGGATGCCGTTGGTCCCCTCATAGATGGGGGCGATCCGGGAGTCGCGCCAGTGCTGGGCCACCCCGGTCTCCTCCACATACCCCATGCCGCCGTGGACCTGGATGGCCAGTGAGGTCATCTCCACGCCCACGTCGGTGCACAGGCTCTTGGCCAGGGGGATGAACAGCTCGGCCTGCTCCCGGGCCCGATCCCCCTCGGGGGTGCCGGCGAGCGCCGAGCCACGATCCAGGTTGGCCGCCGTGGCGTAGACCAGGCAGCGCATGGCGTCGATCCAGGCCCGCTGGGTGAGCAGCATCCGGCGCACGTCTGCGTGGTCGACGATCGGGCTCGAGGTGCCCCGGCGGGCGCCGACAGCGGTGCCCTGATGCCGTTCGACGGCGTACGCCACGGCCTGCTGGTGGGCGCGCTCGGCGATGGCCAGGCCCTCCAGGCCGACCGACAGGCGAGCGTTGTTCATCATCGTGAACATGTTCCGCATACCGTCGCCCTCGTCACCGACCAACCAGCCGACGGCCCCACCTTCGTCACCGAAGGCGAGCACGCACGTCGGGCTGCCGTGGATGCCCACCTTGTGTTCGATCGAGACACAACGTACATCGTTGCGGTCACCGGGGTTGCCGGCACCGTCGGGAAGGTACTTGGGGACCAGGAACATCGAGATCCCCTTCGTCCCGGGGGGAGAGCCCGGGGTGCGGGCCAGGACGAGGTGGACGATGTTCTCGGTGAGGTCCTGCTCACCGTAGGTGATGAAGATCTTCTGGCCCGTGATGTGGAAGGTGCCGTCGCCCACCGGCTCGGCCCGGGTGGTCAGGGCGCCCACGTCGGAGCCGGCCTGGGGTTCGGTCAGGTTCATCGTGCCCGACCATTCGCCACTGATCATCTTGGGCAGGTAGAGCGCCTTCTGGTCGGCGGAGCCGTGGTGGGCGATGGCGTCGATGGCCCCCTGGGTGAGGAGGGGGCACAGTGAGAACGCCATGTTGGCGCTGGTGAGCTGCTCCTGGATCGCCACCGACGCCACCCAGGGAAACCCCCCGCCACCGAAGTCGGGATCGAAGGGGACCGCCCCGAAGCCCGACTCGACATAGCGCTTGTAGGCCGTCTTGAAACTGTCGGGAGTGGTGACCGTGCCGTCCGCGTTCCACACCGAACCGATGAGGTCTCCGTCACGGTTGGTGGGGGCGACCACCTCGGCCATGAATCGCCCCGCCTCCTGCACGACCATCCGGACCGATTCGGCGTCGATCCCGTCGTACGCCGGGGTGTCGAGCAGGCCGGCCAAGTCTACAACCGCGGACATCACCAGATCGATGTCGTCAAGTGGTGGTGAATAATTGCTCATCGGGTTACAGTCTCCTCCGGCAGTTGGACACCAATCGACAATCAATTCGAAACCGAATCCGCATCCTGGGCCGGGCGAACAGGGTGTCCAACTCAAGGCTAGGTCGCCGATGCCAACAGCAGAAGCCGGATCCCCGGCTGATACTGCCACGTCCCCCACCAGGATCTCCCGCCGATCCGTGCTCGCCGCGATAACGGCCGGCGCGGCGGTCACCGCCTGCAGTTCTCTCGAGGATCTGGCCTTCGGGAGTGGTTCGGACGGTACTCCGCCCTCGACCACCGGCGGGGCCGAGGAGCTCGCACAGGTCACGATGCCCCAACGGGCACCGGCCGCCTCCAATCCCGTCACCCCCAGCACCACGGCCGGCCCGGCGGCGGCAGCACCTCCGACGGTGCCCGGTGGCGCCTCCGGGGGAGCGGCCGCGGCCGGTTCGAACGGTTCCGGTTCGTCCGGTGGTTCCCGGGCGACGACCCCGGCCCCACCCGCCACCTCGGCCCGATCGGCGGCACCACCCACCTCGGCCCGCGCCGGCGGCGGGTCGGCACCGACGGCGGCCCCGGCCACCACCGCGGCCCCGGCCACCACCGCGGCCCCGGCCACCACCGCGGCCCCGGCCACCACCGCGGCCCCGTCGGCGGGGCCGGCTCCGACCAGCCCGCCGACCACCTCGTTCAGCACCCCGGTGAACCTCGGCGACGACACCTCCACCGTCCACCTGGCCAACCGGTTGACCTTCGGGGTGACCCCGGCGGTTCTCGACTCGATCAACGATCTCGGCCCCAGCGGTTTCGTCCAGGATCAGCTGTCGAGGAGCGGCCCCGATCCCGACGCCGAGGGCCGGCTGGGGCAGTTCCAGATGCTGAAGCTCACCGGCAAGCAGGCATACGACCGGGTCACGGACAACACCGAGCAGTTCCACACCGAGATGGCCACCAGTAGTGTCCTGCGGGCCATCCACAGCAACCACCAGCTCTACGAGATGGTGGTCCATCTCTGGATGGACCACTTCAACGTCAGCCTGTTCGACAACGAGCGGTACCGCCATCTGATGGCCTCGTACCAGGAGGATGTCATCCGCCCCAACGCCATGGGCCCCTTCCGTGAGCTGCTGTCGGCCACGGCCCACGCCCCGGCGATGATGGTGTACCTCAACAACGACCAGTCGAACGCCAACGCCGAGAACGGGCTGAACGAGAACTACGGCCGGGAGCTCCTCGAGCTCCACACCCTCGGCATCGACGAGAACGAGAACCAGGTGTACACCGAGGCCGACATCCGGGCGGCCGCCCAGGCCATGACCGGCTGGTCGATCAACACCGACCGCAACGACGGCGACTTCTCGAGCTTCGTGTTCCGAGACAACTACCACTTCACCGGCGACATCAGCCTGCTGGACGGCGCCTGGACCCGGGGGACCACCACCGGCCAGGACACCGGCGAGTCCCTGCTCGAGTTCCTGGCCACCCATCCCTCGACCGCCCGGCACGTCGCCTACAAGCTGGCCCGACGGTTCGTCATGGACGAGCCGCCGGCATCACTGGTGGACGGTGCCGCCCAGGCGTATTTGGACAATGACACCGCCATCGTGCCGACCCTCGCCTACATCCTGAGTTCGCCGGAGTTCGCCGCCTCGGAGGGCCAGAAGTTCCGCCGGCCCCTCGAAGCCTTCGTGGCCCAGTGCCGGGCCCTGCATCTCGAGGTGACCGACCGCAACCCCGGCGACGGGCCCCTGCCCCGCATCCGACGCAATCTCCGCGACCAGGCCAACGCCCCGTGGGAGTGGTCCCCGCCCGACGGCTATCCCGACCAGGTCGAGGACTGGATGACCACCAGTGGCCTGATCACCCGCTGGCGGACCGGGGCCCAACTGGCCCACGGCCGCTTCAACGACGGGATGTCGATCGACTACAACCAGATCCGGCCGACGTCGGCCAATGGGGCCGAGTTCATCGTCAACCTCAGCGAACAGTTCGGCCTCGGTGGTCTCACCGACGAGCAGGTCGCCGCCGTGGCCGTCACGGCCGATATCGATCCCGCCGCGGCCGCCGACAACTACGCCGACTCCCAGATCGGCCAGATCGCCGCCGTGCTGCTCACCCACCCCGTCTTCCAGATCCGCTGATCGCAGGAGCCTGCCGTGACTATCTACACCCGACGTAAGTTCCTCGCGCTCTCCGGCCTCGGTGCCGCCGGGGTCGCCACCAGCCTCGGCACCCGCCTGGCGTTCGCCACCCCGAACGAGGCCGAACTCGGCGACGCCGTGGTGGCCATCTTCCTGCGGGGCGGGGCCGACGGCCTGACCCTGGCGCCCCCCTACGACTACCCGTCCTACCGGCAGATGCGGCCCAGCATCGCGGTGCCACCCCCGGGCTCGAACGGTGGGGCCCTTCCCCTCAACTCCGGCTCGGCCTCCGGGGTCGTCTTCCCCTCCGGCATCGACGGTGTCGTCGGTCTGCATCCCGCCTTCCAACCCATCTACGACACCCTGTGGACCCAGGGACGCCTGGCCGTGGTCCCCGCCGCGGGTCTGCCCCGCAGCGAGAGCGCCACCCGGAGTCACTTCTCGGCCCAGGTGTTCGTCAACCGCGGGTCGGCATCCTCGACCGTTCGCGGCGGCTGGTTGGGCCGGATACTCAACAACAGCACCGACAGCACTAAACCGGGCCTGGCCGGGATCAGCGGATCCAACCAGACGAACTCGATGACCGGGGCCCGGAACAGCGCCAACGTGCCGAACGTCAACGACTTCGGCCTCTGGTCCTTCGATCGCACCGACGAGAGCATGGCGGCGATCGCCGCCCTGAACGCCGGGCAGGACAGTGTCTCGGGCCAGGGAAGGAACGTCCTGCAGACCCTCGACGCCATCGCCGACGTCGACGCCGACGCGAACGTCGAGGCCTACCCCAACAGTGGGTTGGGTCGGCAGCTCAACCAGGTGGCCAACCTGCTCAAGGCCGACCTCGGGCTCCGGGCCGCGGCGATCGACATGGACGGCTGGGACACCCACACCGACCAGGGCGGCCCCGGTGATACCGGCAGCCGTATCTGGCGCCTGACCGACAACCTGGCCTCGTCGCTCCGTGCCTTCGCCGACGACACCGACGGGCTCAACGAGATCACCGTGGTTGTGGTCAGCGAGTTCGGCCGGACCGTGAACGAGAACGGGAGCCGGGGGACCGATCACGGCCGGGCCGGCACCGTGTTCGCCATGGGCGCCGGGGTGCAGGGGGGCGTCTTCGGCGACGACTATCCCGACGCCGTGGCGGATGATCCCGACGACGGCGACACCACCGTGGCCACCGACTACCGCAAGGTCGTGGCCGAGATCGCCGGCAAGCGGGTGGGCGTTGCCGACCTCGACCTCGTCTTCCCCACCTACACCCACACCGGGGATCTCGGTCTGGCCCGGGCCTGACCGGACGAGCACGACGCCCGCCCGGATCTGCCCCTCCGGGCGGGCGTCGGTACCCCGGTTCCGGGCCTGCGCCGCCGCGGTTCCGTACAATCCGGGCATGACCTCACGGCGAGCCGACCGGTACCCGTTCCTGCCCGGAACCTCGCCCCCGATCATCGTCGGCGCCGAGGGCAACCACCTGATCACCGCGGACGGCCGGCGGATCCTCGACGCGGCCGGTGGTGCGGTGGTCACCAACATCGGCCACGGCCGGCCGGAGCCGATGGAGGCCGCGGCCGGGGCCCCGGTCGACTATGTCGTGCCCATCTGGGCCACCGAGAGCCGGATCGAGCTGGTCGAACGCCTCCAGACCGACTGGCTCCCCGATCCGACCGCCCGCTGCATGATCGTCACCGGCGGCTCGGAGGCCGTCGATGCGGCGGTGCGGGTGGCCCGCCTGTATCAGGTGGCGATCGGTCGACCGGAACGGTGGAAGGTGCTCGGTCAGTCCGTGAGCTACCACGGGACCACCCTGGCCACCCTGGCCGTGGCCAACCACGACCGGCGACGGGCCCACCTCGAACCCCTGCTCGTCGATCAACCGAAATGGGCGGCGTTCGACATCGGGAACCTGGCCGATGTGATCGCCCGGGAGGACCCGGCCACGGTGGCCGCCGTCGTCCTCGAGCCGGTCAGCGGAGCGTCAGGGGCGGCGGCCACTCCCCCGCCCGGCTATCTGGCCGCGGTCCGGGCGCTGTGCGACACCCACGGCATCGTCATGATCGCCGACGAGGTCATGACCGGGTTCGGTCGGACCGGGGCCGCGTTCGCGGTCGACCACGAGGCGGTCATACCCGACCTGCTGGTGGGGGGCAAGGGCCTCGGCGGGGGGTACGCCCCGGTCGGGATGGTGGCGGCCACCGAGACGGTGACGGCACCGATCGCGGCGGCTGGGGCGGAGGTCATGTATCACACCTTCAGCGCCTCCGAGGTGTCCTGCCGGGTGGCCAACGCCGTGCTCCGGATCATGGAACGCGAACAGCTGGTGGCCCGGGCGGCGGCCATGGGCGACCGATTGGCCGGCGCCCTGGCCGCGGCCACCGCGGACCACCCCCAGGTGGCCGATGTCCGCGGGGTCGGACTCCTCCAGGGCATCGAGCTGGTGGCCGACCGCGCCTCCGGATCCGGATTCGGGGGTCGGCTCACCCCCCTGGTCGTGGCCGAGGCCCTGGCCCGTGGGGTGTGGATCTACCCGGCCGGATCGGCCGGCGTTCCCGACGGCCTGTTGTTCGGCCCCCCGTTCACGATCACCACCGACGAGATCGAACAGATCGCCGCCGTCACCGTGGCCTCGATCGATGCCGCGGTGGCCACCCTGACCGCATCCGGATCGGGGGCCGCGGCCCCGTGAACCTGGTCGAGCTGGCTCAGGGGGTGTTCGCCTGGATCGACCCGGTCCCCGGTTACGGGCACACCAATGTCGGCCTGGTCATCGACCAGGACGGTCTGACGGTGATGGACACCACGGCCACCCCGGCCGCCGGGGCCGCCGTGCGCGGGGCGATACTGGACCTGACCGGGGAACTGGGACTACCGATCAAGCGGGTGACGGTCTCGTCGAGCCGGGTCGCGTTCAGCGGGGGGACCTCGTCGTTCTGGCCGGCCGCCTACTACGGGACGGAGACCACCAGCGACGAGCTCGACCTGGCCGCCGACCCGACCCCGTTCCGGCTCCTGCTACCCGATCTGGCCGACGCCTACGACGACGAGTTCTCCACCCGGGAGATCACCCATGTGGTCGACGAGCCGGCCTGGCTCAGCGCCGCCGCCCGGGCCGTGCCCCTGCCGGGTGAGGCCGGCGAGAACCTCGTCGTCGGGGTACCCACCGCCGGCGTGGTCTACGCCGGCGCCCTGGCCAGTTTCGGGGTCACCCCCCTGTGCCACGCTGGCGACCCCCGGGCCTGGCTGGGATCGATCCGGGCCCTGGCCGAACTGGGATCGACCGTGATCCCGGGCCACGGCCCACCGGGCGGCGAACCCGACCTGGCCGAACTGGCCGGCTACCTGGCGGCGTGCTGCGACGCGGCCGGGGATCCCCTGGCCATCCCGCCCGGCCCGTGGGACGCCTGGACCGACCGCCGATTCGACCTCGTCAACGTGGAACGGGCCGACCGCCTCGCCCGCGGCGACGCCCGGACACCGACGGCGATGTTCCGGCTGCTCGGCTTCGAGCCCCCACCGGAGCTGGGCTGACCGCCCACGCACCGGCTGACGAGCCGCTCAGACCAGTTGCTTCTCCACCTGGTCCATCGCCGCCTCCTCCGAGACGTCGAGGGCGAGCGAGAGCTCGGAGACCAGCACCATCTGGGCCTGGGTGTACATCTTCTTCTCCCCCGCCGACAGGCCCTTGGCCTTCTCCCGCAGGGCCAGGTTCCTGACCACCTCGGCCACCTGGTAGACGTCACCCGAACGCAGCTTCTCCTGATGGTTCTTGAACCGCCGCGACCAGTTGGCCGGCTCACGCACGTCCTTCTTGGCCAGGAGGACGAACAGGTCCTCGACGTCCTCGAGGCTGATGGGCGGCCGCATCCCCACCTCGTCGACCATGTCGACCGGGACCCGCAGCGTCAGATCATCGTGGGTGGTCCGCAACACGAAGTACTTCCGCTTCTCACCGTTCAGTTCGACCATCTCCGTCTTCTCGATGATGGCCGAACCGTGGTGGGGGTACACGACCCGGTCACCAGCCTTGTAGGTGGTCGTCATTGCACTCCTCAACAAATCAATCCATGCGGTTGGGGCGTGCTTACCCCCGGGGAGACCGCCTCTTCAATGATGGCGCCTGGCTCAGCGGATCGCACCAACCAGGCCGGCAAACGTCCCGACCACGAGCAGGGCCACGCAGATGACGGCCACCCAGAACACGACGGGCCGCCGACGTTCCAACACCCGCTCCTGGTCGAGGAAGGTGGGCTCGGGCTTCGGTGGTGTCACCCGACTCTGACCGGACCGACGTGTCATCGGCCGGATCGTACCGCAAAACGCCGCCCAGGGACGGGCCGGACCTC
>JBKDZN010000161.1:0-20569 GCA_047971245.1 Acidimicrobiales bacterium
GAGGATGCCGACCGCGGCCAACATCCCGTGCACATCATCCGGCTTGGTCTCCTGGCGGACCAGCAGGACCTCCCGGCCCTCGGCCCCCCAGCGCTCGGCCACGTCGGGATCGAAGCAGACCTGCCCCACCGCGGCCCCCGGTGACACGTTCAGGCCCCGGGCCACCGGGATCAGGGTCTTGAGCTCGGTCTCGTCGAACTGGGGGTGGAGGAACACCTCGACCTGTTCGGGGCTGACCCGCTGCACCGCCTCGGCCTCGGTGATCAGGCCCTCACCAGCCAGGTCGACGGCGATCCGGACCGCGGCCTGGGCCGTCCGCTTCCCGTTCCGGGTCTGGAGCAGCCACAGGCGGCCGTCCTCGATCGTGAACTCGATGTCCTGGACGTCCCGGTGGTGGCGTTCCAGGCGTCCGGCCAGCTCACCCAGTTGGGCGGCGGCCTCGGGCAGGTCGTCGGCCAGCTCCTCGATCGGTCGGGTGGGACGGTTGCCGGCCACCACGTCCTCACCCTGGGCGTTGATCAGGAAGTCGCCCTCGAGCCCCGGTTCCCCGGTGGCGGCGTTGCGGGACATGACCACCCCGGTCGCCGATCGGGGTCCGGTGTTGCCGAACACCATGGCCACCACGTTCACCGCGGTGCCCAGATCGTGGGGGATGCCGGTGGCGTTGCGGTAATCGGTCGCCCGTTTGGATCCCCACGAGGCGAACACTGCTTCCACCGCGGCCCGCAACTGGTCGAGGGGGGCGTCGGGGAACGGGCGTCCGGTACGGTCCACGACCACGGTCCGGAACGCCTGGACCACCTCCTGCAGGGCGGGAACCGGCAGTTCGGCGTCGTTCGCCACCCGGTGGGCGTCCCGCTGGTCGGCCAGGATCCGCTCGAACGGTTCACCGTCGACCCCGAGGACCACAGTGGAGAACATCTGGATCAGGCGGCGGTAGGAGTCGAGCACGAACCGTTCGTCACCGGTCCGTTCGATCATCGCCGCGGCCACCTCGTCGTTCAGGCCGACGTTGAGCACCGTGTCCATCATCCCCGGCATCGAGAACTTGGCCCCGGAGCGCACCGCGACCAGGAGCGGATCGGTGGTCGATCCGTAACCCCGGCCGAGCCGGCGCTCCACGTCGGCCAACCCGACCAGTACCTGGTCCCACAGACCCGGGGGAAGGGAGCCCGCCGCGGTGAAGGCCAGGCAGGCCTCGGTGGTGATGGTGAACCCGGGGGGAACGGGAATGCCCATGGCCGCCATGTCGGCCAGGTTGGCTCCCTTGCCGCCCAGCAGGCCCCGAACCGCGTCCCAGTCGTCACCGACCGCGGCACGGGCCGCGTCGAAGTCGTCGAACGGAAACACCCAGGTTTTCATGCGGATCAGCCGATCGTCTGTTGACCACGGACCAGGCGGCCCGGGGTGGCGCCGGTCGACTCCGAGTTCGCGGCCACCTCGACCCCGGACACGAAGGTGTGGTCGTAACCGTCGACCCGCTGCAGCAGGCGGCGACCACCGGCCGGTAGATCATGCACGATCACGGGCCGGTGGAGGGTCAGGCCGTCCAGATCGACCACATTGAGGTCGGCCTTGTACCCCGGGGCGATCAGTCCCCGATCGTCGAAGCCGACCGCCTGGGCGGTCGCCCGGGCCTGCTTGTGGATCACGGTCTCCAGCGGGATCCTTCCCTCGGGCCGGTCCCGGCCCCACCATTGCAGCAGGGTGGTCGGGAACGAGACGTCGCAGATGGTGCCCACATGGGCCCCGCCGTCGGACAGGCCGGGGACCGACGCCGGGTGGACCAGCATCTCGCGGACCACGTCGAGGTTTCCGTCGACGAAGTTGAGGCTGGGCACGTAGATCAGGGCCGTGCCGTCCCCCTCGGCCAGCATGTCGTAGACCAGTTCCTCGGCCGGGACACCCCGGCGACGGGCCTCTGCGGCCAGGTCGGTGTCCGGCTCGGGCTCGTAGCACGGCGGATCGCCGAGGGCGTACATGACGTGGAACTTGTCGATCAGGCGGGAGCCGAGCACGAAGGAACTGGTCGGCTGGTCCCGTTCGGCCAGGATGGCCGCCCGGACCTCGGGGCGGCGCAGCTCGGCCACCAGCTCGGACCGCGGTCGGGCCCGCAGGGCGTCGTAGGTGGGGCAGCCCATGAACGGGCTGAGGGTGCACTCGTTGCCCATCAGCAGCCCGATCGGCCGGGCCCCGACCTGGGCCCGCATGGTCACCCCGGCCGCCGTAGCCTCGCTCATCGCGTCCAACACCTGCTTCCACAGGTCCGGCTTGGCCTTGGCCTGGGCCACCGAGATCGACACCGGCCGGCCCGACCGCTCGGCCATGGCCCGGGCCAGGCCGAACTCGGCGTCGAAGTCGATGAAGTCGGTGACCACCTGGAGCACGCCCTTGCCCGTGGTCCCCACCGCCTCGGCGATCCCGACCAGCTCGTCGAACTCGGCCTTGAGGGTCGGGGTGGGTTCACCCAGCGACGACTTGTGGTTGAGGGTGCGGGAGGTGGTGAAACCGACCGCCCCGGCCGCGATGGCCCGGCGGGCGATCTCGGCCATCTGGGCGATGTCGTCGGGGGTGGCCGGCTCCTGGGTCATGGCCCGCTCCCCCATCACATTGAGCCGGACCGCAGCGTGGGGCAGCTGGGCACCGAGATCGATGTCGCGTTGGCGGGTGTCGAGATAGTCGAGGTACTCCTCGAAGCTCTGCCACGACCAGGGCAACCCCTCGTGGAGCGCGATCCCGGGGATGTCCTCCACCCCCTCCATGAGCTGGATCAGCCGCTCGTGATCCGACGGGCGGACCGGGGCGAACCCCACCCCACAGTTGCCCATCACCACCGTGGTGACCCCGTGCCAGCTCGACGGGGCGAGCTGGGCGTCCCAGGTGGCCTGGCCGTCGTAGTGGGTGTGGATGTCGACGAATCCGGGCTGGACGATGCGCCCGTCCGCGTCGATCTCACGACGGCCCCGGCCCGTCACCTCCCCCACCTCGGTGATCACACCGTCGGACACCGCCACGTCGGCGACGAACCGGTCGGCACCGCTGCCGTCGATGACGGTTCCCTGGCGGATGACGAGGTCGTGCTGGCTCATGATGTGCTCCTCAGCTGCCGTTCCGCCCGGCCTCCGGGCGCACCGGGGGACGGCCGGCCCGGTGGCCCCCCTTCGGGCCCGGGCCGATCATCCGCGTCGTTCCGCCGTCCATTCTCACCCAACCGGTGGCCTGGGGGCGAAACGGGTCACATCTCGGCCAGCAGGGGAGGCGGCTCCTCCCCCCGCTCCTTGGCGTACTCCTGCCGGGACCGGTCGATCGCGTCCACGGTCCGCTGCACGAAGGCGTGGTCACTACCCACGATCCAGTCGTAGGACGCCTGGGTCGGGGCGAGCTGGCCCTGGAAGTGGGGCATCACGTACTGGGCCAGCAGCTCGTAGGAACGCTTGGTGGCCTCCCAGTCGGCCAGGTCACCGCCGAACACCAGGTAGGCGCCGAACCCACCGGACTGGTCGATCAGGCGCTGGATCTGGGCGATGGCCATGTCGGGCGTGCCGATGACCCCGGAACCGGTCTCATTGGTCTCCGCCACCTTGCCCTCGTAGGTGGTGGCCTCGGGGGCGTTGGTCGGCACCACGTGGGCCAGGTAACCCATCACCCGCTCGTAGCCGTAGCGGCAGTCCTCCAGGGCCTGGGCCTCCGTCTCGGCGATGTGCATGGGCCCCATCATCCGCCATTTGCAACGGTCGACGGTTCGTCCCGCCTCGGCCGCCTGCTCCTCCATCACCTTCCAGTGGCCGGCCAGGTTCTCGAAACCCGCCGGGTTGGTGGCCGCCACCGACAGCAGCCCCGTTCCGTGCCGGCCCGCCAGTTTCGGCCCCGACGGGGAGATCGACGCCGCCACGGCCACGTCGAAGTCCGAGTACGGGCGGAGTTGGAGCCGGCCGTCGGCCACGGTGAACCAATCGGTGGTCTCGTTGACGATCTCACCCCGGAACAGGGCCATGATCACCTCGAAGCTCTCCTCCATCATGCGTCGCTGCTGATCGACCTCGATCCCGAGCATGGCCGCGTCCGAGGTGAGCTGGCCGGGGCCCACCCCGAACATCATCCGCCCCCGGGTCAGATGATCGAGCATGAGGATCCGGTCGGCCAGGATCAGGGGGTGGTGGTAGGGCAAGGAGCTGACCCCGGTGCCCAGCTTGATCCGCTGGGTCCGCTGGGCGGCCGCGGCGATGAACACCTCGGGCGACGCGATCGTCTCGTAGCCGCTCGAATGGTGCTCACCGATCCAGGCCTCGTCGAACCCCAACCGGTCGAGGTGCTCCATCAGCTCCAGATCGCGGTGCATGCTAAGGGTCGGGTTCTGGCCCACCGGGTGCATCGGGGGCAGGAAGATCCCGAACCGGAGGGGTGAGACGGCTGGGTGGCCGTTGGTGCTGGCGTCGGTCATTCGGGATGCTCCCCTTGTACGTCAGTCGAACCCGGCCAGCTTGGCTCACGGGGCCCCGGCCCGCACGTCGGGGCAACCACGGGCCGGACCCCCCGTCAGGCGTCGATGGGCAGCACCGTCTTGACCTCCGGGACCTCACCGGTGAGGGCCAGCTCGGAGTCGGCCCGGGCCGACAGGAAGATGCCCTTGGCCATGAGCGACGTCTCGGCCGGGCGCCGGGCCCCGTAGATCTCGGCCCGGGCCTTGTGGACCTCGGCCGATTCGGGCTCGGCGGCCACCGCGAACTCGATCAGCTGGCACGCCATCCGGTGATCGCCCGCGGTGGAGCAGGCCTGGGCCCGGGCGATGAGCGGGTCGACCCCGCCGGCCAGGGCCGCCACCTCCACCCCGACCGCCTCGTCCGACGGGGGCTTCAACCGGGCCGGGTTGCCGTCCCACCAGCCGCCGTAGAGGCGCCAGATGTTGCGGACCACGAACTCCGGCTCGTCGTACACCGGCCGGAGGAACGGTAAGGCCAGACTGTCCTCGAGGACGGTCACCGAATGGACGATGTCGTCGAGCACCGCACCGGCGTTCATCGCCTCCACCACGTCGGCCACCAGCTGTTCCAGGGTGGTGGCGACGGTGATCAGGCACGACCGGATCCGCTCGGCCCCGGTGATCGGCAGCCCATGGGCGGGGACGAACAGCTCCGGTTCCATGGCCGCCATGGCCCGCAGGGACTCGGCCCACTCGAACGGGTACCGCTGTACCTTCTGCGGGTTGCCGCAGTTCGGGAAGGTCCAGGTGAACTGGTCACCGGCCGAGATCATCCGGTGCTGGGGCACCCACGTCCAGGTGTGGTCGTCGGTCTCGCCCTTGCAGGCGTTGAGGACGAAGTCGACGTCGCCCACCCGGTACTCGAGCCGGGTCTCGTAGGTGGTGTCGGGCCGGAGGGTGTCGTCGGGCAGGAAGGGCTTCTCCACCGCCTGGCCGGCCGCCTTGGGGGCCCCACCGAACTGGCGGGAGTTGATGACCTTGTTGTAGCCGTTGGTGGCCCGGTAGCGATCGAAGCGGGTGTCGACCGCCTGCTGCGCCAGCACCTCGGGCGCCGGGCGGCCCCGATCGGCGGCCTCGGCGGCGAACGCTCCCGAACCACCGACATGATCGACGTGACCGTGGGTGTAAACGATGCTCCGCACCGGCTTGTCCGACCACCCGCGCAGGGCCTCCAGAACCGCGCCCCCGGTGCGGGGCCCGGAGGAGTCGAAGGCCACCAGCCCGTCACCGGTGTCAATCGCCACCACATGGCTGAACGACTCGACCAGGGCGATGCCGTCCGCCAGCTCGCTCAGCTCCTGGGTGATCCGGTTGGGTTTCAGCTCGGCCGACGCCGCATCCCCGACAACCCCTGAATCGATCAGGCGGGTGGACAACGTCAACGGATGCTCGCTCATGCCCCACATCATGGCCCACGGAGCAAGATTTCAGCGACGCCAGCCGTTCTGGTCGTGGGTGCTCCGAGTTTTCGGAGCTCCCACGGTCAGAAGCTGCCTTCGGCAGTGCGATCGATGCCCTGCAGGACGATCAGGTCCTCGTGGAGCTCCATCCAGATGTCGTGGAACGACTCGCACATCACCCCGGTGAACTTGCGGGTGTCCCCGCCGGCCACGTCGGTGGCGGCCCGCCCGAGCCGCTCCTGGTAGCGGGCGAACCGGGGCACCACGCCGGCCATGTCGGTAAGGACACGACGGCTGTCCTCGAACAGGCCGGCGAGCCGGGCCGAACACGCCTCGTCGTAGGCAGGATCAGTGTGGTCGTTCGGTTCGCCGTCCCGGATCTGCCAGTCGGTGCAGAGCTGCTTGAACGCGTCGTTGAGCTCCAGGAACTGCTGGTACGGCGCCCCCAGGCCGGTGGTGGTGGCCTGATCCCCGTAGTCGGCCAGCAGGGCCTCCTGGCGTTCCCGCCCGCTCGGGGTGAGCGAGTACAGGTTCCGGGCCTCCATGTGTTGCAGGTAGCCCCCGTCGACCAGGGCCGCCACCACCTCGGTGGGCATGACCCCGAGGCTCTCCACCAGGCCGTCGCCGCTGACGAATCCCCGGATCCGCAGGACGTGCAACACCATGGCTTCGGTCACCTCACCGACCTCGGGCACCGGCGCCGGCCCACCGGTCCCATTGGCGACATCGCTCGTCCCGTCCCCGGCGGGACCGTCGGCCCCGGTCCCGACCCCGGCCCCAGCCGAGCCGTTCACCCCATCGAACGCGAAGCTGAGGCCGTCAACCCGGGCCCGTCCGCCGGCCAGCAGGGCCTGGGCGACGGCGAGGCGGGCCACCGGGACCCGGTAGGGCGAGCACGAGACCGAGTCGACCCCGGCGTCGACCAGGAACCGGATCGAGGCCGGGTGACCGGCGTGTTCGCCGCACACCCCGAGCTTGATGGTGGGCCGGGTGGCCCGGGCGGCCACGCACGCCATCTCCACCAGGGCCCCCACACCCGACGGGTCGAGTTCGGCGAACGGGTTGGCGCTCAACACCCCGTGGGCGGCGTAGGTGGGCAGGAGTCGGGCCTCGACATCGTCGCGGCTGAACCCGTAGGTGAGCTGGGTCAGATCGTTGGTGCCGAAGGAGAAGAAGTCGGCGTGACCGGCCAGGGCGCCGGCCACCAGGGCGGCCCGTGGGGTCTCGATCATCACCCCGATGGTGAGGGCGGTGGACGACAGGTCCGGATGGTTGATCTCGTCGAGCACCTCGTGGACGAATCGGCAGGCCAGGACCAGCTCCTTGGTCATGGCCACCAGCGGGATCATCATCTCGACCCGGGGGGAACGCCCCTGCTCCAGCAGGCCGGCCGCGGCCCGGCACAGGGCCCTGACCTGCATCTGGTAAACCCCCGGGCGGACGAACCCGAGCCGGACCCCCCGGGTCCCGATCATGGGGTTGGTCTCGTGCAGGCGGCGCACCGCGGCCAGTTCGGCCTCGCCGTCGGCGTCCAACTCGCCTCGGGCCTGCCGGGCGGTCAGGTCGACCAGGTCGGGGAGGAACTCGTGCAGGGGCGGATCGAGCAGGCGGACCGTGACCGGCAGGCCGTCCATGGCCGCCAGGATCTGCTCGAAGTCCGCCGTCTGGGCCTTCTCCAGCTCGGCGAGGGCGGCGTCCTCGGCGGCGGCGTCGGCGGCCAGGATGAACCGCCGCATGATCGGGAGGCGGTCCGGGGCCAGGAACATGTGCTCGGTCCGGCACAGGCCGATCCCCTGGGCGCCGAGGGCGCGGCCCTGGGTGGCGTCGGGCCCGTTGTCGGCGTTGACCCGCACCGTCACGTGGCCGTCGGCCACCGTGTCGGCCCAGGCCAGCAGGGTGTCGAGCTCGGGGGGCACGGTTGTGGTGCTGGTGGCGAGACGGCCGAGGTAGACGGCCCCCGTGCTGCCGTCGACGGTGAGCTCATCGCCGGCGGACAACGCCTGGCCACCCAGGACGAGTTGGTCACCGACGATCGTGAGCTCCTCGACCCCGACCACGGCCGGGATCCCCCAGCCGCGGGCCACCACCGCCGCGTGGCTGGCCAGCCCGCCCCGGGCGGTGAGGATGGCCGCCGACGCCTGCATGCCCAGCACATCGTCGGGTGTGGTCTCGGGGCGGACGAGGATGACGTTCTCGCCCCGATCGGCGGCGGCCAGGGCAGCGGCCGAGGTGAGCGCGATCCGGCCCGAGGCCGCCCCGGGGGACGCGGCCACGCCCTGCGCAACCGCCTCGGTTCCGGGTTGGAGATCGAGCTGGGCGTGGTAGAAGCCGGCGATCTCGTCGGCCGTCACCACGGCGAGACTGTCGGCGACCGCGGCCGCGGTGCCGGCCGCCGCGGCCGCGTGCACGGCGGCGACCACCCGCTCCCCGGCGGCCTCGGAACCGGCCGATTCGGTTCGGTGGTTGGTTGAAGGCGCATCCCCCGTCATGTTGGCCCAACGTAGCCAGTACGACCCCGCTGTGCCGAACGGCACGTCCAAACTCCTGGCCGTCCGCCGGGCGGGGCCGGGGGGCCCAGCAGGTCAGGCGCCGGTTTCGTCGAAGGCCCGGTCGATCCGGGCGAATCGCCGCTGCACGAATCCCCGGGATTCCGGATGGGGCACGATATAGAGGTGGTTGTGGCGGACCGCCTCCACCACCTGGGCGGCCACCTGTTCCACCGGCAGGACCGAACCGGCCTGGTCCGGGTTGTCATCGCCCTGATCGGGGACCCGGGGTGATGCGTCGGGGCCGCCGAGCCCGTCGGGCCGGTTCCGCTCCGAGGACCCGATGTTGGTGGCCACCCGCATCGGGCACAGGACCGACACGCCGATGTCGTGCTCCCGCAGCTCCTTCTGGAGCACCTCGGCCAGGGCCACCACCCCGTACTTGGCCACACAGTACGGGCCGAGGCCGACATTGGGGACCAGGCCGGCGAACGAGGCGGTGAACAGGACGTGACCGCCACCGCCCTGCTCGACCATCCGGGGGACGAAGGCCTCGACCCCGTTGATCGGGCCCCAGAGGTCCACGTCGATGACCCACTTCCAGTCGTCGTGGGTCATGTCGACGATCGGCCCACCCACCGCGACACCGGCGTTGTTGAACACGATGTCGACCCGACCCAGGGTGTCGAAGGCGGTGTCGGCCAGGTCCTGCACCGCCGCCCGGTCGCTGACGTCGGCCACCACACCGGTGGCCCCCAGTTCGTCGCACGCCCGGTCGAGGGCGTCGGGCTCGACGTCGGTGAGCACCAGCCGTACCCCCTGCTCGTCGAGGAGGCGGGCGGTGGCCAACCCGATCCCCGATGCGCCCCCCGTGATTACTGCCGTTCGGTCCCTCAGCTCCATGAGCGGCATCGTAGTGTCCGGTCCGTAGCCTCTTCCCGTCCGGCACGACCAGGAACAGGAGGACGTCCATGGCCACCGCGCCGTCGTCGCACGCCCCACGACCGATCAGCAGCCGAACCCTGACCATCCCGGCCGCCGCCGGGGGGCACCGGCTCGCGGCCCGGATCGACCGACCCGACGGGGCCCCGGAGGCCACCGCGGTGTTCGCCCACTGCTTCACCTGCACCAAGGACCTCCAGGCGGTTCGCCGCATCGGCACCGGACTGGCCGGGCACGGGATCGCGGTCCTCTCGTTCGATTTCACCGGGCTGGGTATGAGCGAGGGCGACTTCGCCCAGTCGACCTTCTCGGCCGACGTCGACGATCTGGTGGCGGCGGCCCGGTTCCTGGGCGACGAGATCGAACCACCCCGCCTGTTGGTCGGTCACTCACTCGGCGGCGCGGCGGTGCTGGCCGCCGCCGGCCGGTTGCCGTCGGTGACCGCAGTGGCCACCATCGGCGCACCCGCCGATGTGGCCCATGTGACCAGCATGTTCGCCGAGGACCTCGACACCATTCGGGCCCAGGGCCGGGCGAGGGTCACCATCGGCGGCCGCCCGTTCACCGTGGGGGCCGACCTGGTGCGCGACCTGAGCGACCACCGGCTCACCACCACCGTGGCCGGGCTCGACGTCGCCCTGCTGCTCCTGCACGCCCCCCGTGACCCCGTGGTGGGGATCGACAACGCCGAACGCCTGTTCCTCGCCGCCCGCCACCCCAAGAGCTTCACCTCCCTCGACGACGCCGACCATCTCTTGAGCGACCCGGACGACGCCGATTATGCGGCGGAGGTGATCGCCGCGTGGGCCGGCCGGTACCTCACCGGGGACCGGCCCCACCCCTACGACGACGCCACCGTGGTCTCGGTGTCGCGGGCCGGGGACGGCTTGAGCAGTGACGTGTTCGCCCGAGGATTCGACCTGCGGGTCGACGAACCCCGGGCCGCCGGGGGGACAGAGAGCGGGCCGACCCCCTACGACTACCTGGGAGCGGCGCTGGCGTCGTGCACCTCGTTGACGCTGCGCATGTACGCCGATCGTCGGGGCATGGCCCTCGACGAGGTCAGCACCGCCGTCAGTTTCGGGGCGGTGCACGCGGCCGACTGCGCCGAATGCGAGCACCGCGACGGCCGGGTGGAACGGTTCCACCGGGTGATCACGGTGACCGGCGACCTCTCCGACGACGAGCGGCAACGGTTGACCGCCATCGCGGACCGGTGCCCGGTGCACCGGACCCTGACCGGGCAGATCGAGATCCACACCGACCTGGCCCCGGCACCGCCCTGAGCCGGCGCGGTGATCGGCGGCCTCAATCGGCCAGGGCGCGGCGAAGCCGGGGGATGGCCGTGGCCAGCCAGGGGCCGGCCGCCCCGGCCACATCGTCGAACGACGCCTCGGGCAGGTAGAGACCCCGGGTGGGCACCGACGCACCCAGCTCGACGAGCAGCGGCCGCAGATGGACCTCGACGGCCAGAGCGTGGTGGAGACCTGCCCCGGTCATGAGCGGCACCGCGACCGTACCGGCCAGGGCATCGTTGCCGTACCGGTCGAGAAAGACCTTGAGCAGGCCGGTGTAGGTGGCCTTGAAGGTGGGAGAGGCCACGATGATCAAGCGGCTGGCCGCCACCGTCTCAGTGGCCGCGGCCACCTCGGCCGACCCCCAGTCGAGCAGGGCCTCGCCGTAGGTGGCCACGTCGATCACGTCCCGCCCCTCGGAGCCGAGCTCGGGTTCCAGCAGGTCGGCCACCGTCACGGCCGCGGTGAGCGTTCTCGACCCGGGCTTCGGGTTACCGACGACGATCGAAGTTCGGAGCTGGGGCGTGGCCATGCCCCGGCAGCCTAGATGATCAGCTCGAACAGATCCCGAGAGCGAGCGCGGGACCCGAGGCCCGGCCGGACCCGGGACGCCACCGGCCCCGCATCAGACGGGCCGCTCCGATCCGGTCCCGGGCAACCCGATCGGATCCAGGCCGACCAGCCGAGCCTTGAGATAGGCGCCGAAGGCGAACCCGATGGGGTGGTCGGCCGCATGACCGGTGGCGGCCACGAGGCGAGGTCGGCGGCCGGCGTCGGCCAAGCCGGCGTCCATCGCCGCGACGAACGCGTCCTCGGCAACCCGGCTGGAGCACGACGCCTGGAACAACAAACCACCGGGCGCCACCAAGGCCGCGCCGAGGCCGGCCAGGCGGCGGTAGGCGTCGAGGGCACCGCTCACCTGGCGGGCCCGCTGGGCGAACGACGGAGGATCCACCACCACCAGGTCGAACCGGCGGCCCTGGGCGACCAGCCGGGCCATCACCTCGAAGGCATCGCCCTCGATGGTGACCAGACGGGACGGGCCCGCCCCGGCGTCCAAGCCGTTGTGGGCGAAGTTGGCCCGTGCGGTGGCCAGCGCCGCTCCGCTGCGGTCGGTGGCCACCACCTCGGTGGCGCCGCCCGCGGCGGCGTTCAGGGCGAAACCCCCGGTACAGCTGAACACGTCGAGTACCCGGCGGCCGCGGCTGTGAGCCCGCACCAGCAGCCGGTTGTCGCGCTGATCGCAGAAGTGACCGGTCTTGTGGCCCCGGACCACGTCGGCCTCCATGGCCAAGCCGCCCTCCCGGAACCGGATCGGACCGTCGATGGCGGCCCCGTCGATGACCGTCCCGTCAACGATGGCCCCGTCGACGAGGCCCACATCGACCACCGGATGATCACCGGATCCGGCCACCGCCGCGGCGACATGACGGGCGAGGCGGATCACGACCCGGTCGTGACGCAGCGGCGGTTGCGGCCCGGATCGCCGGCCGGGATCGGCCAGGGTGCGCAGGGCGGACACCACGCCGGGCAGCCACGGCAGCCACGCGATGCTGTAGAGCTTCACCACCGAGGTGCCGGCGTAGTGATCGACGACCAGGCCGCCGAGGCCGTCGTTCTCCCCGTGGACCAGGCGGAACCCCGAGGTCTCCCCCGGCACGGTGAGCACCGCCTCGCGCCGGTCGAGGGCGGCGGCGAAGCGGCCGTCGAGCCAGGCCTGGTCGACGGGCTCCGGGGATCCCTGATGGAGGAGCCGCACCGCAACCGGCGAGGACGGGTCGTAGAGACCGATGGCGACGAACCGGCGACGATCATCGAACACCACGGCGAGGTCACCGGCCCGGCCGTCACCCCGCATCGAGGTGATCGACCGGTCGAAGACCCAGGGATGGCCGCGCCGCACCTCCCGCAGAGCGGATCGGGTGATCCGGACGGCCAGCCGGGGCCGCTCCCACGGCTGCGGGTGGCCGGGCCTAATCCGCCCCGCGGGCCCGCCGATCGGCCCGGCCGAACCGGCCGGGTGCGAGGAGGATGCCGCGGCCACCGACCGGTCCGGGATCAGCGGTCCGAGATGTCGGCGCCGATGTCTCGCGCCTCGGCGTCGTCCGGCGCCGGCACCTCGACAATCGGCTCAGGCCGATCGTCATACTCGAGACGCAGCGCCCGGCTCATGATCGCATGCATGTCGTACAGGGCGGTGATGTACGTCAGCTCCAAGATCTGCTCGTCGGTCAGCCGCTCCTTGAGTGTGGCGAACACCCCGTCGGCCACCCGGCCACCATCCAGAACCAGCCCATCGGTGTAGGCCAGCACCGCTCGCTCCAGATCATCGAACTGATCCGACGTCTGCCAAGAAGCAATGGCATCAATCTTCTTGTCCGGCATGCCCAGACTGCGACACGACTTGCAGTGCTGGGAGAAGACGAACTGACTACCCCTCGCCCAACCCGCCCGCGTCTGGCCCAGCTCCCGAAGGATCGGGTCAAGCGTGCGGGCCTCGCTCCCGTACAGCCCGAAACCGTCCACGGCGTGGGCGAAAATGTCCGGCACCAGGGCAAACACCGTCCACCAGTCACCCGGTGTCCCCGTCGCCGTGCCCGGATCGGCCACGGGGTCCCGATCCGGCCCGAACAACCGGTCGTACATCCGAATGATCAACGCATCATCGGTATCGGCCCGGCTCACCTGACGTAGTCTCGGCATAATTCGCTCCTGTTCATAGGGATCAGACAGACAAAAACTGGGGGCACAGCGACCGCCGACAACACGCGACGACCAGACCATCCCACCCGAGTATCGGGCCCCTCGGCAACCTGGGGCCGGACCGCCGGCCGGCGGAGCTCAGGGATACCGCGCCGCCAACCAGTCGACGACCCGCGCCATCGCCTCCGGCCGATGGCCTTCGAGGTAGTGGGGCGCCCCCTTGATCTCCTGGTACTCCTTGTCGGAGGCCACGCTCGCCTCGTAGACCTCACGTGCCCAGGACACCCGCACCTCGGTATCGGCCGTCGGGTGCACGATGAGGGTGGGGAGGGCCACATTGGCCACCGACCCGACCAGGGTGGCCGGCGAGGAGGCGGACCAAGTCGACAACCAGCCCCGCGGGGTCATGGTGCGGGCCAGGCCGGCCCGGCCGTAGTTGCCGTCGAGCGGGTCGGCCACGGCGAAGAGACTGCCCATGGGCCGGTCGTCGGGTTCGATGCTGAGATCGAGGTAGGTCGGGTTGGCCAGGGTCCGGTAGATGACCAGGTACGGCGTGTTCACGCCCTGGGCCCGAGCCTGCCGCCAGGCCAGCGGATCGGCGGCCCGATCGATCGACGACGCCAGCCGGCGGGCATCGTTGGCGTCGGTCATCATGGCCCGAGCGACGGCGTCGATCCGATCGATGCGGGCGAGCTGGGCGGCCCGGTAGCCCTCGAGCCAGGTCGGGTCGTAGCGACTCGGCTCGGGCCACGGACGCCAGCCGTTGTCGGGGTGGTACATGTCGAGTTCGGGCACCACCGACAGTGGGTCGTGCTCGTCGGCCACCGACGGGTCGATGGTCGAGGCCATGAACAGCCCTTCGCCCGGGTGGGCGGCCAGGCACACCAACCCGTCCCCCACCCCCCGGTGCTCGTGGGAGTAGGCCATCATGGAGCCCCCGCCCGAGTTCCCCAGCAGGACCACGGCCTCGGCGCCCCGGCGGCGCATCTCGTGCTCCACGGTGGCCACATCGATGGGCAGCAGCTCGTGACGGCAATCGGTGTCGTTGCCCATGTACCGGGACCCGAACCCCAGCACCGCGTAGCCGGCCGCGGCCAGCAGAGGACAGGCGTAGTGCACGCTGAAGTCGCCCCTGGGATGGGACAGGATCACCGCGGTCTTCCACGGCCGGCCGTCCGGCGGCGTCCACAGCAGACCGGTGACGAGCGCACCGTCCGGGGTGACCAGCCGGATCGACTCCCTCGGGATGGCCACACCGGGATCGTCCTCCGGCAACGGCCAGTACCGCACGGCGGCGGGCCGCTGCCCGCCCAGATGGGTGTCGATCGTCATACCACTCCCCCGCGTCCCCGTCCGGCCTGATCAACGGGCCGGACGATACCTCCCCGAATATAACCGTCACGGTTCGGAACGGCTTGAGATCGGCACCGGTGCTGCCGACGGTTCCCCTGTGAACCGTGGGGACGCAAGAGCACCTCGCGGCGAGGCTCAGACGCTCCTGGATCGCTACGAGCGACCCGTCATCGAACGGGCCACGACGATCGGCGCCTTCGTCAGCGCCGCCATGCCCATCCTGGTGCTGGTGGCGGGGGCCACCGATCAGGTCAGCGTCGGCCCCCTGTACCTCGCGGCGATCATGATCACCATGCTGGCCGTGCTGTACCGCCGTGGGCTCATCACCATCAACGCCGTCGGCATCGTCTGCTTCGTGGTGACCGCCCTGGCCCCGGCCACCCGCCACCTCGTCCCCGTGGCCCGCGGCGACATCACCCACCTGCCCGGTCTGGCCGTCTACGTGCTGGTGCTCATCATCGTGGCCTACGTCGCCTTCCGCCCCCGCACGGCCCGCATCATGGCCCTGGTCACCAGCGGATCGGCCCTCGCCGCGGTGGCCGTGAGCGGCCTGCCGTCCTACGACGTGATCGACGTCCCGATCAGTATCGCCGTCACCGTCATGCTGCTCGATCTCCTGGCCCGATCGAAGCTGCAGACCCGCGATGAGGCCGAGCACCAGCGTGATCTGGCCACCACCGACGGGCTGACCGGGCTGCTCAACCGCCGCGGTATCGACCATCGGCTGGGTTCGGTCGGCACCGGTGACGCCCTCCTGCTGATCGACCTCGACCACTTCAAGCAGGTCAACGACCAGCAGGGACACGCCGTGGGCGATGAGGTGCTCTCCGTGGTCGCCGGGGCCCTACGGGCCGCCGTCCGGGAGGGCGACCTGGTGGCCCGGTGGGGCGGGGAGGAATTCCTGGTCGTCAGCTTCCGGCAACGGAACCCGTTCCATGTCGAACTGCTCGGTGAGCGGATCCGGCAGGCCGTGGCCGACGCCGAAGCCGAGGTGACCGCCTCCATCGGGGTGGCCACCGTCGAGCCCAACGAGGACTGGGAGGACGCCCTCCGCCGCGCCGACGCGGCCCTCTACCGGGCCAAGAGCCACGGTCGGAACCGGGTGGAGATGGCCGGGTGAACTGCGCCGCCCTCGACGTCCCCGGGGGTGTGACGTCCAGCCAGTAGCCGACGGACCGGGTTGGGCGCAACGGTCGACCGGCATTCGAGCGCGCCCGGGTCCCGCGGCCACACTGGCCGGGTGGCCCTCCCCCCGGACCCCGATCAACGCCACCGGCTCCACATCCTGAGCCGGCGTCCCCGCCACCGGCTCCGGCCCGCGTGAGCGGCGCCGCCACCGGCCCGGTCGATGACCGGCTGCTCACCCGGGCATTCGGGTTGGTCACCGCCACGGCCGCCCTCTACTTCTTTGCCGTCGGAGCGCTCAACGCCCTGATCCCTCTGTTCGTGGTGGATCATCTGGAGCGGAGCGAAGCCGTCTCCGGGCTGGTCATGGGATCCCAGGCCATCACCGCCCTGGCCACCCGGGTCTGGTTCGGTCGGGCCGCCGATCGCCACGGGGCGCGGCGGATCATGGTCATCGGCGGGATCCTGGCCATCGTGTCCATGGCCGTGCTGACGGTGTTCTCCTCACTCGGTGGGGCCGTCGCCTCCCGCCTCGTGCTCGGCGCCGGCACCGCGGGCATGGTCACCGGTTCCACCCTCCTGGCCATGGAGCTGGCCCCCGCCCACCGCCGGGGCGAAGCGGCCAGCTACGTGATGGTCTCATTCCACCTGGGCCTCGGTCTCGGACCGGTGCTCGGCGAGGCGGTGCTCCGCGCCGGGTCCTACGACGCAGTGTGGCTGACCGTGGCCGGCTTCGCCGCCCTGGCCACGGTCGCCGCCACCCGGGTCCCCCACCATGTGGCCGAGCCGCTCGACGTACCGCCGCCGCTGGTGAGCCGCCAGGCCCTCGCTCCCGGGGTGGTGTCCCTGTTCGGGGTGGTCGCCTTCAACGGCTTCCTCATGTTCATTCCCCTGTACGCCGAGGTCATCGGCCTCCGCGACGCCGGGCTCGTGTTCACCGTGGCCTCGCTCACCACCGTGGTGGTCCGGATGGCCGGGGCCCGCCTGCCCGATCTGCTCGGTCCGGCCCGGACCGGTTCGGCCGCCCTGATCCTGACAATGGTGGCCACCGCCGTGGTGGCGTTCTGGGCCGCCCCGACGGGGGTGTTCGTGGGCGCCGCCCTGCTGGCCGCCGGCCTGTCCCTCCAATCACCGTCGTTCCTGTCGATGGCCATCGACGGTGTGCCGGCCAAAGAGCGGGGTGCCGCGGTGGCCACCTTCACCGCCTTCTTCGATCTGGCCAACGCCATCAACGGCCCCGTGTTCGGCCTCATCGTCACCCTGTCGGGCTATCGACCGGCCTTCCTCTTCGGGGGAGCGATGGCACTGGTCGCCCTGATCCTGCTCCAGTTCGTGGCGCGCCGGCGCCGGGCCGAGGACGAGACCGGCGGCGGCCCGACCCTGGCCCCGGCCTGACGGGGAACCAGCCGGGCGCGGCGGCAGCCGGGCTCGCCGGGAGACCGCCCCCCACCTGGCGGGGACGCCGGCGTCAGCCGCGAGCGCGCAGTCGGGGCAGGACCTCGGCGGTAAACAACCGGCGGGTCTCGGCGATGGCGGGACCCGGGCAGGCGAACGAACAGGCCAGGGTGGTCACCCCGGCGTCGAGGAACTCACCCAGGCGGGCGGCCACGTCATCCGGGGTGCCGGCGAAGGCGTACCGCCCAACCAGCTTCGAGAAGTCCTGGGCGTAGGTCTTGGACAGGGCGTCGATGGCGTACCGCTCGGCGGTGGCCGCGTCCTCGTGGACCGCACCCCAGATGAACAGGCCGGGCTGGACCGGGTCCGGCTGTTCCCGGTGGGCGGCGATCACCTCCAGGGACGACGCCAGCTTCTCCGGGGTGTACATGTAGGGGAGCCAACCGTCGCCGAACCGGGCCGCGCGCACCATGGCCGCCTCCGACCGCCCGGACACCCAGATGGGCGGGGGTGGATCGGCCCGGGGGGCGATGGTGACCTCCGCGAACCGGTTGAAGCGGCCCTCGAACGTCGCCCGGTCGGTCGACCACAACAGCCGGACGATCTCCAAGGCCTCATTGGTCCGGGCACCGCGTTCCCGGACCGGCACCCCGCAGGCGTCGAACTCGGCCGGGTTCTCGCCCCCGATCCCGACCCCCATCCGGTACCGGCCGCCGGAGGCGACGTGGAGCGACGCCGCCAACTTGGCCAGCAACGCCGGCGGGTACAGGGGCGCCAGCACCACGGTGCTCATCAACCCGATGGCCGTGGTGGCCCCCGCCGCCACCGCCAGCGAGATGAACGAGTTGGCCACCGGCACGTTGAACGAGACGTGTTCGCCCATACAGGCGAAGTCGTAGCCGTCGGCCTCCAGTTCCCGGGCCTCCGCCGCCGGGTCGGTGGCCGACTGGAGCACCAGGCCGATCTCGGTGGTCATCGGTGTGCCCTCCCGCTGGTGCTCACGACCGGACGAGGCGGCCGGGACGGGCGCCGGTGTCGACGTCCATGTCCCGGGTCTGCACCCCGTTGCAGATCACGGCCACATAGCCACTGACCGGCTGCAGGAGTCGGGTCCCACCCGCGGGCAGATCGTTGTGGGCCACCGGTGGTCCGACGGTGAGGTGCTCGTGGTCGATCACGTTCACGTCGGCCCGTTTGCCCACCTCGATGGTGCCCCGGTCATCCAGGCCGTACAGCCGGGCGTTGCGGCGGGTCTGCTTCTCGACCAGGAATTCGAGGGGCAGGGTCTCGCCGACCCGGTCCCGGGCCCAGTAGCTGAGCTGGGTCGACGGCATGGTGCCGTCGCAGATGAGGGTGACATGGGCCCCGGCGTCCGACAGGCCGGTGACCGTGTGCTCGCTGGCCAGCATCTCGCGCAGCACCTCCATCCGGGCCGGGATGTCGGCCGTCGACAGGGAGGCGAACCGGAGGCCACCCTCGGAGATGAGGAAGTCGTAGAGGTGGTCGAGCGGGTCCTTGCCCAACCGCTCGGCCTCGGCGCCGAGCGTCCGGTCCCGCGTCGGTTCCAGATCGACCGGATCGGACAGGGGGTAGAGCAACGGGGCCGACCGGGTGAACAGGCCGTAGACGTTCTCCATCGAACCGGGGGCGTCGGGGCGGATGCTCTCCTCGGTCATCAGCCGTTCCCGCACCTCCGCCTTGGCCATCTCGGCCGCCCTCTTCCCGACCGGGAGGTGGGCCAGATGCTCCAGGTAGGTCGGCTTGCGCATGAAGGCGTGGTAGCCGGACAGCCCGGTGAGGAAACCGATGGGCCGGGACGACACCTGCGGGTGGAGCCGAGCCCCGGCCGCGTTGGCCTCACCGACCAGTTCGAGGATGGTCCGCCAGGTGTCGGGGTCGTAGTCGGGCGATTGGACGAGGGTGAAGGTGACGGGGCGTCCCGACCGCAACGACACCTCGCGCAGGAGCTGGTGTTCCTGCTCCTGGGTGTAGCGCTCCCCGCCCAGGTTGCGGAGCTCGCCCACGGTGCCGGCGGGGATGGCCTCGAACACGCCCTTGCCCACCCGGCCCATGGCCTCGGCGATGGCGATCAACTCGTCCTCGGCGGCGAACGTGCCGGGCACCGGCGTGCCCCACAGTGAACGGTGGCCGATGGTGCGGGAGGTGGAGAACCCGACCGCGCCGGCCGCCACCGCGTCGGCCACCAGCTCGGCCATCCGGGCCAGCTCGGCCGGGGTGGCGTCCTCGTCGGTCTTGCCCCGCTCCCCCATCACGTAGTAGCGCACCGAGCCGTGGGCCACCTGGGCGCCGACATCGAGGGCGTACTCCCGATCGGCCAGGTAGTCGAGGTATTCGGGGAAGCTCTCCCACCGGCCCCACTCCATGCCCTCGTGAAGGGCCGAACCGGGGATGTCCTCCACCCCCTCCATCAGCTCGATCAGGTCCTGTTCGGTACCGGGCCGGACCGGGGCGAAGCCCACCCCGCAGTTCCCCATGATCACGGTGGTGACCCCGTTGGAGAACGACGGGTCGATGGCGTCGTCCCAGGAGACCTGACCGTCGTAGTGGGTGTGTACGTCAACCCAGCCCGGGGTGACGAGGGCACCGTCGGCGTGGATCTGCCGCCGGGCCGGCCCGTCCACGGCACCGACCTCCACGATCCGGCCATCGGTGATGGCCACATCGGCGTTGCGCGCCGGTGCCCCGGTGCCATCGACCACCTTGCCCCCGGAAATGACGATGTCGTACACGATGAACCTCCCGACCCGGACGTTCGCCGTGGCCCCTCCCATGATCGCCCCTCACCACCGATCACCGCCAGACGAGGGCACCTGGGCACGGTTGACGGTGTGGTGCCCAGCCGGTACTACCCGACCGGGGGCGTCGGGCCGGCCCCGTGGCCGGCCACATCCCGGAAGGCGACCGGGCTCAGTCCTCGGCCAGGAGGCGGTACAGATCCTTGCGGGCCTGGGTGACGATCTCGGTGGCCCGGGTGATGGTGTCGGGACTGCCGGTGATCCCCACCTGCTTGATCGCGTGGTGGAGCCCCATCGTGGCCGAGCGGAGGCCACCCCGGTCGCCGGCGTCGAACTCGTCCCACGGGTTGCCGTCGGCCGACTTCCGGGCCTCCGCCTCGGCCGAGCCCGCGTCGGTCAGCGAGAACACCCGCTTGCCGTCGCGGTCCTCCCCGACGACGAGACCCTCGTCGGCCAGCAGCTGAAGCTGGGGATACACCGATCCGGGGCTGGGCCGCCATTGACCGCCGGAGAGGGCTTCGAGCCGCTGGATCAGCTCGTAGCCGTGGGCGGGGCCGTCGAGCAGGGCGATCAGCAGGGCCGGGCGAACCTCGCCCCGCCGCATCCGGCCCCGACGGCCACCGCGCCCGGCGCC
>JBKDZN010000162.1:0-32952 GCA_047971245.1 Acidimicrobiales bacterium
CCTGGCCGACTGGGTGGTCGACGCCTGGACCGGCTCGGCCGACGACCTGGCCGACCGGGTCGTCGACCTCGCCGCCGACCCCGCCCCGTACTGGGGCCGCCTCGGCGACCGGTTCGACGACCTGGCCGATCATTGGCGCCGCCTCGCCGAGCGGGTCGCCGGCCTGGGAGCAGACCGGGCGTGCTGGCGCCGATCGACCGGCTCGCCATAGGCTCCCGCCTCATGCGGATGCAGGATCAGATCGCCGTCATCACCGGTGGGGCCAACGGGATCGGTCGGGCCATCGCCGTCCGGTACGCCCAGGAGGGCGCCGACGTCGTCGTGGCCGACCTCCAGGCCGACCGGGCCGCCGAAACCGTGGCCGCCGTCGAGGCCCAGGGCCGAAAAGCGGTCGCCGTCGAACTCGACGCGGCTGACCCCGAGGCCAACCAGGCCATGGCCGGCGCCGCGCTCGACCGGTTCGGACGGATCGACGTGCTCGTCACCGCGGCCGGGATCAGCCACGGGGGTTACCACAGCGGCGACATGAACGCCGAGATGGCCCGGGTCGAGCAGCAGCTCGCCTACGCCGACAATCCGGCCATGGCGTTCTGCGACATCGCGCTCGACGACTGGCAGCGGGTCCTCGACGTCAACCTGACCGGCACCTTCCTGGCCATGCAGGCCTGCGCCCGCCCCATGATCGAATCCGGCAACGGGGGCCGGATCGTCACGATCGCCTCGATCGCCGCCAAACACCCCGACGCCGGGCCGGTGCCGTACACGGCGTCGAAAGCCGCAGTCTGGATGCTGACCAAGAAAGCGGCCCGGGAGCTCGCCCCGGCCGGGATCCGGGTCAACGCCATCGGCCCGGGGTTCATCGCCACCCACATGACCGCCGTCATCTCCAGCGTCGGCGACCGGCAGCAAGAGATCCTGGCCGCAGTGCCCATGGGCCGGCTCGGCGAACCCGACGAGATCGCCAAGGTGGCCGTGTTCCTCGCCGGCGACGACTCCAGCTACCTCACCGGCGAGATCATCCACCCCGACGGGGGCTGGTTCACCGAGTAGGCGTCGGCGGCCGCGGTACCGGCCGCCGGACCGGTCGTTCAGTCGACCGTCGTGTCATTGAACGGGACATGCGGCGCGACGGCCGGGAACACGAACTGGAACAGCACCGCGATCACGACCACCACCATCACCGCGACCGTCAGGAGCCGGATCGGCAGGGGTCCCGGCAGGTGGCGCCAGATCGCCGCGTACATGGGTCAGCCCTCCTCCGCCCGCGCCGGGGGCGGACGATCGCCGAACACATCGGGCGGGCCGGCCTCAGCCGGCTGCCACGACTCGAGCGCACCGTGCACGATGTACCGCTCCCGGGCCGAGTACTGGGGATGGCAGCTGGTCAGGGTGATCAGCTGGGCGGTCGGGACGGCCGCGGGATCACCGGGGACCGGGGCCACCACCTCGGTTCTCGTCGGTGGCACGATCTCGTACGTGGTGACCCGGTACAGGTACCAGCCCGATGCCGTTTCCACCACCAGGGGATCGCCGGGCTCGAGTTCGGCGATCCGGTTGAACGGCCGACCGTAGGTGACCCGGTGCCCGGCCAGGGCCAGGTTGCCGACCTCGCCGGGCATCGCCGATCCCTCATAGTGGCCGACCCCCCGCTGGAGGTCGTCGTCCCCGGTGCCCTCCACCACCGGGCGGCCTTCGAGACCGAACCGGGGAACGTAAAGCACGGCGAACACGTCACCGGTGATCGGCACCGGTTCGGGCACGGCGGGGATCGGGGTCGACGGGTCGACGAGCGCCTCGGTCGGGCCGGTCGACGCCCACCCGTCACGCAGTTCCGACACCGTGTCGCGCTGCTCCCGGTTGGCGACCACATCGGTCCACCACAGCTGCCAGGCGGCGAACAGCAGGACGACCAGGCCGGCGGTGATGAGCAGCTCCCCGACCACCCCGATGGTGGCGGAGACCGCCCGCTCGGCGCCGGACCGGGTTCGGGGTTCGGTGTCGGGGCCGTCGTCACCGCCGGAGTGGGTCGACGCCTCCGCCGCTGCGGTGGGGGGCCGGGTCGGCATGGTGTCGTGCTCTCCGGCCGGGCCCACTAGCTCCCCCGGCCGGTCAGGATGGGGGCCAGGAAGCGCCCGGTGTGACTCGACGGTTCCGCCGCCAGGTCCTCCGGGGTGCCGACGGCGACCACCCGGCCGCCGCCGGACCCACCGTCGGGACCGAGGTCGATGATCCAGTCGGCCGTCTTGATGACGTCCAGATTGTGTTCGATGACCAGCACAGTGTTTCCCTGATCGACCAAACGGGACAGCACTGTGAGCAATCGGCGGATGTCTTCGAAGTGGAGGCCGGTGGTGGGCTCGTCGAGCAGGTAGATGGTGTGGCCGGTTGACCGTTTGGCCAGCTCGGTGGCGAGTTTGACCCGTTGGGCTTCACCACCCGAAAGGGTGGGGGCGGGTTGGCCGAGGCGGACATAGCCGAGGCCGACATCGACCAGGGTCTGCAGGTGCCGGGCGATGGGCGGCTGGTTGGCGAAGAACTCGAGGGCCTCGGCGATCGGCATGTCGAGCACATCCGCGATGGTCCGGCCCTTGAACAGGATGTCGAGGGTGTCCCGGTTGTAGCGGGCGCCCTTGCACACCTCGCACGGCACGTACACGTCGGGCAGGAAGTGCATCTCGATCTTGATCGTGCCATCACCCGAGCAGGCCTCACACCGCCCGCCGGCCACGTTGAAGGAGAACCGGCCCGGCTGGTAGCCCCGGACCTTGGCCTCGTTGGTCTGGGCGAACAGCTTGCGGATCCGGTCGAACACCCCGGTGTAGGTGGCCGGGTTCGAGCGAGGGGTGCGGCCGATCGGGGACTGGTCGATGTCGATCACCTTGTCGAGACGATCGAGGCCCTCGATCCGCTTGTGGAGCCCCGGCGGCACCTTGGACCGGTAGATCTTCTGCATCAGGGCCCGGAGCAGGATGGCGTTGACCAGGGTCGACTTGCCCGAGCCTGATACACCGGTCACCGCGATCAGGCACCCCAGCGGGAAGGCGACGTCGAGATCGTCGAGGTTGTTCTCGCGGGCGCCCCGCACGGTCAACCAGTCGTCGCCGGGAGACCGGCGCTGCTCGGGAACCGGGATGGTCCGACGCCCGGACAGGTACTGGCCGGTTACCGAGGTGTCGGCGTCGAGCAGGCCGTCGACCGCACCCGCGTACACCACCTCCCCCCCGTGCTCACCCGCACCGGGGCCGATGTCGACCACATAGTCGGCCACCCGGATGGTGTCCTCGTCGTGCTCGACCACCAGCACCGTGTTACCCAGATCCCGGAGCCGGGACAGGGTCGTGATCAGTTTGGCGTTGTCCCGCTGGTGGAGACCGATCGAGGGTTCGTCGAGGACGTAGAGGACCCCGACGAGGCCCGAGCCGACCTGGCTGGCCAGCCGGATTCGCTGGGCCTCACCGCCCGACAGGGTGGCCGCCGACCGGCTGAGGCTGAGGTAGTCGAGGCCGACATCGAGCAGGAAGCTGAGGCGGGCCCCGATCTCGCGAAGGACCCGATCGGCGATCAGGTGATCCCGTTCCGACAGTTCGAGACCGGTGATGGCCTTGGCCGCCTCGCCGATCGACAGGGAGCACAGGTCGAAGATGGACCGGCCGTCGATCAGGCAGGCCAGCGACAGCGGATTGAGGCGCGCCCCGTGGCACACGGGGCACGGCACCTCCCGCATATAGCCCTCCACCTGTTCGCGCTGGGCGTCGGAGTCGGCCTCGCGGTGGCGGCGCCGCAGGTAGGTCACCACCCCTTCGAAGGTGGCGTTGTAGGTGCGGTTGCGCCCGTAGCGGTTCTTGTAGCGGACCGTGACCGTGCGGGGCTTGGGTTTGGCCCCCGAACCACCCTTCAGCAGGATGGCCCGGTGCCGGGCCGACAGGTCCTTCCAGGGAACGTCGGTCGGGATGCCGGCGTCGTCGCAGACGGCCTCGACGAGCCGGCCGAAGTACCGGCTCCGACCGCTCGACCAGGGGTGAAGCGCGCCCTCGGCCACCGTGAGGTCGGGATCGGGCACCACCAGCTCGGCGTCGACCTCGAAGGTGGTGCCGAGACCGTCGCAGGCGTCACAGGCCCCGTAGGGGGAGTTGAACGAGAAGTTCCGTGGCGCCAATTCCTCGAAGCTCTTGCCGTCGCTCGGCCGTGACAGGTGCTGGCTGAACACCAGGGTCTCGGGTTCGGTGCCCTCGTCGGCGTCGGCCCCGGGCACGATCTGGACCTCGGCCACCCCGTCGGCCAGTTTCAACGACGTCTCCAGGGAGTCGGTCAGGCGGCGATCGATCCCCTCCCGCTTGACCAGCCGGTCGACCACAACGGAGATGTCGTGGTTCTCGTAGCGGGCCAGGTCGGGAAGCTCACCCCCCAGCTCGATGAGCTCCCCGTCGACCACCGCCCGGGCGAAGCCCTGACCGGCCAGGTCGGTGAGGAGGGTGTCGTAGGTGCCCTTGCGGCCCCGGACCACCGGGGCCAGGACCTGGAACCGGGTTCGTTCCGGCAGTTCGAGGACCCGGTCGACGATCTGCTGGGGGGTCTGGCGGACCAGGCGTTCGCCCGTCTCCGGATCGTGGGGCACCCCGACCCGGGCGTACAGCAGGCGGAGGTAATCGTAGATCTCGGTGATGGTCCCGACCGTCGACCGGGGGTTCCGGCTGGCCGACTTCTGATCGATCGAGATGGCCGGCGACAGGCCCTCGATGAAATCGACGTCGGGTTTGTCCATCTGCCCCAGGAACTGGCGGGCGTAGGCCGACAGTGACTCGACATAGCGCCGCTGCCCTTCGGCGTAGATCGTGTCGAACGCCAAGGAGGACTTGCCCGAACCGGACAGCCCGGTGAAGACGATCAGCTTGTCGCGCGGGAGCTCCAGGTCGACCTGGCGGAGGTTGTGTTCGCGGGCCCCGCGAATCACGATCGTGTCGGCCATCAGTCGAGCCTACCGGTGTCGCCCCCCGGCGAACACACGTTCGTAACCCTGGGGGCCGCGGCGGCGGACCGCTCATGGTCGGGCGCCCCGTCCCGATCGGAACCGTGGTGCTCGCCTCATCCGACCCCGTCCGCCGGGGCCCGTGGATCCACGCCGCCGCCCTGGCCCTGGTGCTGGCGGCCACCCTGGCCGTCATCCCTCGCAACGGGTCCTTCTCCTCCGACGACGGCGCCTACGCGGGCGCGGTGGTGGCCCTCCGCCACGGACACTGGTACCTCGACCGGCCCATCCCCGTGGTCGACCAGGCCAACGAGGGCTGGATCAACAGCACCATCACCCCGGCCGGTCCCCTCCCCTACAGCGTCTACCCCGCCTACCCCCGCCTGATGACCGCCGTGGTCGGCGTCGTCCATCCAGGCGTCGGCGCGGATGAACCCGCGGCCCGGATCGGGCTGGGACTCCGGCTGCTGCCCGCCGCCGGTGCCCTCGCCGCCGCGGTGACGGCGTGGCTGCTGGCCGCCCGCTACGACCGCCGGGCCGCCCCGGTGGCCTTCTGGCTGGTCGGCACCGGCCCCCTGCTCGTCAACGCCACCACCCTGTGGGCCCACACCCTGTCCACGGCCCTGGCCGGGGTGGCCTGCCTGGCCGCACTGACCGTCATCGGCAACCCCGACCCTCCCGCCCCGGTCGGAGGCCGGGCGGGCCGGTCACCGTGGCGACCGCCGGTGGGGGCCACGCTCGCCCTCGCCGGCACGATCGGTGCCGGCGTCCTGCTCCGCAGCGACGGCCTCCTGTGGGCCCTGGCCGTCGTGGCCACCCTGGCCGTCGTCGGCCGGAGTCGATCGGATCGGGTTGCCGCCGTCGTCGTGCTCGGGGCGACCGCCACCGCCGCCGTGGCCGGCCGGGCGTGGGCGGCGTCAATCCGGGCCGACGCCCTCCCGATCCGGACCGGTGTCATCGGGCTCGACGACCCCGGCTGGCTGGCCGGTCGCCTCCCCGCGGCGTGGCGGCTCCTGCTCACCGACCTGCTGCCCGGGCCGGCCCCGTTCCTGTCGATCACCGCCATCCTGGCCGCGGCCACCGCCGCCGTGATCCTCCGATCCCACCCCGACCACACCTGGCCCGCCCGCCGGCTGCTCTGGGCCTCGTGCGGGTTGTGGCTGGTCCAGCTGGTCCTGACGGTGACCGGCCGCATCGAAGCGCTACCGGTGTCGGGCCTGGTGGCGGCGTGGCCGGTGCCGTTCGTCCTGATCGTGGCGGCCCGGGCCGACCGGGACACGGTGCGCCGGTTGCTCCCCCTGCTCGCCCCGGTGGCCCTCATGATCGTCGCCGTGCTGGCCACCCAGTACACCGAGAGCGGGGGGCTGCAGTGGGGCGGACGGTACCTGTCGACCGCATTCGTGCCCCTGGCGGTGGCCGCCGCGGTCGTCGGCCATGACACCGTCCGGCGCCACCGGAGCCCGGTGCTGGCCCTGATGGCCGCCCCAGCCGTGTTCGGGCTGCTGGTGAGCTGGTCGTTGCATCAGCGCCACGCCGGGGTGGCCGAAGCCATGACCCTCGACGAACCGGCAGTGGTGCTCACCGGGTCGCCCGCGGCCACCCGGGTCGCCTGGCCGATCCTGCCGACCGCCGTCTACCGAGCCGACGGGGACAGCCTGGACCCCCTGCTGGCCGACCTGGCGGCCCGGGGCCTCAGCCCGGTCACCGTCCATGGGCTCCCCGACGTCGAACTCGACGGCCGGGCCGGGTACCGGCTCGACGTCGACCGCGGCGACTACCGCACCCTGGTCCTCGACCGTCCCTGACCGGACCCGGCCCACCGGGCCGTCAGCGGGCCCGGCCCGGCCCCCGGCTCAGACCATCTCCCGCAACTCGCGCCGGAGATCCTTGATCTCGTCGCGGAGCCGGGCCGCGTACTCGAAGCGCAGATCGGCGGCCGCCTCCTGCATCTCCTCCTCCAGGGTGGAGATCAGGCGCTCCAGCTCGGCCGAGGGGAGCTCGGCCAGTTCCTTGAGCCGCTGCTCCTCGTGGGGCTTGCGCTTGCGTCGACCGGCTCCCGGCACCGGGGCCTCGGCCGCCTCGGGCCGGATCAGCGAGAGGATGTCGGAGACCGCCTTGCGGACGGTCTGCGGATCGATCCCGTGCTCGGTGTTGTACGCCGTCTGCAGGCCCCGCCGGCGGTTCGTCTCCGAGATCGCCTTCTGCATCGACGGGGTGACGTCATCGGCGTACATGATCACCCGGCCCTCCACGTTCCGGGCCGCTCGGCCGATGGTCTGGATCAGGGACGTCTCGGAGCGCAGGAAACCCTCCTTGTCGGCGTTGAGGATGCACTCCAGCTGGACCTCGGGCAGATCCAGGCCCTCCCGCAACAGGTTGATGCCGACCAGCACGTCGAACTCACCCAGGCGGAGACCCCGCAGGGTCTCGATCCGGGCGATCGTGTCGACCTCGGAGTGGAGGTAGCGGACCTGGACCCCCTGCTCGACCAGGTACTCGGTGAGGTCCTCGGCCATCTTCTTGGTCAGGGTCGTGACGAGCACCCGCCCCTCGTTGTCGACCACGCCGGCGATCTCGGCCATCAGGTCGTCGATCTGGCCCTTCGTGGGCCGCACCAGGACCTCCGGGTCGAGCAGGCCGGTGGGCCGTACCACCTGTTCGACCACCGAGGACGAGTGCTGCAGCTCATACGGCCCCGGGGTGGCCGACAGGAACACGACCTGACCGGTGATGTCGATCCACTCCTCGAACCGGAGGGGCCGGTTGTCGGCCGCGGACGGCAGCCGGAACCCGTGCTCGATCAGGGTCAGTTTCCGGCTCCGGTCCCCCTCGTACTGGCCGTGGAGTTGGGGGATGGCCTGATGGCTCTCGTCGAGAATGGTCAGGTAGTCGTCGGGGAAGAAGTCGAGCAGGGTGTAGGGCCGCTCCCCCGCCGACCGGCCGTCGATATGGCGGCTGTAGTTCTCGATCCCGTTGCAGAACCCCATCTCCTGCATCATCTCCCGGTCGTACTGGGTGCGCATGCGGAGCCGTTGGGCCTCGAGCAGCTTGTTCTCCGACTCGAATCGGGCCAGCTGTTGCTGGAGCTCGGCCTCGATCCCGGTGATGGCCCGGGCCATCCGCTCGTCGGAGGCGACATAGTGGGTGGCCGGGAACACCACCAGCTCGTCCAGGTCGGCCAGGCGTTCCCCGGTGACCGGGTCGACGCTGACGATCGACTCGATCTCGTCACCGAACAGTTCGACCCGGACGATGAACTCCTCGTAGGCGGGGTGGAGTTCGATGGTGTCGCCCCGGACCCGGAACTTGCCTCGAACCAGGTTCAGGTCGTTGCGCTCGTACTGCATGTCGACCAGGCGGGTGAGGATGGCCCGCTGATCGTGCTCCTCCCCGGCCCGGAGCACCAGGAGTTTCTGCCGGTACTCCTCGGGGGAGCCCAGACCGTAGATGCACGAGACCGAGGCGACCACGATCGTGTCCCGCCGGGTGAGCAGGGCCGAAGTGGCCGAGTGGCGGAGCCGGTCGATCTCGTCGTTGACCGACGAGTCCTTCTCGATGTAGGTGTCCGACGAGGGGATGTAGGCCTCGGGCTGGTAGTAGTCGTAGTAGCTGACGAAGTACTCGACCCGGTTGTGGGGGAAGAACTCCTTGAACTCGTTGGCCAGCTGGGCGGCCAACGACTTGTTGGGGGCGATGACCAGGGTGGGGCGCTGCACCGCCTCGATGGTCCAGGCGATGGTGGCCGACTTGCCCGAACCGGTGATGCCGAGCAGGGTCTGGCGGGCCTCGCCGGCCTCGATGCCCTCGGCCAGTTGTTCGATGGCGCGGGGCTGGTCACCGGCCGGCTGGAACTCGGATACCACCTTGAACTCGGGCACCCCTGCAGGATACCGGTGGACCCTGATCCGTCCCGGACCCGGTCACGCCGGGGGCCGGCGGTGCTCCTGGTCGTCGGGTGGCGGCCACGGGGTGGGGTCCAGGGTCAGAATCCAGTCCCAGCACCCGGCCACCTGGGCGTCGAGCTGGTCGAGATCACCACCGTTGTCGATGACATGATCGGCCATGGCCAACCGTTGCTCCCGGGTGGCCTGGGCCTTGACCCGGGCCTCGGCGTCGGCCCGGTCGAACCCCCGGTGCGCCATGAGGCGTTCCACGGCCACCTCGACCGGGCAGTCGACCACGATCACCGCCGAGGCACCCCGCCGATCGCCCTTACCCTCGGCCAGGAGGGGGATGTCGAGCACCACCACCCGGTCGGTGTGGGCGGCCGCCTCGGTCTGGACCCGCATCTCGGCCCGGACCGCGGGGTGGGTGATCGTGTTCAAGGCGGCCAGCTCGTCCGGATCACCGAACGCGATGGCGGCCACCGCGGCCCGATCGAGGGTCCCGTTAGGGCCGACGATCCGGTCGCCCCAGCGTTCGACCATGGCTTCGAACACCGGCCGACCGGGCCGCTGGAGCTCCTTGACCACGAGATCGGCGTCGACGATGACGGCTCCCCGCTCGGCCAGGCGGGACGACACCGACGACTTTCCTGATCCGATTCCTCCGGTAAGGGCGACGAGACGCACGCCCGGCAAACTAGCCCCCGCCGACCGGGTGGGGCCAGGGGGGACGTCAGGACCCTCCGGGGCCAGCTTCTCATCATCGTGCGGCCGGCGCCGACGGTGCAGGGGTGCAGCAATGCGGCGGCCAGGCCGGCCCGTTCCCCATGGATGACCAGGTCATCGCCTCATCGCGGTCGGAGACCCGCCGATGAACGACCTGGCCGCGCCCAGCCGGGAAGCGGAGTCACCGGATCAGCCGCCGACCGGGTTGCGCCCGGATCCGGCCGGCGACCCGACCCGTGACCGGCCCGCCGCCCGAGCCCGGTGGGCCACCGACCGTGACGCCGCACGATGGGGCGATGGGGTCCTGGCTGCCGCCGGCCGGCGGTCCACGGACCGGATCGGCGAGGCCGTGTCCGCCCGGGACGATGACCCGCTGGCCGGTTTCCGGCCGGCCATCCTGGCGGTGCGGTGGGCCACCACCGGGGTGTCCTTGGCCCTGGCCAGCTCCTGGATCATCGCCGGGGACCCGGTCATGCTGGTGCTGGCCGCGCTCATCCTGGCCCACGCCATCTTCCGGACGCTGGTACCGGTCCGGGACACCGGTTCGCTGCGAGCCGTCATGGCCATCGACATGGAGGTGGTGCTCGCCGTCACCGCGGTCATCACCACCGGCTACTGGGGCTCACCGCTGGTGCTGGTCCTGGTCAACGCGGTGATCGTGGCCGGGTTCGCCCGGGGCTACGGGTTCGCCCTCCGGGTCGCGATCGTCTCGATCGCCGCCCTGACCCTCCCGGCCCTGGTCAACGAGCACTGGTCCCCGGCCGAATGGGCCGAAGGCGCCCGCTGGGCGACCCTGCTGGTCTCGGCCGGCATCGTGGCCGGGTACGGCCGCCGGCTGGCCGGTGAAGCGACCCGCCGTCACAGCATCGCCCTCGATCGGGTGGCCCGGCTCACCGACGCCAACGCCCTGCTCACCAACCTGCACCGGGTGGCCCAGACCCTCCCGGCCTCCCTTGACGAGGACGAGGTGCTGGACTCCACCTCGGCCCGGCTCCGGGCCCTCCTGCCCGGTACCGCCACCATGATCGTGCTGCGTGACGAGGCGAGCGGGCTGCTCACCGTGGTCCGCACCAGCGCCGGCCTCCAGGTCGGCGGTCTGGCCTGGTCGGCGTTTCCCGACGGGGTCGTCGACGCCCTCCATCTGCGTCGCCCCATCCTGGTCACCGGTCTCAACGAGTCCGGCCCCGGCCTGGTCCCGGGGATGCACTCGGGGATCTATGCCCCCCTCCTCGCCCGGGGCCTCCTCGTCGGCGTCGTCGCCGTCGAGACGGCCTCGGCCCAAGGGTTCAGCCCGGCGGATGTGCAACTGCTGAGAGGGTTCGTGGAACCCGTCGCTCTGGCCATCGACAACAGCCACTGGTTCCGGCGGATCCAGACCGTGGCCGCCGACGAGGAACGGTTCCGCATCGCCCGGGAGCTCCACGACCGGGTCGGCCAGTCGCTGGCCTACCTGGGGTTCGAGGTCGACCGCATGATCCGCCGCAATGAGACCGGCCAGGCGGTCACCGACGGCCTGGCCGAGCTCCGTCAGGACATCCGCCAGGTGGTCACCGAGGTCCGGGAAACCCTCTCCGACCTGCGGACCGACGTGACCGACACCGTCGACTTCGCCGCCGCCGCCGAACAGTTCGCGGCCCGGCTCGCCGCCCGCAGCCACCTCGAGGTGACCGTCGACTGCGACACCGACCACCGCCTCCCCATCCTCCAGGAACGGGAGCTGTGGCGGATCGCCCAGGAGGCGCTGGTCAACGTCGAACGCCACGCCCAGGCCACCGCGGTCGACCTCCGGTGGCGCTGCACAGAGGACCAGGCCCTGCTGGAAGTGACCGACAACGGTGTCGGCCTCCCCGAAACCGCCGACGGGACCCTCGGTCGGCCCGATTCCTACGGCCTGATCGGCATGCGGGAGCGGGCCGACAGCGTCGGTGCGGTTCTCGAGCTCCTCTCAACCCCACACGAAGGGACGACAGTACGGTGCTACCTCGCTCAGCGATGAACGCCGGAGCCCCCGGCTCCGCCACGGGCCCTGCCGGAGCCGCCGCCGGCACCGAACGGCGGGCCGTCCCCGCCCCGGATCAGGCCAACGACCAGACCCGCCGCCGGGCCGCCATCCGGCTCATGTTGGCCGACGACCACCGCATGCTCCGCGAGGGCCTCCGGCGCTCGCTGGAGGAGCTCGGCTTCACCGTGGTCGCCGAGGCCCGCAACGGCAGCGACGCGGTCGATCTGGCCCGGGCCGTCCAGCCCGACGTGATCCTGATGGACGTCACCATGCCCCTCCTCGACGGGGTGGAGGCCACCCGCCAGATCAAGGACCGGCAGCCCGAGGTCCGGGTCATCATGCTCACCATGCACGCCGACCAGGACATCCTCGGTAACGCGATTCGCGCCGGGGCCAACGGCTACCTGGTGAAGGACTGCTCGGTGGACGAGATCGCTCAGGCCATCGACACGGTGGCCAGTGGGGAGACCGCCCTCTCACCGAGCCTGGCGGCCTCGATGCTGGCCGAGGTCCGTCGCCAGGCGACCGGTCAGACCCAGGAGAAGCTCGTCACCTCCCGTGAAGAAGAGGTGCTACAGCTCATCGCCGACGGGTGCTCGACCCCCGAGGTGGCCGAACGGCTGTACATCAGCCAGAAAACGGTGAAGAACCACCTCGCCTCCATCTACCAAAAGCTGGACGCCCGGGATCGCACCCAGGCCGTGCTGCGAGCCGTGCGAATGGGCATCGTCCATCTCGACTGATTCCCGGCCATGACTTCGCCGGCCGGAGGCCCTGGCTAGGGGTTTCCAACGGCCTACCGGCCCGACCGGCCGACCGGCCCGCTCCAGTTGATCCCGGAGGCCCATATAGGAAACGGGGGGGTCCGTCGATCCTTAGTGCACACCCACCACCGGGTCGACATACCAAAAGCAATTCCCCCACCACGGAGAAAATCACATGCTTCACTACCAGTTCATCGCTGCTTGGGCCCGTGCGCAGGCCAAGACCGAGCGAGGCGCCAGCCTCGTGGAGTACGCCCTGCTGGTCGCCCTCATCGCCGTCGTCTGCATCGGTGCGGTGACCATGCTGGGTAGCGCCGCCGAGGACAAGTTCTCGACCGTCGGCGGTTCGATCTCCCAGTGAGATAACCCGGCCTGAGGGCCACGGCTCTAGGACACGACGAGGTGTCCTGCTGCGGGGAGGCGTCCGGCACGGACGCCTCCCCGCCGGGCGTTTTGGGGTTCCCGGGCCTGATCGCAGGGCGTCATGCCGTGGTGTCACCACCCGGCAGGAAGCGGCGCACCACCCGGCCCCGGGGACGGGCCCGGCCGTGCCGTACCGCGTCCAACCCCGCGGATCGGCCCCGGTGCCAGGCGCGCTGCTCCTGCTCCGAGCAGAACCGCTCGGGCCACGGACCGCTCCACCACCCACGCCACACGCCGTCCACGATGGCGGCGATCCGGGGGCGGGCCCATGGGCCTCACGCCCCTGAACGGCGGAATTGAACGGGTGGATGTACCGGTTCGCCCCGCGGGCACCACCCCGGATCCCGCCCCCGTCGGGGTCTCCCGGGCCGTTGGGATCTCCCTGGGCCCGGGGCGGGTTCACCCCCCCGGTCGAGCCGGAGGGGGCCGGTCAGGGCCGGAGGCAGCGATCGTGGACCGGGCTGGAGACCCGGCACGCCACCATCCACTCGTCGGAGCGGACGACCACGTCCCAGTCGTCGTCGGCCTCCACCCAGCGGGCGACCGGCGTGTCGACGGCCCAGACCAGGACGTCGAAGTCGTAGCGGTCCATCACCGGGGTGATGGCCCCGCCGCGCAGCAGGGTCGCGTGGTCATCGATGACCTCGATCGGATAGAAGTCGAACCGGTCGTCCATGAAGACCCGGGCCGAGGTGCCATGGCGCCAGGTGAGGTAGTTGCCGACATAGTCGCGCTCCAGCAACCGGACGTCGGGCTGGGCGACCAGGTCCCGCTCCTCCAGCCAGGCGATCTCGGCCTCCGGGTAGGAATCGAGCTCGAGGGCGGGCCGGGTGACGATCATGGCCACCGTGACGGCCAGACCGGCCAGAGCGGCCGCGGACAACGGCCGGGCCAGCCGATGGGGCCGATCCGGCGAACGGGGCGGGTCGAGACGCAGGTGGGGGGCCAGCAGGACCACCACCACCAGGGACGCCAGACCGATGTTGCGCATGGCGAGCAGGCCGGCGATGAGGAAGGTGACGCTGGGCAGCAGGGCCCGCCACACCGCTCCCCGCCGGGCGGCGATGATCGCGACGGGGATCAGGGCGAGGAAGGCCCACTGGGCGGGCTGATCGTAGGTCGGCGCCTGCCACTCGGCCACCGAGGCCAGGGCGTCGGACCGGGTCATCATGTGGAACGGGAACCAGACGATCCGCCACCCCAGGGGGATGAGGCCCAACAGGCAGCCCAGGGCGCCGAGGGCCACGAGCTCGAGCTCCGGCCACGACCGGATCGTCGTCCAGCGGCCGGGTCCCGCCGAGCCCGGCGTCCCGTCGACCGCCTTGACACCGCCGCCGGAGGGCCGGTCGGCCTTGACACCGCCGCCGGAGGCCCGGTCGGCCAGGGCGCCGAGGGCCACGAAGGTGAGCAGCGCACCACCGAGGATGAACGAGCCGTGGGCGTTCACCCAGGCCCAGAACAACGGCAGGAGCCACCATTTCGAGCGCCGCCCCTGGATGACCTCCAGCAGCAGGGCGAAGGCGGCCAGGCCGATCAGCAACGGGCGGGGCGACCACAGGTAGCCCCCGATGGCCAAGGGGATCGCGGTCAGCAGCAACCGGACCACCAGGTGCCGGGCCGGGGCGACCAGCCGCCATACCGCCCAGGTCGTGTAGCCGGTGAGCAGGCCGTGGAACAGCCGTGCCGTCCACGGGCCGGCCAGGGTCTCACCGGCGGCGTAGACCAGGCTGACCAGCCAGCTCTGCACCGTCCAGGGCAGGCCGTGAGCCAGGTACGAGTACGGATCCGCGGTGGGGATCCGTCCGGTCTCGACGATGATCCGCCCGGTGGCCAGATGGGTCAGGAAGCTGTTGTCGCGGATGGCCCGGGCCCCGATGACGAAGCCGACCAGGGCGAGCAGGTGCCCGACGGACCGGCTGAGGGTCCAACCCGACGATCCCCCGCCGGCGCCGTGGCCGGTCGGATCGTCGTCCTCGGCCGACCCCGCCTCCGGTCCGCCCCGGCCGGTGCCGGTGCGGTCGTCGTCGCGGTGGTCGGTGGACTGGTTGTGGCCTGGGGGAGCAGCCACCTCGCCTGAAGGCCTCACGGTGTCTCCAGGCGCGGCCGGTCCCATGGTCGCAGTACCCGTTGATGTGTGCACGAAATCAGAAGCTCTTGGAAATGTTGATGACGGCCGGTCCGATGACGACCACGAACAGCGCGGGGAAGATGCACAGCACCATCGGGATCATCATCTTGACCGGTGCCTTCTGGGCCTTCTCCTGGGCGAGCTGGCGGCGCTTGATCCGCATCTCGTCGGCCTGGGCCCGAAGCACCCGACCGATCGACACCCCGAAGGTGTCGGCCTGGATCATGGCCAGCACGAACGACCGGATCTCGGCCACATCGACCCGTTCCTGCATCGATCGCAGCGCATCGGCCCGGCTCGCGCCGGCCTGGGTCTCCCCCAACACCCGGGCGAACTCGTCGGCCAGCTCACCGGGGACGTTGGCGATCACCCGGTCCACCGCCTGCTCGAAACCGAGGCCGGCCTCGACGGAGATGACCAGCAGGTCGAGGACGTCGGGCAGGGCCCGCTGGATGCCCTGCTCCCGGCTCTTGACCTTGCTGTCGAGGCGGGACGCCGGACCCATGGCCCCGGCCACCACCCCGATTCCGGCCACCAGCCATTTGAGGATCCCGGCGAAACCGAGCGGGTTGACAACGAGCACGATGATGAGCCACAGGGGGATAAACGCGAACCCGAGGACCCGGACGGCGAGGAACCGCTCGACCGCTTCGGGGGTGGCGATCCCGGCCCGGACGTGTTTGCGGCGGACCGACTCCACATACTCCGGCGGGTTGAAACGCCGGCCGACCCGACCGAACCCGGTCAGGACGGGGGCCACCAACCGCTGCTGGAGGGGGGCGAGAAGCTCCCGTTCCCGTTCGTTCTGGAACTGGTAGTCGTTGAGCTGACGCAGGGTGGAGCGGGCCGACGCCCGCTCCTCGGCTTGGGTGAGGATGGCGTAGAGGACGAGCCCGACGCCGGCCGCGGCGAGGGCGACGAAGAGCTGGAAGGGCAGCTGGGCGAGGACATCAAACATCGATCGTGATGACTTTCTTCATCCAGGCGAGCCCGACGAGAGCTGACACAACCCCCAGCCCGAGCATCACGTTTCCCATCGTCTCGCTGAACAACACCCCGATGTAGGCCGGGTTCATCACGTACATGATCAGCCCGAGCCCGGGGGGCAGGAAGGAGAGGATCCCGGCCGACATCCGACCCTCGGCCGTGAGGGCGGCCACCTCCCGCTTGAGCCGCTCCCGGGCCACCATGGTGTCGGCCACGCTGAGCAGCAGTTCGTTCAGGTTGCCGCCGACCTCGCGCTGGATGCTGATGGCCATGACCGCCCAGGCGAAGTCGGCACTCGACATCCGTTCCGACACCCCGCTCAGGCACTCCTCCAGGTCCCGTCCGAGGCGGGCCTCGGTCATGGCCCGGCGCAGCTCGGCCCCCATCGGGTCGGAGATCTCGCGGGACACCACCTCCAAGCCCTGGGGCAGGGAGTAGCCGGCCCGGAGGGTGCCGGCCAGAAGTTGCAGGGTGTCCGGCAGCTGGGATTCGAAGGTCTTGAACCGCCGGCGGGCCTTGAACCGGACGAAGAAGAACAGGACGCTACCGGCGGCCGCGGCGAACAGCAGGCCGGCCAGGATGCTGCCGGTCAGGGCGATCCCGAGTCCGGCGGTGAGGATCACGGTGGCCAGCAGCAGGAACATGGCCTCACCGGCCCGGATGGGCAGGTCGGCCCGTTCGAGGAGCCCCTCCACCTTGGCCAGGAAGCCCTGGCGCTCGGCGAACGATTCGCTGATGTTGACCGCCCGCTGCAGCAGGGCGGACTGCACCACCAGCTCGTCGACCTCGTCGGTGTCGAACTCGTCCCGCTCGATGTACCGGGCCAGGACACCCTCCAGCGAGGAGGTGCGGGTGGTGAGGGTCGACGCCAGTGACCACACCCCGAGCGAGATGCCCACGAAAGCCAGGAACAGGGCCAGGTAGAGGCCCACCGACGACCGGAACAGGGCGATCCCCGGTGGATTCGGTTCCGGGCGGGGGGCCAGTTGACCCAGGTTGGTGAGGGTTGATCCGGAGGCGTACGACAGTTCGCTGGTGACCCCGTCGAGGGAGACGGTCAGGTCGCCCCGGTCACCCGCCGGGGTGGACCCGGGGAACAGGAGCAGGACTCGGTCGGTGGCCAGGCGAACCGCGGACGCCACGGCCGCCGGCAACTGGTCGGACTGGTCCACGGCGAGGTCGACACCGCCGGTCTCGGTCACCGCCGTGGCCAGGCGCGGCTCCCCGGCCCCGACCTGGACGGTCACCAGCTGGGCGCCCAGCTTGACCAGTTCGACCTGGGCGGCATCGACCGGCAGGCTCGACGAGGTGTCGGGGCCGGTGGACACGACGATCACCGACCTGACCGGCGCGTCACCCGCCTCGAGCAGGGTGCCGGCCCGGGCCACCCCGTCGATTACTGCGGAACCGTTGCGCAGGGCCAGGCTGTCGATGCCGGCGGCCACCCGGGCCCGGTCGGTGGTGGGCCGGACGGCAACGGTCACCGATGAACCGGCCGAGACGACCCCGATCGAGGTGGAGGCCGGCAGCTCGGCCACCGAGGCCTGCAACTGGGCCTTGATCCGGTCCAGCACGGCACCGCCGTTGTCGGTCCGGGCGTTGGTGTCGACCACGAAGACCACGTCGGCGGGGAGGCCGGCGGTCACGGTGGACGACACCTCGACCCCGTCGACCGGTTCGCCGTTCTCGACCACCTCGACCTGGCCGGGTGGCTGGGTCAGGCCGGTCACCGTGACGGCGACCCGGGCCGGGTCGGAGGCGTCGATGCCGGTGACCGTGTAGCCGGCACCCGGATCCTCCTGGGCTCCGGCCCCCGGCGCGAACCCGGCGAGCAGGGTCAGCACGGTGAGCAGTACCGCGGCGAGGATCCCGAGGCGGCGGCTGACGGCCGGTCGGTCGAGGTGCCGTGCCACCGGCCGGTGCGGTCGGTCGTCCGGATTCATCGTTTGCCCTTCCCCCCGGCCGGCGCCACCGGCTGATTGGTGAACATCTCGGGTCCCAGGCGGATGCCGTGGTCGGCGAGCTTCTGGGTGAACCGGGGTCGGACCCCCGTGGAGCGCAGCTCCCCCTGGAACCGTCCGGACTGGTCGACGCCGGCGTTGAAGTCGAACAGGAACACGTCCTGGAGGGTGATGACGTCGCCCTCCATCCCGGCCACCTCGGTGATGTGGGTGATCCGGCGGGTGCCGTCGCGGAGTCGTTGGAGCTGGACGATCAGGTCGACCGCGGATGAGATCTGCTCGCGGATGGCCCGGACCGGCAGGTCGTAGCCGGCCATGAGGACCAGGGTCTCCAGACGGCTGAGGGCGTCGCGGGGGGTGTTGGCGTGCAGGGTGGTCAACGACCCGTCGTGACCGGTGTTCATCGCCTGGAGCATGTCGAGGGCCTCGCCGGAACGGCACTCCCCCACCACGATCCGGTCGGGCCGCATACGCAGGGTGTTCTTGACCAGGTCGCGGATGGTCACCTCGCCCTTGCCCTCCACGTTCGGTGGGCGGGTCTCCATCGACAGGACATGGTCCTGGTGGAGCTGGAGCTCCTTGGCGTCCTCGACGGTGACGATCCGCTCCTCGGGGGGAATGAACGACGACAGCACGTTGAGGGTGGTCGTCTTCCCGGTACCGGTACCACCGGACACCACGACATTCAGCTTGCCGACGATGCAGGCCTGGAGGAACCGGGCCGCGTGGACACTGAGGGTCCCGAACCGGATGAGGTCGTCGATCCGCAGGGGGTCGGCCGAGAACTTCCGGATGGTGAGGAACGGACCGCCGACGGCCAGGGGGGCGATGACCGCGTTGACCCGGGAGCCGTCGGGCAGGCGGGCGTCGCACAGGGGGCTGGACTCGTCGATACGGCGGCCGACCTGGGCCACGATCTTGTCGATGATGCGGCGCAGATGCTCCTCGTCGACGAAGTTGACCTGCTCCACGCTCAGCTTGCCGCTGCGCTCCACATAGATCTGATCGGGACCGTTGCACATGATCTCCGAGACGTCGTCGTCGCGCAGCAGCCGATCGATGGGCCCGTAGCCCAGGATGTCGTCGGAGACGTCCTGGATGAGCTGGGCCCGGTCGGACGCCGACAGGGGGGTCCGCTCCTGGGCCAGTGCGGTCTGCAGGGCCGAGTGCACCCGTGACCGCAGCTCCTCCTCCGACATCCGCTTGTCGTAGAGGACCGGGCCGAGCTCGTCGATGAGCGAGGCGTGGACCCGGTGGCGGATCTCGGCCAGACCGGTGGTGCGATTCGCCGCGGCGGGCGCGGACCGGGTTGTCGCCTCGGTCGCCACCCCCTCGTTGAGTCGCTTGTAGAGAGACATCTACTGGCTCCTGGGTGATCTAGCCGAAGAACTTGCGACGTTGGGGCGGGGCGGGCGGGGGCGGGGGTGCGGTCACCGCCGGCCGCTCGATGAAGGCCATGGCCAGCTGTTCGAAGGCCCGGGCCACCGCGGTCTTGCTGGCCGACAGGACCACGGGGGATCCCTTGTTGACCGAGATCGGGACGACCACGTCGGAGGGCACATGGGCCATCGCCGCCACCTTCAGGGTGCGTTCCACCTCGGCCACGTCGAGCTTCACCTTCGAATCGGCCCGGTTCAGGACCAGATGGAGCTTGTCGGGTGGCACGCCGAGCATCTCGAGGGTGGCCAGACCGATCTTCACGTTCTTGATGTTCGGGATGTCCAGTCCAGCGACCAGCAGGACGTCGTCGGACACCTCGAGCAGGCTGAGGACGACCTCGTTGAAGATGGCGGGCAGGTCGATCACGATGTGGCCGGCGAACGACCGGATCATCTCCACCAGCTTGACCATCTGCTCACCGCTCACCTGGTCGGCGAACGCCGGTTCCATGGGCGCAGGCAGGACCAGCAGGCCGCTGGGCTCGTGCACGGTCATCAGCTGGCGGAGCATCCCGGGGTCGAGCTTGTCGAGCTGGGAGAGGGCGTCGATGACGGTGTACTCGGGCTGGAGCTTCAGCATGACCGCCACGTCACCGAACTGGAGGTGCCCGTCGATCAGGGCCACGGGGGCGTCGGAGTGTTGGGCCAGCACCACGCCGACGTTGGTGGCCGTCACCGACTTGCCGGAACCACCCTTGGTCGAGAAGACGCTGAGGATCCGCCCGTTGCCCATCGCCTCCCCGACGGGGGGCGGCGGGGTGCCGGCGGGCAGGGCGCCGGAAACGTCCTCGGCCACCCGGGCGATGGTCTCCAACAGTTGCCCCTGGTCGATCGGGGCCGAGAGCACGTCGCGGATGCCGACCCGCATGGCCTGGCGCAGCAGGTCAGTGCTGAGCTCGGGGGTGACCAGGATGGTGCCGACATTGGGCCGGGTCCGGGCCCACCGCTGGACGGTGGCCAGGTCCGGTTCGCTGGTGCACGACGGGCCGAGCACGATGACGATGGGTGCACTGCCCAGGCGGGTCTCGATCTCGGCCAGCGAACCGCCCGTGTCGACCCGGCCGTCGATCAGGCTCGACAGGTACTCCCGCACCGCCTGGTCGGCGTCGACGACCGCCACCGCCCCACCGCCGACGTCGCTCGCCTCGTTGGCCTCGGCCAGCTCCTCGTCGAGGTTGTCCCCGAGGTCGAAGTCGTCGAAGCTGAAGTTGGTGAAATCACTGACGGGTTGACCGGTCATCACGGGGTCCTTCGCTCGCTGCGGTGGTGGTCCGTCGCCCGCCAGGTCACTGGGCGCCTTCGGCGGCCGGCTCGGGGCCGTACGGGGTCAGCTGGCCACCGTTCTCCCCGGGATAGACCGTTCCGCCGACGTCGATGGGCGGAAGCGGGGTCGGCTGGTAGCTGTCGGGCACCAGCGACAGGTAGATGTTCTCCATGCCCACCGAGAGGATCGTCTGCACGGCGTCGGGGGGAACGGCCAGGGTGATCATGCCGCCGTTGATGGCGGTGGCCGCCGCGGCCTCCTCGGTGGAGCCGTCATCGGCGGTCTCACCCAGATCGGGGGTCAGGACCGTGTCGACGGCGAGCACCTCGGCCCGCTGGTACACATAGCGGGCGGTGTAGGCGTAATCGGGGTTGACGGCGACCGCGGTCCCGGTGGCCGGGTCGACGGTGTCCTGTGACCGCAGGGCCAGCAGGTTGACGTAGTCACCGGGGACGACCTGGTAGGCGACCCCCCGGACCTGGTCCACGCTGAAGGTCACGGTGACCATGCCCCGTTCCTCGAGGCGGTCGGTGATCCCGGTGTTGACCACCGTGGACGGCACGAAGTTCCCGAGCACCAAGACCTGGTTGGGGGGCAGGTCGGTCACCGCGACCAGGCCCGCGAACTGGGTGGCGGGGTCCTCCACGGCGGTGGCCGGCTTGTAGGCGGTTGGCATCTCCCGCTCGATGATGAGCTGCTGGGCGATGGCCTGGTCGATCGGTGTCCCCTTGGGCACGGTGTCGCGCACCACCCAGACCTGCTCGGGGGCGGCGTTGTCGTACACCGACCCCTCCAGGTTCCGGATGTAGTTCCACAATCCGAACGCTGCGATCCCCGAGACCGCCACCGCCACAATGAGAATCACCGTTCGTCGTGAGCTCACGACCATCTCCTCGGTCAGGCAGACCGACACGACGGTCCGCGGTTTGACGTAGAGACCTGTCGGCTCGCGAACGGGTCAGGCTTAGGAAAACCCGTCGGTCGCCCACGCGAACGTCGCCGCCGGTTGGCCGGCGGCGACGAATCGCGAACGATGGTGTTGGTTGGCCGGCGGCGAGTCGCTCGTGCCGGTGCGTGCCCCGGTGCACCCGGGGCGAAGGGTCACTCGGTGGCTTCCTCGGGGGCGGTGGCCCCGCCCGGGAGGTCGAGCTCCTGGTAGTACTCGGCCCATGCCGCTTCGGTGGCCGGATCGACCTCGGTGGGGCCGATGTAGTTGCCCTCGTCGTCGAAGGCGTGCTCGCCGAAGTGCTCCTGGTACTCCTGGGCCACCACGCCACCTTCGGCGGCCTGCTTGATCGACAGGCTGATCCGCCGCCGCTGCAGGTCGATGTCGATGATCTTGACCCACCGCTCCTCGCCCGGGGTGACGACCTGTTCGGGCAGGTCGACATGGTGGGCCGACATCTCCGAGATGTGCACCAGGCCTTCGATACCGTCGCCCACCTGGACGAACGCACCGAACGGCACCAGCTTGGTGACCCGGCCGTAGACCAGCTCGCCGACCCGGTGGGTGGAGGCGAACTCCTGCCACGGATCCTGCTGGGTGGCCTTGAGCGACAGGCTGATCCGTTCCCGCTCGAGGTCGACCTCGAGGACCTGGACGGTGACCTCGTCGCCCACCGAGACGACCGAACCGGGGTGGTCGACGTGCTTCCAGGACAGTTCCGAAACGTGGATCAGGCCATCCATGCCGCCGAGGTCGACGAAGGCGCCGAAGTTGACCACCGAGGACACCACCCCGGTGCGAACCTCGCCCGGGGTCAGGTTGGCCAGGAAGTCCTCGCGCTGTTCCTTCTGGGTCTCCTCGAGGTAGGCCCGGCGGGAGAGCACCACATTGTTGCGGTTCTTGTCGAGCTCGATGATCTTGGCCTCGAGGGAGCGGCCCACGTACGGCTGCAGATCACGGACCCGGCGCAACTCGACCAGGGAGGCGGGCAGGAAGCCGCGGAGCCCGATATCGAGGATGAGGCCGCCCTTGACGACCTCGATGACCGGGCCGGACACGACCCCGTCGCGTTCCTTGACCTCTTCGATGGTGCCCCACGCCCGTTCGTACTGGGCCCGCTTCTTCGACAGCAGCAGACGGCCTTCCTTGTCTTCCTTCTGGAGGACAAGGGCTTCGAGATGATCGCCGATCGACACGACCTCAGCCGGATCGACGTCGTTGCGGATCGACAGCTCCCGGGCCGGGATCACGCCTTCGCTCTTGTAGCCGATGTCGAGGAGGACCTCGTCCCGATCGACTCGGACGACGGTTCCTGTGACGAGTTGCCCGTCGTCGACCGAGATCATCGACGCTTCGTAAGCGTCGTCCAGGGATCCTTCAAGGTCGTTGGCGGTGATCTGACGGGGCGTGTACTCGGAGTCGGTATCGGACATCGCGGGGCTGGGCCCAGGCTGGGCTTCAATGGTGGACACGGATCAGGAATGAACTTTCGTGGTACTCCCAGGCTGCGTCACAGAGGAACTTGATAGCAAAACAATGGCGCCCGGACCGGTGACGGTCGTAGCGCCAGGGAACACATTCCGCATGCGGGCAACCGGCAGAGTCGGGACCTTCCCGACATGGGTTCAGGGTACCAGGCCAGTCGGCGCAGGCCTCAGAGGATTGAGGGACCGGCCTGTAGCCCCAACCGGTTACACGCCGGGGGATCCGACCCGTCCCCCTCGGCCCGGGCGACCAGTAGGAACTCGGGGCAGTCCGTCCCGGGCGGGCCCGGCCGGTAGGCCCCGGGCGTGACCCCGTGGACGGCTTCCACCCTCAATCCGACCGAACGGGCGAGAAGCCGCAGCTCACGTGGGGTGTAGCAGGTCGTCCACAGCTCGGTCGGGCGCTCCACCCCGTCGGGATCGCGGATGGTGGTGTGTTCGTGGTTGACGCCGAGATCGGCGTCGAACTCGTCACCGTCCTCGAGGTAACGGAGCTGGAAGTAGGCGGAGAACGCGCTCAGCACCAGGCGACCCCCGGCGGCCAGGGCGGCCGCCATGCCGGCCAGGATCGGCTCATCCAGCTCCCGCTCCGGGCTCGGCCGGGCGCCGGGGCCGGCGGTGAGGCCGAACGCACCCTGACACAGGGAGTAGACCAGATCGAACCGCCCCAACCCCCCAACAGTGACCCCGGAACGGTCGGCGGCCGGACGATCGCCCAGCGACATCGCCAGGTTCCGGGCGTCGAGCACCTCGAACCGGGCCCGATCGGCCAGGCCCCGCTCCTCGGCCGCGGCCCGAGCCAGGTCGATGAAAGGGGCAGCCACATCGATGCCGACGACCTCGAACCCGGCGGCGGCGAGACCGAGGGCGTGGCGTCCGGGACCGCAGCCCACGTCGAGGACCCGGGCCCCGGGGCGGAGCCGACCCAGCTCGACGAGGGCCCGGACCTCCTGGGCGGTGCCCCGGGTGAACGAGTAGCGCAGGTAGGCCGAGCCCAGGTGGGCGGCGATGGGCTCGAACCAGTGCGATGCACTCCCCGGGGGTTCACGGTCGACGGCCATCCCGTCAGCTTGCCCGCACCGGCGCCCGATTCCGGTCGGGGGTCAGCCTCCGTGATCCTCCCGGGCCTCGAGACCGTCGAAGCGGGCCACCCGCGAGGCCGCTTCGGCCCCCAACCGTTCGATCGTGGCCGCCACCAGCACCTCGATCAGGGCGAAGGCGCCCACCGTGCCGTCGTGCGGGAGGGGGCCCTCCACCGCGGTGGCGAAGACCGCATCGGCGTGGCCGACCAGGGGCGAGAGGAACCGGTCGGTGATCAGCACCAGCTCGGCACCGACCGCGGCCGCGTGCCGGCCGAAGGCCAGGGTCGATTCCTGGTAGCGCCGGTAGTCGAACAGCACCACCACCGCCCGCTCGTCGAGATCGAGGCGGATACGGAGGGAGGCGCCCGATTCGGGGCCGATCACGTGCACCCCGGGCCGGGCGAGTTGCAGGTGGAACGCCAGGTGGGCGGCGAGCACCCAGCTCATCCGACCACCCCCGAGGTAGACGGGCCGATCCATGTCGGCCAGAGCGGCCACGGCCCGGTCCAACACCTCGAGATCCATCGTCCGGAGGGTGCCGGCCACCGTCTGGGTCAGGGTCTCGGCGGCCCTGTTCACCAGTTCGTCCAGCGATGACGGCACCCCGCCGGACCGGTTCACCGGTGAGGCCAGCAGGGAGGCCACCTCGGCCAGGAGGGCGTCCCGGAAGTCGCCGTAGCCCTCGAAGCCCAGCTTGGCGAGCAGGCGCAACACGGTGGGCGCGCTCACGCCGGCGTCATCGGCCAGCCGGGTCACCGGTTGGAGGCCGGCGATGGGGTACGAACCCAGCACGGCCTCGGCGACCCGCCGTTCGGAACCGGTCAGGGTGGCCTCGGCGCCGCGCAGCCGATCGGCCACCGTCGGGCACACCAGGTCCTCGGCCTCCGTCATCTTTCCCGAGTGTACGGGACACCTGTTGTTAACGATCTATCACTTTTGACAGTTTATGTATCGTTCTATACATGGCGTATGGCCTTCCGCGACTGCGCCCATCCCCTCGACGAACTGGTTCGTGAGGACCGGGTACACCGGAGCTTGTACACCGACCCCGACGTGTTCGCGGCCGAGATGGCAAACGTCTTCGGGGGGACCTGGACCTACCTCGCCCACGAGAGTGAGCTGCCGGCCCCGCGCGACTATGTGACCCGATCCCTCGGCCTCCGCCCGGTGATCGTGAACCGGGACCGGGACGGCGAGATCGGAGTGCTGCTCAACCGGTGCAGCCACCGCGGGGCCACCGTGTGCCGGGCCCCGTCGGGTTCCACCCGGATCTTCACCTGCCCGTACCACGCCTGGAAGTTCGGCGAGCACGGCGATCTGGTGGCCGTGCCGTTCCGCCGGGCGTATCGCGACCACCTGGGCCAGGACGAGCTCGGCCTGGGACGTGTCCGCTGCGGCACCTACCGGGGGTTCATCTTCGCCACCCTCGACCCCCACGAGGCCCCGCTCGTCGAACACCTCGGCCCGGCCGCCGCCCGGCTCGACGAGTGGATCGACCGGTCCCCCACGGGCGAGGTCCGCGTCCGACACGGAGCCATGCGGCTCGAGTGCCGGGCCAACTGGAAGCTGATCCTCGACAACTCGGCCGACGGCCTCCACGCCGGCTTCTCCCACCGGTCCCTGTTGACCATGCGCCACGACCGCTACGGGGCCGGGGTCGACATGCAGTACACCCTCGACGACGTCGACGCCGGAGCCCAGTACGTCCAGGACCTGGGCCACGGCCACACCTTCCTCGACCAGCGGGGCGAGATCCCCCGGTACTGGCCCCAGGCCGCGCCCAGCCCGGGACGCGAGGCCTACGAGGCCGCCCTCCGCGACCGGCTGGGCGACGCCGCCACCCTGGAGGCCCTGGAGACCGCCGTCGGGGCGGGGATGAACCTCAACATCTTCCCCAACCTGCTCATCATCGGGAACCAGATCCAGGTGGTCGACCCGATCGCCGTGGACCGCACGGTGATGCAGTGGTACTCCACCTCCATCGGTGGGGTCCCCGACGAGATCAACAGCATCCGGATCCGGCTCCAGGAGGACTTCCCCAACTTCGGTGAACCCGACGACATCGCCAACTTCGAGGAATGCCAGCGGGGCCTCGGCATCCCGGAAGCGGAATGGGTCATGACCCACCGCCACCTCCACGGGGAGGACGAGTACCGGGACGAACACGGCATCCTCACCGGGCCGGCATCCGACGAGCTGCCGATGCGGGCGTTCTGGGACCGCTGGCGGACCCTGATGACCACCGACCGGAAGCCGGTCACCCGGTGAGCACCGCCGGCCGAGCCCCGATTCGACCGACCGTCCATGACCTGGCCTCCACCTATGTGGACGACGCCTACTACGACCTGCTCCGACGCGACATCACCGAGTGGGGTTCCCCCGGGCTCCCACCCCGCGGTGATCTCGGCCACGACATCGCCGCCGTCCTCCTCGACGAGGCGTGGTGGATCGACGAGCAGAACTTCGAGGCCTGGCTCGATCTCTACACCGACGACTGCCTGTACTGGGTCCCGGTGGGCCCGGGCCTGCCCGACCCCCAGCACCATGTCACCATCGCCTGCGACGACCGGCGGCGGCTGCGGGACCGGGTCGCCTGGCTCCGCACCGACCTGGCCTACGCCCAGATCCCCCCGTCCCGCACCGCCCACCAGATCACCGGCTCGGTGGTCGTCCCCACTGCGGAACCGGGCGAGATCAAGGTTCGTAGCTCGTTCGTCGTCCACGAACAGCGAACCGGGACCACCCGGTCGCTCGGTGGCTGGTGCGGTCATGTGCTCACCCACGTCGACGGGGAGCTGCAGATCCGCCGCAAGGTCGTCTCACTCGTTGACTCCGAGTGCACCCAACAAAATCTCACCTTCCTCCTCTGAACCCCCGCCTCCCTCCTCTGAACCCCGCCACGCCCTTCCCTGTCCACTCGAAACGAGGCCCTCCCGATCATGACCATCCTCCTCGACAACGCCGCCTCCGTCGGCAAGGACGACTTCATCGCCCGCCACGACCTCTGGACCCTGGAACAGCAGGAGGCGGCCCAGCGGGCTCGGGCCCAGCTCGCCGAGCACGACATCCGCTTCGTGCGGGTCAACATGGTCGACCCGCACGGCAAGCAGCGGGGCAAGACCCTCCTGACCGACGCCTTCGACGGGGTGCTCCGCAACGGCGTCGACTTCTCCACCGCCGCCTACCATTTCGACACCGCCGACACCATCGTGTATGACGCCTTCCAGGCTGGCGGCGGCCTCGGCATCTCCCAGATGTCCGGCTTCCCCGACGCGGTCCTCGTGCCCGATCCGCTCACCTTTCGGATCCTCCCGTGGGCACCGAACACGGCGTGGGTGATCGGCAACACCTACTTCGACGACGGCACCCCGATGCCCTTCGACCCCCGCAGCGTGCTCCAACGGTCACTGGATGCGTTGGGGGCCGCCGGCTACCGCTACCTGGCCGGGTTGGAGGTCGAGTTCTACCTGACCCGGGTGGTGTCGACCTCCCTGGCCCCCGATCAGTTGGGCGGGCCGGGCACCCCGGCGGCACCCCCGATCGTGGAGGCGGTGGCCAACGGCTACTGCTACCAGTCCGACGACCACCAGGACCAGATCGAGGAGATCCTGGCCGTGCTGGCCGACAACATCCTCGGGGTCGACCTTCCCCTGCGCACCATGGAGGACGAATGGGGTCCCGGCCAGTGCGAGTTCACCTTCGCCCCCATGCTCGGCCTGGCCGCGGCCGACGCCATGATGCTGTTCAAGGCCACGGTGAAGCAGGTGGCCCGACGGCTCGGGCTCCACGCCACCTTCATGTGCCGCCCCGGGCTCCCCAGCTTCTTCTCCAGCGGCTGGCATCTCCACCAGAGCCTCCTGGATCCGGCGGGCGCCAATGCGTTCGCCACCCCGGAGGGTTCTCCCGAGCTGATCTCGGATGTGGGTCGCTGGTTCGTCGGTGGCTTGGTGGAGCACGCCACCGCGGCATCGGTGTTCACCACCCCGACCGTGAACGGGTACCGGCGGCGCAAGGCGTTCTCCCTCGCCCCCGATCGGGCCACCTGGGGTTACGACAACCGGGCCGCGATGTGCCGCCTCCAGGGAGCCGCCGGTGATCCGAGCACCCATGTGGAGAACCGGGTGGGCGAGCCGGCCGCCAACCCCTACCTGTACCTGGCCAGCCAGGTGGTGGCCGGCCTCGACGGTCTGAACCGGCGGCTCGACCCGGGCCCGTTCGAGATCGAGCCGTACTCGGCCGTCGACCGGCCCCTGCTGCCCACCTCGCTCGGCGACGCCCTGTCCCTGCTCAAGGCCAGCACCCTCTACCGGGAGGCCTTCGGTGATGCGTTCGTGGACTGGTACGTCGGGCTGAAGGAGTCCGAGGTGAACCGGTTCCTGGCCGCCGAGCCCAACTGGGATGACGACCCCGACACCGTGACCGGCTGGGAGCAGCGTGAGTACTTCGCCCAGTACTGAGCGTCGACCCCACTGCACCGTGGCGGTGGTCCACGCCGCCCCGGATCCGTGGGGCACCATGGGCGCCCTGGCGGACATGGTGGCCCCACGAACCGACCTGCGGATCGTCGTGGCCGGCCGCGACCCGTTCCCCGACCCCACCGGGATCGACCTGGGCATCGTCATGGGCTCGGGGGCCAGCGCCTACGACGACACCGTCACCTGGCTGGCCGACGAGCTGTCGTGGCTGAAGCGGATGGCCGAGGAGTCCAGCGTGCTGGCCGTCTGCTTCGGGGCCCAGGCCCTGGCCCGGGCCCTGGGCGGCACGGTCGAGCCGAGCCCCGAACCCGAGTTCGGCTGGGCCACCCTGCAGCCGGGGCCGGCCCGGCCGCCCACCCCGCCCGGACCGAGCGACGATCCGGTACCGCCGGCGAGGCCCCCGATCGGTGACGCCGCGGCCATCGTGGGCCCGGGCCCCTGGTTCGAGTTCCATTCCGACCGGTTCACCACACCCCCGGGGGCCGAGGAGGTGGCCCACAACGCGGCCGGGCCCCAGGCCTTCCGCTACGGGCGCAGCCTGGCCGTCCAGTTCCACCCGGAGATGGACCGGCGGGCGCTCGCCGCCTGGCGCCGGTCCCTCGGTGCCGGTGATCCCGACATCCGCAGCGCCATCGACCGGCTCGAAGCCGGGGTGCTCGAGGCGGAATCGGCGGCCCGGGACCGCCTCGCCACCCTGGTCGACACCTTCTGGTCGACCGTGGCCGGCTTCACCTGAGGCCACCCGCCGATCTCACGGGGCCGGGGCGGCCGCCGCGTCGTCGTGGGCGGGTTCGCCACCCTCCTTGGCCTCACCCCAGGTGGCGCCGGTGTGCAGATCGACCTCGAGCGGCACCGCCAGCTCGAACGCCCCCCGCATCTCCTCCATCACGAGGTCGGTGGCGACCGGCACCTCGTCGAGCGGGGCCTCGACCAGCACCTCGTCGTGGACCTGGAGGACGAGGCGTCCGGCCAGGCCCTCGTCGATGAGGCGACGGTCCAGGCGGACCAGGGCGACCTTGAAGATGTCGGCGGCCAGGCCCTGGATACCGGCGTTCATGGCCTGTCGCTCCCCGGCCTGGCGGATCCGCGGGTTGTCACTCATCAGTTCGGGGATGGCCCGGCGACGGCCGAACAGGGTCTCGGTGTAGCCCCGGTTCCGGGCCTCGGTGACCGTGGCGGTCATATAGTCCCGCACCGCGGGGAAGCTCTCGAAGTAGGCGTCGAGGATCTCCTGGGCCTCCCCGGTCCGGATGCCGAGGCGTTGGCCCAGCCCGTAGGCCTCCATCCCGTACGCCAGCCCGTAGGAGACCATCTTGGCCCGTGACCGCTGTTCGAAATCGACCTCGTCGGGTTCGACCCCGAACACCCGGGCGGCCACGGTGCGGTGCACGTCGGCGCCGGTGGTGAACGCCTCGATCAGGCCGGGGTCCCGGGCCAGGTGGGCGATGCAACGCAGTTCGATCTGGTTGTAATCGGCCACCAGCAGCCGCTGGCCCGGTCCGGGCACGAAGGCGGCGCGGAAGCTGCGCCCCAGTTCGGTGCGCACCGGGATGTTGTGCAGGTTCGGGTGCTCGCTCGACAGCCGACCGGTGCGGGCCACTGTCTGGTTGAACCGGGCGTGGATCCGCCCGTCGGGGCCGACCGCGTCGAGCAGGGACGCCCCGTAGGTGGAGCGCAGCTTCTCCACCTCCCGGTAACGGAGCAGGTGTTCGATGATGGGGTGCTCCCCCACCAGCTTCTCCAGGGTGGCCTGGTCGGTTGAGTAGCCGGTCTTGGTCTTCTTCTGGGGTGTGAGCTCCAACCGTTCGAACAGGATCTCCCGCAGCTTCTTGGTGGAGTTGACGTTGAACTCCTCGCCGGCGTCCTCCTGGATGGCCGCGGCCAGGGCCTCGGCCTCGGCGGTCATGGCGGCGTTGAGGCCCTCCAGCACGGCACGGTCGACCCCGATCCCCCGGTGCTCCATCCGGGCCAGGACCGCCACCAGCGGGACCTCGATGGTGTCGTTCAGGGTGGTCAAGCCGCCCTCGTCGAGGGACTCGGCCAGGGGCACGGCCACGGCTGCTGTGGCCAGGGCCCGCCGGGCGGTCCGCTCGACCGTGTCGACCCCGGACGCCCCAAAGTCGAGCTGGCCTTCGGGTGGGCCGTCATCCGGCATGACCAGATCCGTCCGGGCCTCCAGGAGCTCGTCGAGGTGGTAGGTCGTACCGGCAGGATCGAGCAGGTAGGCGGCCAGCGCAGTGTCGAGCACGAGGCGGCAGTCCTGGAGGCCGAGATCGGAGAGGGCCCGCAGCAGGGGTTTGGCCTCGTGGGCGACGAGGCCGGGTCCGTCCGGGCCGGCCAGGTCGGCCAGGGCGGCCGTCACGACGGGATCGGCGGCCAGCTCAGCCGGGATCCAGACCGCCGTTCCCTCCTCGAACGAGGTGACGACGGCCAGACCGTCGAAGCGTTCCTCCCCACGCCCACCGATCTGGTCGACCGCGGCCGCGACGGCCACGCCCAATCCGGGGACCGGGGTCACCGGGGCGAGCGCGGCCACAGCCTCGTCGGCCCCGGCGGGTCGCTCGATGGTGACCGTGATGGGCGTCCGCTCCACCATCTGGCCAGCTTCGGGGGAGAACGCCTCGGCCAGACGCTCGAACAGGGTACGGAACTCGAGGAAGTCGAACAGGGTCCGGACCTCATCCGCGTCATAGCCACGGATCCCGAGCAGATCGGCCGGGGCCACGTCGAGCGGCACGTCCCGGACCAGCTCCATGACCAGGGTGTTGACCCGCACATCGTCCTCGTGGGCGGCCAGATTCGCCGACAGTTTCGGGGTCTGCTCCCCGACGTGCTGATACAGCTCCTCGATGGACCCGTACTTGGTGATCAGCTTCGCCGCCGTCTTCTCGCCGACGCCGGGGACACCAGGGAGGTTGTCGGAGGTGTCGCCCCGAAGGGCCGCGTACTGGACGTACTGGTCGGGCCGCACCCCGGTGCGTTCCATGATCCCGGCCTCGTCGTAGACGGCGTAGTCGCTGACCCCCCGCTTGTTGTAGACCACCTTGACGTGAGGATCGGCGACCAGTTGGAAGCTGTCCCGGTCGCCAGTGACGACCAGGACGTCCATACCCTCGGACGCGGCCTGGGTGGCCAGGGTGGCCAGGACGTCGTCGGCCTCGAACCCGGCCTGTTCGATCTGGGGGAGGCGAAGCACGTCCAGGACCTCACGCACGATCCCCATCTGCTGGCGCAGGATGTCGGGGGCGGCCGACCGGTTGGCCTTGTAGGTGTCGAGCCGTTCGTGACGGAAGGTGGGTTCCGGCCGATCGAAGGCCACGGCCACACCGTCGGGGCGGTGGTCGCGGACCAGGTTGATCAGCATCGAGGTGAACCCCAGGACGGCGTTGGTGACCTGGCCACTCGCGGTGGCCAGGTCCTGGGGTAGGGCGTGGAAGGCCCGGTAGGTGAGCGAGTTCCCGTCGACCAGCATCAGTGTCGGCATCGCTTCCGAGGCTAGAGCACCGGTGCCGGGAGGCACGCGCTCTTCTCCGGGATGAACCGATATCGACTGCGGCGTCGGCGCGGCGGGCTCTAGTCGGGCCGGAGCGTCCCGTCGATGACCGCTTCGGCGATCACCTTCATGGACGTCCGGCGGCTCATGGCCGTGGTCTGGACGAACCGGAACGCATCGTGCTCGGTCATGGACAGCTGGTCCTGGAGGATGCCCTTGGCCCGGTCGACCAGTTTCCGGGTCGCCAACTGTTCGGCCAGCGACTCGGCCTCCTTGGCCAGGGCGCTGGTCTCGGAGAACCGGGCCACCGCGAGCTCGATCGCCGGGGCCAGCTCCTGGCGGCGATACGGCTTGACGAGATACGACATCGCCCCGGCCTCGCGGGCCTGTTCCACCAGGTCCCGCTGGGCGAACGCGGTGAGGATCACCACCGCGGTGAGACGGTCGGCCAGGATCTCCCGGGCTGCGGTCAGGCCGTCCATGACAGGCATCATCACATCGAGGATGGCCACGTCGGGTCGGAGGTCACGGATGAGCTCGAGGGCGGACGCACCGTCCCCGGCCTCCCCAACCACGTCGTAGCCCTCCTCGATAAGGATTTCCTTCAGATCCAGCCGGATCAGGGCCTCGTCCTCTGCCAATACCACCCTGGTCGGGCTCATGCCGCTCCTCTCGCGCTGGCCACCATCGTCGCTCGGGGTTCGGGGCCGGTACCCGTTCGCCGGGCGATGAGGTCGAGCAGGGTGTCGACCTCATGCTCGATCTCGGCCAGTTGCTCGGCGCGGGCGTCGCGACCCCGCCGCGTCGCCACCACGGCCCGCACCGCCATGCGGTAGTCGGCGGCCGCCTGTGGTGTCTCCGAGATGAGGGACCGCAGGCGGGCGTCGTCGGCCCGTCGGGTCCGCCCGGCCAACTCGTCGTCCAGATC
>JBKDZN010000163.1:0-3304 GCA_047971245.1 Acidimicrobiales bacterium
TGCCGCTGCTCGGCTGGTGAGCTGGTGGGAAGGTGCGTGAGCAGGGCAGGAGGGAATCGAACCCCCAACCTTCGGTTTTGGAGACCGGCGCTCTGCCAATTGAGCTACTGCCCTTCGGGCACTACGAGGCTATCAGGCACCCGAGCGCGAACCGCCCGGGATTCAGCGCGTCGGGGTGGGCCCCCGGACCCGGCCGGTCAGCTGGCCAGGGACTGGCGATTGGCCAGACGAGTGGCGATGACGATAGCGCCCGCGGCTCCGGCGGTGGCCGCTGCGGCGATACCGCCGATATAGGCGACCCGGCGGTTGCGGCGCTGGAAGCGGTGCACGGTGGCCGGCGGGCGGAGGGCTTCGAGGATCTCGTCGAGCAGATGGTCGTCGGGCACCATCCGGTGACCCCGCATGGCGTTCAGGGCCCGGAGCAGCTTCCGGTACTGGGCCAGTTCGGCCTGGCACCGGAGGCACTGGTCGACATGTTGCTGGCTTTCGGGAGCCAGCGAGGTGAGGCCGTCGGCGATCTCGGCCAACTGCAGACTCACGGTTTCACACTGCACGAGCGTGCTCCTCATCACCCAGTGGATAGAGCCGTTCCCGCAACCGTTTGCGGGCCCGGTGCAATCTCACCTTGGCCGCGGACTCCGAGATACCCAGCTGTTCGGCGATCGCCTCGTGGGGGAGGTCGTAGATGTCGCGCAGGACCACGACGGAACGGAGCTTGGGGGGGAGCTCACGCAGGGCGGCCGACAGCTGTCCACGGAGATCATTGATACCGGCCCGGTGCTCCGGGTCGACCGCGGGGTGCTCATCGGCGATCTGGACATCGTCGCTCAGCGGGTCGTGCCGGTGTTTGCCCCGGCGCCCCAGATGGGTGCTGGCACAGTTCGCCGTGATCCGATGCAGCCAGGTGGAGAACTGGGCGTCGCCGCGGAAACGCTTGAGGCCCTTGTGGGCCCGCAGGTAGGTTTCCTGCACCACGTCTCGCGCGTCCTCCTCGTCGCCGACCAGGCGATAGGCCAAGGTGTAGGTGTCGGCGTAGGTGAGACGAACCAGTTGTTCGAAGGCGGGGTGATCACCCGCCTTCGCCTTTTCGATCAGTTCGTCGACGTCGGCCGACTCCACCACTTCAGACCTCGATTTTCAGATCAGGGTTACGTCCCGGGGCATGGCGAGCCCATGTCGGTTGGGTGAAACCGTGCGGAGCACGGAGCCGTCCGACCGGGACCGGCCCGCCGGGGACAACGGTCGACGTCGACCGAAGGATGTGACAACTGTAGCGCTGGGCGGTGGCGGCCATGATGATCGGCCGGGCCCGGGGTCCGGCATCGCCCGATCCCGGCGGTTCCCGACGGCCGGCCGATGAGCTTGGCTGTCACTGCCGGTCACTACGCTGCGGAGTGCCCTCAGGGGTCCACCTCCCACCAATCCCATTCGCCCGGACACCGCCCCGCTCCCGACCCTGCGGTCGGCGCGGCTGCCACTATGGCCGGGCGAGCCGCGTCCGACGATCAACCCCGTCACGGGGCTGGTCGCGGCGCGATCCTGGTCCGGAGATATCCCCCATGTGTGACGACCGTGCCGTCCCGACCACCGGTGATCGAACCGCTCCCCGTCCGGCCCCCGACCCGTCCGGGGATCCAGCAGACGCCCTTCCACCCAACAACGCGATCCCGCCCGACGACGTGCCGCCCGATGGCGTGCCGCCCGATGCCGGCGGTTGCCGGCCGATCGGAGCCGCGGTCGCCGACCTCCAAGACGAGCTGCGGCGGTCCCTGGCCCACGCCGATCAGGTCTTGATCGGCGCCGAGATCCGGCTGCGTCAGACCCTGGCGGCCGGACTCACCGACCTGGCCGATGACGTCGGCCCACGCCTGACCGCCATCGGGATGCGGACGGTGGCGGTCACGGCCCTCATCCAGCTCGTCCAGACCGTGGTGGTGGTGGCCGTCATCGTGGCCATGTCGTGAGGATCGGCCCGAGCGGCTCGGGCGTCGACGTTCCCGCCGGCCCGACCCCCCGGTCATCGGGGGGCCGGGCCGGCCGGGGTCGGAGCGGGTCAGGAATAGGTGCGGGGGGCCTGTGAGCTCCAGTCGAGCTCCTCCTCGCGGACGTCCAGGTGCACCCGCTTCCAGGTCACGTCGATCCCGGCGTCACCGCCGGACGCCGGATCGACCATGAGCTCGAAGGCCCCGGTGTCCAGCTCGTCGGCCGGCTGGGCCAGCAGCTGGGCGAAGGCCTCGCCACACTCGTGGGTCTCCAGCATTCGGGGCTGCCAACGCCCGTACACCTTCTCGTTCTGGGCGTACTCGTCGGTCATGCCGGTGCGGATGAAGGGGAACAGCACACTGAGGGTCTTCACCTGCCCCGCCGACTTCCCCAGGTTGACCCGCAGCACCTCCGGGATCTGCAGCACGGCCCAGTTGGAGATGGCGTAACCCGGGACGGCCGGGCCGGGGTCGATCGCCTGCCGGGACGACACGTACACGAACTGCACGCTCTGGTCGTGGTGGATGGCCTCACCCGACCAGAGGTGGGTGGTGGCCAGGAAGCCGTCGATCTTGGTGTCGAGCACGAGGCAGGACTCCTCGAGACTGTCGATGAAGTGCTGGCGGACCCGCGCCCGGCGCACCGCGTTGGGCTCGTCGTCCTTGGAGCGGAGGGCCCGACCGAAGGAGTAGCCGCCCTCGGTGAGGCCCGAGTTGCACACCACCAGCGACGGGGGGAGACCCCCCATCTGGTCGATGATGTAGCTGCGGGAGGCCCAGAGATCGCGCAGGTTGGTGATGTCGGCCTGTACGGGGAAGGCGTTGACCCCCTCCTCTTGGAGCTGTTCCACCAGGTCGAACCCGTCCTCGTAGCTCCGGTGGAAGTGGACGGCGACCGAGGCGGCGCCGTTGAGGCCCGCCGTCAGGGCGAAGGCCTGGCCGATTCCCCCGTCCTTGCCGGCCCCGGTGATCAACACCCGTTGGCCCTCGAAGCCGCTGCGCAGCTCATCGGGGAAGCGAAACTGGTCGGTGGGGGCTGTGTACATGGCCATGAGTATTCGGGTCACCGGGGGGCGACGCAAACCTCGACCCGACGGGAATCCGCGCCGGTCCCCCGGGCCCGCTACCGATCGGTAGCTTGCCGGTGGTGTCGCGCTCAGGTCCGGCCGGACGCGAGACGGGCCCCACGCGTGACGCGTGGGGCCCGTGTGACACCGGAGCTGTGTCCGATCCGAAGCGGCCGGCTCGCTCGGGGGTGCTACTTCAGGATCTTGGTCACCCGACCAGCACCCACCGTACGACCACCCTCACGAATCGCGAAC
>JBKDZN010000164.1:0-2094 GCA_047971245.1 Acidimicrobiales bacterium
CCCGTCGGCGCGGCCGGCGGCCTCCCCGTCGGCTTCCCGGCCCGCTCCGTCGGCGCCGGCCGTCGCGCCGGGCGACTCGGGGGCCAGCAGGAGCCAGGCCAGGAAGGCCAGTCCCCCGGCCAGCCACAGGCTCGGGACGCCCAGGACGATCCAGGTGGCCACAACCAGCATCAGCACGCCGGCGGTGGCCTGCCACCCCCGCCGTTCGCCCAGCGAGGCGATCAGCGATCGGCCACCCCAGGGGGGGATGACCAGCCAGGCCACGCCGTAGGCGAGCGGCACCAGCAGCGGCGCCGCCGACCGGGTGAGCACCGCCGCCACCACCACCCCGATCCGCAGGAACAGCGGATCGACCCCCAACCGTTCCCCCAGGCCGCCGAGGACACCGGCCACATACCGGTTGTCGACCGATCGATAGCCCCGCACCGGGGGCGGCGACCACACGTCGGGTTGCGGCGGTGGGGCGTGGGAGGTGTCGGCCATGGAGACCAGCCTGACGGGACGGACCCGCGGCGCCTAGTGGGCACCACCCGGATTCTGCCCTGGGGTGACGGTCCGGGATGTCCCGGATGCCAGTGCCCGTCGCGCCGTGGGAGACTCCACGGGATGCTCAGCGATCGGGGAGCTCCGTCCGAGGTGGCCGCCTGGCTCGGCCGCGATCGGCCGCTGGCGTTGGGTGTGGCCGACCGTTCGGCGCGGTGGGCGGGCGCCCGGCCGATCGTCGTCCGCGTCGCCTACCTCACCCTGGCCCTGGCCGGCGGGGTCGGCGTGGTCCTGTACGGGATTGTGTGGCTGCTCACCACCGGGGCCCCCGAACCCGAACCTCGGGCCCGGACGGTTCGGGCCGACCTCGGGGTGGCCGTGATGATGGCCGCGGTGCTGGCCGCCGTGACGGCGCAGGGGCCCCAGCTCCCGGTCGTCCTCCTGTGGCTGGTCGGGTTGGCCTCGATGGCCCTGGCCATCACCTCCGACGCCGGAGCCGGCCGGGCCGGATCGGACCGGGTCGGTGACGGTGGGGACGGGGCCGGACCCGCCCTGCGCCGCGCCCTCGGTCAGAGCGCCATCGGCCTGGTGTTGGTGGTGGCGGCGGTGGCCACGGCCATGGTCGGCGCGGGCGGTATGGCGGTGCTGGCCCAGACGACGGTGGCCATGCTGGCCCTGCTGGTCGGGGCGACCGTGGTGCTGATGCCGTGGCTGGGTCGCCTCACGGCCACGGCCGAGGACGAGCGGCGGCAGCGGATACGAGCCGAGGAACGGGCCGACCTGGCCGCCCACCTCCACGATTCTGTGCTCCAGACCCTGACCCTCATCCAGAACCGGGCCGCCGAGCCCCAGGTGGTGGCGGCCCTGTCCCACCAGCAGGAGCGGGAGTTGCGGGCCTGGCTCTACGGCGCCGATCGCGCCGGGCCGGAGCCCGAAGCCGCCTCGCTGCGAACCGCGATGGAGGCCGAGGCGTCCGAGGTCGAGGACCAGTACCTGGTGGCGGTCGAGACGATCATCATCGGTGACCACCCGTGCACCCCGGCCACCACCGCCCTGGTGGCCGCGGCCCGGGAAGCGATGGTGAACGCGGCCAAGTTCTCGACCAGCACCATGGTGTCGGTGTTCGTCGAGGTCGACGCGTCCGGCATCGGCATCTATATCCGCGACCGGGGCGTCGGGTTCGACCCGGCCTCGGTGCCCGCCGATCGGCGCGGCATCACCCAGTCGATCGTCGCCCGGGTGGAGCGGATCGGCGGCGTGGCGACGGTGCGCTCCACCCCCGGGTCGGGGACCGAGGTGGCCCTCACCCTGCCGCAGTCCCGCTCCGGGTCGGTCGCGATGCCGGCCGGTTGCGAACCGGCTCGTCCCGCCGGTGTCACCGGTCAGCAGGCCGAGCGATGACGACCGACGGGGCCGGCGGGCCCCACCCACCCGACGGCGCCGGTGGCGACCCGGCGGTGAACCGCCGGCGGGTGGTGGTCGTCGACGACCCCGCCATGGTCCGGGAGGGGGTCGTGGGCGCCATCGGCTCCCCCGTCGACGTGGTCGCCCCGGCCGAGGACGGCGACGATGCGGGGGCCGCCCTCGCGTCGACCCGGCCCGACGTGGTCC
>JBKDZN010000165.1:0-61468 GCA_047971245.1 Acidimicrobiales bacterium
CGTCGGCCAGCAACTGTTGGTGCTCGAAGCCATGAAGATGGAGCACGTGATCGCGGCCACCGAAGCCGGGTTCGTCCGGTCGGTCAACGTCGAGGTGGGCGACACCATCTTCGAACAGCACCCCCTGGTGTTCGTGGAACCGGCCGACGTCGCCGGCCTGGTCGACGCGGCCACCGCCGACACCGTCGACCTCGACCACATCCGCCCCGACCTGGCCCAGATCATCGAACGGCACCGGGTCGCCCTCGACGGCGCCCGGCCCGAGGCGGTGGCCAAACGGCGCCGCACCGGGCAGCGCACGGCCCGGGAGAACGTCGACGACCTGTGCGACGACGGCAGCTTCGTCGAGCACGGCAGCCTCGTGCTGACGCCGGGCACCGGCCTCCCCGTCGACGAGGTCATCCGCAAGTTCCCGACCGACGGGATGATCAGCGGGGTGGGCAGCGTCAACGGTGACCGGTTCGGGCCGGACCGGTCCCGGACCGTGGTGTGCGCCTACGACTACACCGTGCTGGCCGGCACCCAGGGGGCGCTCAACCATCCCAAAACCGACCGGATGCTGGAGATCGCCAAGGCCTGGCGGCTCCCCCTGGTGTTCTTCACCGAGGGCGGCGGCGGCCGGGCCGGCACCGGTGGGAACCGGACCGGGAAGCGGGGGTCGGAACCGTCGTCGGGCGGGTTCCTGTCCCGACCCCTCGTCACCCCCACCTTCACCTCGATGGCCCAGCTCAACGGGCTGGTGCCCACCGTGGCCATCAACTCCGGGTACTGCTTCGCCGGGAACGCCGCCATCCTCGGGGCGTGCGACGTGGTCATCGCCACCGAGGACTCCAACATCGGGATGGGCGGCCCGGCCATGATCGAGGGTGGCGGCCTCGGGGTGTTCTCACCCGACGAGGTCGGCCCCATCGACGTCCAGGTCCGCAGCGGGGTCGTCGACGTCCGGGTGGCCGACGAGGCCGAAGCGGTGGCGGTCGCCAAACAGTACCTGTCGTATTTCCAGGGCCCGCTCGACACCTGGGACCATGCCGACCAGCGGACCCTCCGGTCGATCGTGCCCGAGAACCGGTTGCGGACCTACGAGATCCGGGACGTCATCCACGGCCTGGCCGACACCGGGTCGGTCCTGGAGCTGCGGCACGGGTTCGGCCTCGGCATGGTGACCGCCCTGGCCCGGGTGGAGGGCCGCCCCGTCGGGGTGGTGGCCAACGACCCCAACCACCTGGCCGGGGCCATCGACTCCGAGGGTTCCGACAAGGCAGCCCGGTTCCTCCAGCTGTGCGATGCGTTCGACCTGCCGGTCCTGGTGCTGTGCGACACCCCGGGGATCATGGTCGGCCCCGAGGTGGAGAAGACCGGCCTGGTGCGGCACTGCAACCGGCTGTTCATCACCGGGGCCAACCTGCGGGTCCCCATGTTCATGGTGGTGACCCGCAAGGCGTACGGGCTGGGCGCCCTGGCCATGGCGGGCGGGTCGGTGAGCGAGCCCCTGTTCTGCGTGGCCTGGCCGTCGGGCGAGTTCGCCGGGATGGGCCTGGAAGGCCAGATCAAGCTGGGGTACCGCAACGAGCTCCAGCGGATCGACGACCCGGTGGAACGCAAGGCCCGGTTCGACCACCTGGTCGCCGAGGCCTACGAGCGGAGCAAGGCCATCCACCAGGGGGTCGTGTTCGGCATCGACGACGTGATCGACCCGGCCGACACCCGCCACTGGCTCCTCAACGGGCTCCGCTCCGTGGCCAACCGGCCCCGCGACGACCGTCCCCGCCGCGTCGACGTGTGGTAACCGGCCGGGCGGGCCGGCGGTGCCGGTCGGCCGCCAACCGGAGGCCCGCGGTGGCCGCCAGGCCGGCGGCCGCCCACGGTGCCCCGTAGGTGACGGTCCGGATCATCCCGAACCGGCGCAGGATGGTGGCCCGGTCGTTGAGGCAGGGGAACGGCTCGTCGGGCACCGCCACCCCGAGGAACCCGCACAGGGGTTCCCAGCCGTCGGCCACGTCGAACACGAGGAGCCGGTCGGCGGGTACCGCGGCGACCACCTCGGCCGTGCGGGCCTGGTAGATCTCGATGGCCCGGTCCCGGTCCTCGAACCGGCCCTCGAACAACCCGTCCCAGATGAGCCCGTTGGTCACGGTCACGGCCTGATCGACGAACGGCGATACCCGACGCACCCACGGGGCGATCATGGTCCGCAGCGGATAGATGGTGGCCCGGGTGCTCTCGTACCACCGCTCCGGGTCGCGCACGGTGTGGAGGATCCTGGCGTCGGGGAACGCGGCCCACAGTTCCCGCCAGATCGTCGCCCCCGGGAAATCGACCTGGCTGCGGTAGCCGGCGAAGGCGGCGGCCCAGTCGACCGGTTCACCCCGCAGGTGGGCGGCGTAGTGGCGGAACTGGCCGGGATGCCGGATCGCCTCGTACATATGGTGACACGGCCCGAACCCCAGCCGTTCCAGGGCATGCTTGGTGGACAGGGTCCCGGTACGCCCGAACCCCGTTCCGATGACCTCCATGCTCACCCCCTCCGATCGGCCGGTGGGGCCCCGGGTTGAATCCGGGCCTCCACCCGCCCCCGGCGGGGATCAACCGATGGGATGACCCCGGATCAGTCCGACCGGCGATCCGGGGCGATCCGCCGGTCACCTAGATTGGGTCCGATGGCCGCCCCCGCCCCACCCCACCGGTTCCGGTGGCCCGCCCCGATCGACGTCGGCCTGGCCGCCTGCCTGGCCGCCATCTCGGTCCTGGTGGCCGTCCAGGCCCAGGCCGGGGGCAGCCCCGGGGCGGAAGCGCCCACCACCTGGTGGGCGTGGATCCTGGTGGTCCTCCCCTCGGTCGCGGTCGCCTTCCGCCGCCGGGCCCCCCTGGCCGCCACGGTGGTGGCGGTCGTCGGCCAGATGCTGATCTGGGGCCTCGACCTGACCGAGGTGTTCGTGGCCCCGCTCGTCCTGATGTACTCGGCGGCCGCGGTGGGGGGCCGAAGGGGCCTCCGGGTCAGCATCCTCGCCGGGGTGGCCCTCACCGCGATGACCGCCGTCGGGCTCACCCGCGCCCCCGACGTCAACGCCGACCTGCTTCTGCTCACCGCTCTGTCGTCGGCGGTGGCGGTCACCCTCGGGGTGAACGCCGCCAACCAGCAGGCGGCATCCGGCCGCCTGGCCGCCGATCTGGCCGTGGCCGAGCTCAGCCGGGACGCCGCCCAGGAGTCGGCGGTGGCCCGGGAACGGGAACGGATCGCCCGGGAGCTCCACGACCTCGTCGGCCACTCCCTGGCCGTGATCGCCGTCCAGGCCGAGGCGGCCCAACGGCTCGGCGAGGACAAGCCGGGCGACGCCCGGGACGTGGTGGTCGCCATCGGGGACACCGCCCGCCGGTCCCTGGCCGAGGTGCGCCGGGTCCTCCACGCCGGTTTCGGTGACGCGGAGGCCGATTTCCGCCCCGGAACCGGCCTCGTCGACCTGCCGGAACTGGTCGACCGGGTCGCCGCGTCCGGGGTGGCCGTCCGGCTGGAGGTCACCGGCCCGGTCGCCCCGGGCGACGTCGACGCCGCCACCGGGGCCGGGATCTACCTGATCGTCCAGGAAGCCCTCACCAACGTCATCAAACACGCAGGCCCGCGGACAGCGGCGGCCGTCACCGTCACCGTGGAGGTCGACGAGGTGCGGGTCGAGGTCGTCGACGCCGGCCGGGGCCCCGGGGACACCGACGGTCCCCAACCCCGGACCGGTATGGGGCTGGTCGGGAGGACCGAACGGGCCCGGTTCCTGGGCGGCGCCCTCGACGCCGGGGCCAACACCGGCGGCGGGTTCCGGGTCCGAGCCACCCTGCCCCACCACGGGCCCCCGACCGTCCCCCAGGCCACCCCCACCCGAGGAGAACCGCGATGATCCGTGTCGCCCTGGTCGACGATTCCGACATGATCCGCACCGGGTTCCGGTTGATCATCGACCACGAGGCCGACATGACCGTCGTCGGTGAGGCCACCACCGGCCGGGAGGCCGTCGAGCTGTGCCGGACCCGGCGGATCGACGTCGCCCTCATGGACATCCGCATGCCCGACCTCGACGGCCTGGCCGCCACCGAGCTGATCCTGACCGAACCAGACCCGCCCCGGGTGGTGGTGCTCACCACCTTCGGTCTCGACGACTACGTCACCCGGGCCATCGAGGTCGGCGCCTCCGGCTTCCTGCTCAAGGACGCCTCGGCCGACACCCTCGTCGACGCCATCCGGGCCGTCGCCGCCGGCGACAACGTCCTCGCCCCGGCCGTCACCCGTCTGGTGGTCGAGCAGGCCCGCCGGGGCGGCCCGACCCACCCGGCCGACGTGCCCGGCATCGCCGAGCTGACCGACCGGGAACGCGAGGTGTTGGAACAGCTCGCCCTCGGCCGGTCCAACGCCGAGATCGCCGAGGCCCTGTTCCTCAGCGAGGCGACGATCAAGACCCATGTGGGCCGGGTCCTCACCAAGCTCGGGGTCCGCGACCGGGTCCAGGCCGTCATCGCCGCCTTCCGGGCCGGGGTGGCCGACCCCGGTCAGCCCTTCGGATGACCTGAACAGGACCTGCGGGCGATTCGCCTGGTCAGGGTGGGTACCTACGGTTGGATCAAGCCTCCCCGGGCCGCACCCGCGGCCCGGTTCCACCCCGAGGAGCTGATCGTGCCCCAGACCGCGACCCCCACATCCGCCCCGCCCGCGGCCCGGACCGCCGCCGCCCGGGCCTGCGCGGCCACCAAGATCTACGGTGCCGACGACCTCGCGGTCACCGCCCTGGACCGGGTCGACCTCGACCTCGCCCCCGGCGCGCTCACCGCCATCATGGGCCCGTCCGGGTCGGGGAAGTCGACCCTGCTGCACACCATGGCCGGCCTCGACCGGCTCAGCTCCGGGTCGGTGTTCATCGGCGACACCGACCTCGGCGAACTCGACGAGCGCCGCCTCACCGAACTGCGCCGCGACCGGATCGGTTTCGTGTTCCAGGCCTTCAACCTGGTCCCGATGCTCACCGTCGAGGAGAACGTCCGCCTCCCCCTCACCCTGGCCCGGCGGAAACCGGATGCGGCCTGGCTCGACCATGTGCTGGGAACGGTGGCCCTCGCCGACCGCCGACACCACCGCCCCGGGGAACTGTCGGGCGGTCAACGGCAGCGGGTGGCGGTGGCCCGGGCGTTGGCGTCACGGCCCGAGGTCGTGTTCGCCGACGAACCCACCGGCGCCCTCGATCGCGCCTCGGCCGCGGATGTGCTCGGCCTGCTCCGCGGGGCGGCCCGGGAGGGCGGCCAGACCGTGGCCATGGTCACCCACGACCCGGTGGCCGCGGCGTACGCCGGCCGGGTCGTGTTCCTGGCCGACGGTCGGGTCGTGGCCGACATGGCCGACCCCACCGTCGAGTCCGTCCTCGACACCATGAAGCAGCTGGAGGTCTGATCGATCATGTTGTCCTTGATCCTGCGGTCGGTACGAGCCCACCGCTCCCGCCTCACCCTCACCATGGTCGCCGTGGCGGCCGCGGTCAGTTTCGTCACCGCCAGTTTCGTCCTCGCCGACTCGCTCCGGGCCGTATTCGACGACCTGGCCGACAACATCTACGACGGCGTCGACGCCGAGATCCGGGCCGGTGAAGGCACCTTCGACATCGCCGACACCGGGGAACGGTTCCCCGAGACCGCCCTCGGCCCGCTCGGCGCCGTCGATGGGGTGGCCTCCGTCGGCCCCTCGCTCGGTGGGTCCAACGCGGTGCTGGTCCTGGACGCCGACGGCCAGCCGGTGCGCCAGGTCGGTCCGCCCACCCTCGTTTTCTCCGAGGCCGGCGACCCGGCCCTGTCCCCGTTCACCATCCTCACCGGCCACGCCCCCGGTCCGAGCGAGGTCATGCTCGACCAGGCCCAGGCGGACACCCTGGGTGTGGCCATCGGCGACCTGGTGCCGGTGATCGGTCCGTCAGGGCCGGAGACGTTCACGCTGTCGGGGACCGTCCTGTTCGGCAACGCCGGATCGGCCATCTCCCCCTACTTCCTGCTGTTCGACCTGCCCACCACCCAGCGGCTGCTCGACGCCCCCGGCCTGGTCGACAGCGCCTCGGTGGTCCTCGACGACGGCGTCGGTTTCGACGAGGTGCGTCCGGCGATCGAGGCCGCCCTGCCCGACGGCCTGATCGTCGTCGACCAGGGCACCCTGATCGACGAGCAGAACGCCGAGTTCGGGGGGATCATCGACCTGATCGGCACCGGCCTGCTCGTCTTCGCCGGCCTCACCCTGTTCGTGTCCACGTTCGTGATCGCCAACACCTTCGCCGTCCTCGTCGGCCAGGACCGCCGCCAGATCGGTCTGTTGCGGGCGGTGGGCGCCCGCCGGGGCCAGGCCGTCACCATCGTGGTGGCCGAAGCCGCCCTCGTCGGCCTCATCGCGTCGGTGGTCGGCCTGGTTGCCGGAGTCGGCGTGGCCGAGGGGCTCAAGGCCCTGGTCGGGGCGGTCAGCGGGGGCGGTTTCCCCGAGGGCCCCACCCTGATCCTGGCCCGCACCGTGATCGCCGCCCTGGCGGTCGGGGTCGGGGTGACCGTGGTGGCGGCCCTCATCCCGGCCCGGCGGGCCGGATCGGTGGCCCCGCTGGTGGCCATGCGAGCCGACGCCGACGCCGGGACCTCCGCTGCGGGGACCGGCCGGCTCGCGGTTGGGGTACAACGCCTGCTCGGCGCCACCCTCGGCCGGCTGGGCCCGGCCGGTCAGGTGGCCGCCACCGGGGTGGCCCGCAACCCGCGCCGGGTGATCACCACATCGATGTCGATGATCGTCGGCCTGGCCGTCATCGCCGCCGTCGCCGTGCTCGCTTCCTCGTATGGGGCCACCGTGCGGGACCTCGCGGACCGGGGCCTGGAGGCCGACGCGATCATCCTCGAGGAGGACTTCGGGCCGGTGGCCTACACCGCCGTCGACGAGCTGCTGGCCCGGCCCGAGGTGGCGGCCGCCTCCGGGTACGGGGTCACCGAGGTCCGCCACGACGGTGAGGTGATCGACATCGGCGGGTTCCAGTCGTCGCATGCCGCCGGGGTGGTCGTGTTCGACACCGTCGAGGGGACGGCCGGGCCGTTGAGCATGGAGGACGCGTACGTGTCCGACGACTTCGCCCGGGTCAACCAGATCGGGGTGGGGGACACCACGACCGTCGAGTTCAGCGACGGGTTCCTGGCCGACCTGACGGTCCGGGCCGTGGTGGAACCCGCCGCCCTGATCGACGCCCCGGTGGTGGTGGACGCCGGCCTGGTGGCCGAACACGCCCGCAACACCGACGCCGACATCGCCGTGGTCCGCTTCGCTGACGGGGTGACCGAGCGCGAGGGCCTGGCCGCGATCGACGAGGCGTTCGCCGCCCGGCCACAGCTGGCCGTCCAGACCGTCGACGAGTACGTCGCCGACCTGGAGGCCGAGACCCAACAGCTGCTGATGGTGGCCAACGGGCTGCTGGCCCTGACGATCGTGGTCGCCCTCACCGGGATCGCCAATACCGTCGCCCTCAACCTGATCGAGCGCCGATCCGAGCTCGGCCTGCTGCGGGCCGTGGGCATGTCCCGGCGGCAGGTGCGGCGCATGGTCCGCTACGAGGCGTTCGCCCTGTCGGGGTTCGGGGCGCTGGTCGGGGTGACGGTCGGGGTGGTGATCGGGATGGCCGCCATCCCGTTCCTGCCCGACACGATCGTCGGGTCGGTGCGGATCCCGGTCGGGTCGCTCACTGCGTACGTGGCGGTGTGCATCGTGTTCGGGGTGCTAGCCGCCGCCGTCCCGGCCCGGCGGGCGGCCCGGCTCGATATCCTCGACGCCATCGAGGATCCGGCCTGAGCCCGGACCCGGGCCCCGGCCCGGCCGGTGGGTCAGGGGGCGAACCGTGGGGGCTGCCGGGCCACGAACTGGGCCTTGGCGGCCCGGCCGCCCGGGTTCCCGGCGATGGCGTGGGCCACCTCGGCGGCCCGTTCCGCCAGGGCGGCCGGTTCGATCAGCTCGCTGACCAGGCCGAGCCCGCCGGCCTCGGCCGCACCCATGATCCGGCCGGTCAGGCACAGGTCGCGGGCGATGGGCACCCCGAGGACGTCGGCCATCAGGTCGTAGGAGGCGGGGATGCCCCGCTTCACCTGGGGCTGGCCGAACGCGGCGTCGGGCGACGCGATCCGCAGATCACACAGCAGGGCCAGGTCGAACCCGCCGGCCACGGCCGGACCGCCGACCGCGGCCACCAGGGGCTTGGGGAAGGTGTGCAGGACGTGGTGGTAGTGGCGGGCGTCGGCGAACACGGCGGCCGGATCGGGGGCCTCGGCCAGTTCGGCCAGGTCGAACCCGGCGCAGAACGTGTCCCCGGTGGCGGTGAGCAGGACCGCCCCGATCGCCTCGTCGGCGGCCGCGGTGCCGAGGGCGGCCACCAGGTCGGCCCGGAGCCCCGCCGACAGGGCGTTGCGCTTGTCGGGCCGATCGAGGGTCAGGGTGCGCAACGGGCCGGCCGTGGCGGTCCGGAGGGGAGGCCCACCGGCAGGGGAGGGAGGCGTCGACATCGGGCCGACAGTAGTGAGGTCGTCCCGGGTCGGCGAAACGGTGGTGGTCGGTACGGTTCGAGGGATGAACGACAACCGGTGGCTGCAACTCCTGGAAGACAACCCGGGCCATTCCTCCTGGTACATCGAACGGTTCCGGACCATGGCCGCCGAGGGGGCCGACCTGCACGGCGAGGCCCGCTTCGTCGACGCCATGGTGGGCCGCGAGGCCCGGGTCCTCGACGCCGGCTGCGGCCCGGGCCGGGTCGGCGGCCGCCTGGCCGCTCTCGGTCACACCGTGGTCGGCGTCGACCTCGACCCCCAACTCATCGCCGCGGCCGAGGCCGACCACCCGGGGCCCACCTGGCTGGTCGGTGACCTGTCGGTCCTCGACCTGCCCGCCGCCGGAGTAGCCGAGCCGTTCGACGTGATCGTCTCGGCCGGCAATGTGATGACCTTCCTCGATCCGGCCACCCGGGCCACGGTGCTGACCCGGCTCGCCGCCCATCTGGCCCCCGACGGCCGGATCGTGGTCGGGTTCGGATCCGGCCGGGGTTACGACTACGACGAGTTCTTCACCGATGTGGTCTCCGCCGGCCTGGGGGAACAGCTGCTGCTGTCCACCTGGGATCTCCGGCCGTTCGGTCCCGACGCCGACTTCCTGGTTGCCGTGCTCGGTCCCCGGTAGGCGTGGGCCCCGGCGCCCCGCCCCGGCGGGTGACCGGGACGGCGCCGGTGGGGTAGCGTCACCGGCCATGGCCTTCGCGGCGGTCAACGGCATCGACATCTGCTACGAGGTGCACGGTGAGGGGCCCCGGGTGGTCCTGATCAGCGGTACCGGCGGCGACCTCCGCCAGAACCCGGCTCGTGACCGGCACCCCCTGGTGGCCGGTCATCAGGTGCTGATGTACGACCAGCGGGGTCTCGGGCGGACCACCAAGCCGGGCCCGGGCGACGAACCGCCCACCATGGCCGACTACGGTGACGACGCGGCGGCCCTGATCGACCACCTGGGCTGGGGCCGGGCCCATGTGGTGGGGATCAGTTTCGGGGGCATGGTGGCCCAACATCTCGCCCTGCGGCACCCGGACCGGGTCGACCGCCTGGTCCTGGCGTGCACATCGTCGGGTGGTGCCGGCGGCGCCTCGTTCGACCTGCTCACCCTGGACGGCTTCGACCCCGACGACCGGCTCCGCCGCCTGCTGCCGATCATGGACACCCGCAACGATCCCACCACCGACCCGCCCACGCTCGCCCCCGGCTTCGAACCGTTCCTCGCCGGGGTGGCCGGCGAGCGGCCCAACGCCGGGGAACCGGGCGCCGCGCTCGGGGCCCGCCGCCAGCTCGAGGCCCGGGCCGGGCACGACGTGTGGGCCGACCTGCCCCGCATCACCGCCCCCAGCCTGGTGATCGGCGGACGGTTCGACGGTCAGGCCCCACCGGTCAACGCCGCCCGCCTGGCCGACCGCATCCCGGGGGCGGAACGGGTGATGTTCGACGGCGGCCACCTGTTCCTGGCCCAGGACCGCACGGCGTGGCCGACCGTCGTCGGCTTCCTCTCCGGTCATCACCCGTAGGGTGGACCGACACCCGACCAGGAGGAATATCGGTCATGTACGACGTCATCATCATCGGCGGCGGGCCCACGGGGGCGAGCGCCGCGATCTTCACCGCCCGGGCCGAGCTGTCCACCGTGGTCATCGACGCCGACAAGGGCATCACCCGCCGGGCCATGCTGGAGAACCATCTCGGCTTCGCCGATGGCATCACCGGCCCCGAACTGGTCGACGCCGGTCGGGCCCAGGCGGAACGGTTCGGGGTCACCTGGGTCGAGGACTCCGCCGACCGGCTCGACGACGGGCCGGGCGGCACGTTCGTGGTGGCCACCGCCGGTGGGGAAACGGTGGAGGGCCGTCAGGTGATCCTGGCCACCGGGCTCAACCCGGCGTTCGCCAAGAACGCCGGGATCGCGCTCACCGACGGGACCGAACCCCGGGTGGCCACCATCGCCGAGGTCGACCCGGACGGGCGGACCAACCGGGCCGGCGTGTGGGCGGCCGGGGCGTTCGCCGGTACCAGCGTCCACACCATCATCACCGCCGGCGACGGGGCCCGGGTGGCCATCAACCTGATCAGCGGGGTGAAGGGCGAACGCTGGGTCGACCACGACGTCCTCCCCACCCCCGAGGCCTGAACCCCGGGCGACCCCGCCCGGGCCTCCGGGGTGGTGTTTGACGGCCCGGACGGGGATACGACAGCCTGACGTCACCGCGCCCGGTCGACGCCCGGTCGACGGTGAGGTCAGGAACGGGGGATGACGGCCATGAAATTCGGGGTGTTCTACGAGATCCAGTTGCCGACGCCACACGTCGACGCCGATGTGACCAGGATGTTCCAGGAAACCCTGGAGCATGTGGAACTGGCCGAACGGCTCGGGTTCCACTGCGCCTGGGGTGTGGAGCACCACTTCCTGGAGGACCACGCCCTGTCGTCGGCCCCCGAGGTGTGGTTGGCCGCGGCCGCGGCCCGGACCTCGACGATCCGGATCGGCCAGGGGATCGCCTGTGTCCCACCCGAGTTCACCCACCCGGCCCGGCTGGCCGAGCGCATCGCCACCCTCGACCAGGTCTCCCGGGGCCGGGTCGAGTTCGGCACCGGTGAGAGCTCGTCCCGGATGGAGTTGGAGGCGTTCGGGGTCGACCGGGCCACCAAGCACGACGCCTACCGGGAAACCCTCGAACAGGTCGCCGACATGATGACCATGACCCCGTACCCGGGTCACGACGGGGCCGCCTTCTCCATGCCGTGCCGCAACATCGTGCCCAAACCGGTGCAGAAGCCCCATCCGCCCCTGTGGGTGGCCGGGAAACCGGAGGTGGCGGCCCGGTTGGGGATCGGGTGCCTCGGGTTCAACGTGGTCGGCGGCCGCCAGGCCAAGGTCATGGTCGACCGCTACTACGAGACCCTGGCCGTGGACTGTGTACCCATCGGCCACGCCGTCAACCCCCAGATGAGCGTGCTGGCCACCATGCACTGCCACGACGACGGCGACGTGGCCCGCCGCCACGGATCGAACCTGCGGTTCTTCGGGTTCTCGATCGCCAAGTACTACCTCAACGGCCTGGTGCGACCGGGCCGGGACAGTTCCTGGGCCGAGTTCGAGGCCGCCCGCGACGACCTCCCCGACCTGGGCGATAGCCCGACCAGCGCCATCGGCACCCCGGACGAGATCCGGGTCCACCTCCGGGCCCTGCAGGCGGCCGGGGTCGACCAGGTGCTCATCATGCACCAGGGCGGCCGGATGCCCTTCGAGGCCAACTGCGCATCGTTGGAGAAGTTCGCCACCGAGGTCATGCCCGAGTTCGTCGACGGTGAGGACGAGCGGGAACGGCGGAAGGCCGAGCGTCTCGCCCCGGTGATCGAGGTGGCCATGGCCCGCAAACCGTGGCGGGAGCCGGTACCCGACGACGAGATCCCCACCATCGCCGCGTACGGCCACTTCAGCCATGTGCCCACCGCCGAGGACGTGGCCCTGGAGGGGGGAACCTCGGCCGAGACCATCGGCGCCCTGGGCATCCGCTGACCCGCGCTTCGCCCCGGGCCGCCCCGAACCGCGCTCCACCCCGAACCGCGCTCCACCCCGAACCGCTCCGATTCTTAGTTGCATGATGCTACTTTGGGGTGCCATCATCATCGCATGCCCCTGCATTGCATCAAACAACTCAGGCGGGTCGGTCGGTGACCGGGCGGAGTGAGCGCAACGCTCGCCGCACCCTGACCATCGCGTCCCTGGCCACCCTGGCCACCTTCCTCGACACCACCGTCCTGTTCGTGGCCTTCCCGGACATCTCCGCCACCTTCGCCGGTTCGGCCCCGGCCACCCTCTCCTGGGTGCTGAACGGGTACACGATCGTGTTCGCCGCCCTGCTCATCCCGGCCGGGAAACTCGCCGACCGTGTCGGGCACCGGCGGGCGTTCCTGGCCGGTTCGGCCCTGTTCACCGCTGCGTCGATGGCGTGCGGCCTGGCCCCGACGGTGGAGCTGTTGATCCTGTTCCGGGTCGTTCAGGCCATCGGGGCCGCGGCCCTGATCCCGTCGTCGCTGGCGCTGGTCATGCACGCCTTCCCCCACGACCAGCTGCCGCGGGCGGTGGCCATCTGGGGGGCGGCCGGGGCGGTGGCCGGTGCCCTCGGACCGACCCTCGGCGCGGCCATCGTCGAGGGCCTGGGTTGGCGCTGGGCGTTCTTCATCAACCTCCCCGTCGGTCTCTACACCGTGATCGCCGGGCGGCGGACCCTCACCGAATCCTCCGACCCCAGCACCCGGGTGCCCTCCCTGACCGGCGTGGTCCTCATCGCCGCCGCCGCCGGCCTGCTGTCGTACGGGATGGTGGTCTCCGAGGAGTACGGCTGGGCCGGTTCCCGCACGGTGGCGGCCGTCCTCGCCGGGCTCGTCCTGCTCGCCGTGTTCGTGGTGCAGCAGAGCCGGAGCGCGGCGCCGGCGCTCAACCTGGAGCTGTTCCGGCTCCCCAACGTGGCCTGGGGCAACCTGGCCATGCTGGTGTTCGGCACCGCCTTCTCGGCCCTGTTCTTCGGGTCGATCCTGTTCCTCACCCAGGTCTGGGGCTGGTCGATCCTGCAGGCCGGCCTCGGGGTGGCCGCCGGCCCGGTCATGGTGGGGATGATCACCCCGTTCGCCGGGCGTCTGGCCGGACGGATCGGGCAACGGCCCCTGCTCCTGGCCGGCGGTCTGTTCTTCGCCTCCAGCGGGCTGTACCGCCTGGTCTTCCTGACCACCGAATCCCGCTACCTGGTCGACTACTTCCCGTCGATGGTCCTCAGCGGGATCGGGGTCGCCTTCGTGTTCCCCCAACTGTCGAGTGTGATCGCCCAGGCCCTCCCGGCCAACCGGCGCGGGGTGGGCGGCGCCGCCCTGCAGGCGGCCCGCCAGTTCGGCGGCACCTTCGGTGTGGCCCTCACCATCGCCCTGGTCAGTGCCCACCTGGGACCCGACCCCCTGGCCGTGTTCGACCGGGTCTGGTGGCTCATCGTCGGGGCCGGGGTGGCCACGTCGCTGCTCGTCCTGCCCATGCACACCCGGCCCGCCCCGGTGGTCACCGCCACCCAAGCCGCCCCCACCCCGGCCTGAGGGCCGGGCGGCCCCCGGCCCCCGGGCGGACCCCGGGGGCCGGAGCCGGCTACACCAGGCCGAGGGCCTCCATGGCCCGGGCCACCCGCAGGAACCCGGCGATGTTGGCCCCCACCACATAGCTGCCGGGGGCCCCGTACTCATCCGCGGTGTCCCGGCAGGTGGCGTGGATCTTGCGCATGATCTCGGCCAGCCGTTCCTCGGTGTGGCCGAAGCTCCAGGAGTCCCGGCTGGCGTTCTGCTGCATCTCGAGCGCCGAGGTGGCCACCCCACCGGCGTTCGCGGCCTTGCCCGGCCCGAACGCCAACCCGGCCTCGGCGAAGATCTGTACCCCTTCGGCCGTGGTCGGCATGTTGGCCCCCTCCGCCACCGCGATGCAGCCGTTCTTGACCAGAGTGACCGCGTCCCGGCCGGTCAGCTCGTTCTGGGTGGCGCAGGGCAGGGCCACGTCGCACGGGATCTCCCAGATGACGCCCCGGGCGGTGTAGACGGCGCCGGGCCGTTTCGCCGCGTAGTCGCTGATCCGGCCCCGCTGCTGTTCCTTGATGTGGCGCAACAGCTCCAGGTCGACCCCGTCCGGATCGTGGACCACCCCGTCGGAATCGGAACAGGCCACCACCCGACCCCCGAGGTCCTGGACCTTCTGGATGGCGTAGATGGCCACGTTCCCCGACCCGGAGACCAGTACCTCCTTGCCGTCCAGGTCCTGGCCCCGCTCCCGCAGCATCTCCTGGACGAACATGGTGGTGCCGTAGCCGGTGGCCTCGGTGCGGACCAGGGCCCCGCCCCAGTCGGTGCCCTTGCCGGTGAGGACCCCGGACTCGTAGCGGTTGGTGATCCGCTTGTACTGGCCGAACAGGTAGCCGATCTCCCGAGTGCCCACGCCGATGTCGCCGGCGGGCACATCGGTGTACTCACCGAGGTGCCGGTACAGCTCGGTCATGAAGCTCTGGCAGAACCGCATGACCTCGTCGTCGGAGCGGTCGCGCGGGTCGAAATCGGCTCCGCCCTTGCCGCCCCCCAGGGGCATGCCGGTGAGGGCGTTCTTGAAGATCTGCTCGAATCCGAGGAACTTGACGATGCCCAGGTTGACCGAGGGGTGGAACCGCAGGCCGCCCTTGTAGGGACCGAGGGAGCTGTTGAACTCCACCCGCATGCCCCGGTTGATGTGGACCCGGCCCTGGTCGTCCTGCCACGGCACCCGGAAGATGACCTGACGCTCCGGTTCGCAGATCCGCTCGATGATCTTGCGTTCGAGCAGCTGGGGATGTTTGGCCACCACCGCCCCGAGCGAGCTGAGGACCTCGAACACACTCTGGTGGAACTCCGCCTCGGCGGGGTTCCGCCGCATCACCTCGTCGAAGACACCTTCCAGCTTCTCATCGATCATCTTGTCGGCTCCATAGTCGGGGGGTGGGGGTCGGGAGGGGAGAGGGGGAACGGTCAGCGGATCAGGAGAGTGGGACCGCGAGCGGCGACCGGTCCTCGGCGATCAGGTCGACCCGCAACGGGGCGTCGACGGCGGAGGCGCCACTGGTCGTGAGCCTGAACTCGACCCCGAAGGTGAGCTCGTCGAGCTCGAAGGGGACCTCCACCAGTTGGGGCAGGTCGACGATGCCGCCGTGGATGGCCGCCTTGCCCAGCTCCCGCCCGGCCGCGGTCACGTCGCACCAGCCGGCCGGAGCCGGGGTCCGGTCGGCCACGGTCACCTCGAACCGGGCCCGGTAACGGCCGGCCGGGAGGGGCAGATACGGGCCGAAGAACACGATCGCCTCCGCCCCCGCGGGCGCGGTGATACGGGTCTCGTCGTCGTTCAGGTCACCGGTGAGCGGGACCAGGCGCTGGGTCCGCTCGTGCCAGGCGTGACGGCCGATCCGGTCGACGGCCCGGGTGAGCCGTTCCACGTCGGCCGGGCCGGTGCGCACCGCCTCCGCCCACCAGATGAACGAGCTGTCGGGACGGTCGAGCCCGGACAGGGCCCGGCGGGCCATGGCGGCCTCGTCGACCGGGGTGTAGCCCACCGGCCGGCCCTCGTCGACACAGTCCCACAGGCCGACCATGGTGTCGACCGTGAACCCGGCCGCCTCGGCCAGTTCGGTCATCTCGGCCGGGGTGAGCTCGATGATGTGCTCGGGGTGGGTCCACCGGAGCCGCTGGGTGACGGCCCGGTTCGGGCTGTCCATGATCAGCTGCCCGCCGGGGCGGAGCACCCGGTTCGCTTCGAGCATGAACCCGACCATGTCGGCCGGCCACAGGTGTTCGATGTTCTGCCCGGAGAACACCACATCCACCGAGGCGTCGTCGACGGCTTCCATCCGGCCCACCGTGTTGGCGATCCAGGTCACGTTGGGGGGGAGATCGTCGGGTTCGGGGCTGTAGTACTCGACCCCGATGTGACGGTCGAGGTTACCGAACTGCTCGGCCACCCAGTCGAAGTACCAGCGTCCCGAGCATCCGGCGCTCAACAACACCGACGGGGTACCCCGTCGGGACCGGCCCAGTTGAGCGGTGCGGAGCGCGTGCAGGACCTCGTTCATGTCGATCGCGGACAGATCCATCCCTGGAGGGTAGGGGGACAGGCCGACGGGACGGCCGGTGTCCGGTCAAAACGCCGATGTTCGACGCGGTGGGCCGCCGACCCGCCATCATGGACCCCTATGAGCCTTGTCCGTCGGGTCTTGGGGCCGGTCGTCCGACCGGCCCGTCGGGTGGTACGTGCCGGTCGGGTGTCGGCCCACAATCTGGTGCAGGGCGACCGCGCCGTGAGGGAGCAGCTCGACGCCTCGAGCCATCAGCTCGAGGTGATCGAGCAGACGGTGAGCTCCGGCAACCAGACGTTCAACGACCATCTCGCCCTCCAGGCGGCCACCCTGCGCCGGGTCCAGAGCGAGCTCGACGCGTTCCGGGCCGAGCTGGTCGAGATGCGCAAGGCGGTGGCCGGCCGGCTGCCCCCGCCCCAGGCCGGTGACGCCGTCGGCGCCCGGCTGGCCGATATCGACGACCCCACCGCCTGGTTCCTCAACTACGCCGGTTCCCACCTCGGCCCCATGGCCGACGCCGGCTGGTGGATCAATCACCCGCTGGTCATGGAGTGGCGGCGGGGCCAGGTGGGCCTCGGCGCGGTCAACGAGCGGATCATGGAGCAACCCTTCGTGTTCGCCGCGGTGGCCGGCCTCGCTCCCGGCTCACGGGTCCTCGACATCGGCGGGGCCGAGAGCACCGTCGGGTTCTCGCTGGCCTCCCTCGGTTACGACGTGACCGTCATCGAGCCCCAGGGCTATCCCTTCACCCACCCCAACCTCACCGTGTTCGAGCAGCCGCTCGAGGCGTTCCAACCCGAAGCGCCCTTCGACGCCGTCATCCTGCTCTCCACCATCGAACACTTCGGGATCGGCAGCTACGCGGGTGGCCCCGAACCGGATCCCGACGCCGACCTGACCGCCATGGCCACCATCCGGGGCTGGACCGCCGACCGGGGTCTGCTTGTGCTGACCACCCCGTACGGGCCGGCCGCGGTCACCGAACTGGAACGGATCTACGATCGGGCCCGGCTCGACAAGCTGCTGTCGGGCTGGACGGTCCGCAACGCCCTCATCGGCCGCCGGGTCGACGCCACCACCTGGACCCTCGAGGCCGACGAGCTGATCGATCCGCCCGGGCCGGGACGGGTGGTGATGGTGGTGGCCTCCCCCGATCCTCAGCTCTCGTGACCGTCGTCTACGACCTGCTCGGCTTCCAGAACCGGGACCACGGCGAACGGGGCATCGCCCGCTACGTGCTCCACCTGGCGCTGGCCATCGAGCGGCACGACCCCCACCTGATCAGCCAGTACCTGGTCCACCCCAGGCTCCCGTTCCCGCCCGGGGCGGAGGCGTTGCTGGCCACCGGGAAGGTGGTGCGAACCGACCGGCGGGAGGCCAGCCGGGCCCCGGCCGCCGGGGGCGTCTACATCGCCCCGTCCCTGTTCGAGAAGTTGGGGGACCGGGTCGACTACGTCTACCCGGCCTGGGCCCGGGCGCCGGCCTGGCGATCGGTGGCCGTCGTCTACGACCTGATCCCCGCCCTCTACCCGGCGTGGTACCTGAGCCATCCCCTGGCCGCGTACTCCTACCCGGTCCGAACGGCCACCCTGGCCGCGGTCGATCACCTGCTGGCCATCTCCGAAGCCACCGCGGCCGACGCCGCCGGCCTGCTCGGCGTGGAACGCGACCGGATCACCGTCATCAACGCCGGGGCCGACGAACGGTTCGCCCCCGCCGACCGGCCGGCCGCCGAGGTGGCCGCCGAGTTGGCCACCTCGGGTCGGGTACCCGGCCTCCGGCCGGGCTACCTGCTGCTCCCCACCGGGATCGACCCCCGGAAGAACGTCGAGGTCTCGATCGAGGCCTACGGCCGGCTCGACCCCGCCCTGCGCCGGGCCCACCAGCTCGTCGTGACCTGTCGCCTCGACGACAACGGGCGCGACCTGCTCGACGACCTGGCCGCCACCTACGGGGTGACCGACGATCTCCTGGCCACCGGGTTCGTGTCCGACGCCGATCTGGTCACCATGTACCAGGGGGCGCACCTGGTCGCCTTCACCTCCCTCTACGAGGGGTTCGGGCTACCGGTGCTCGAAGCCATGCAGTGCGGCGCCCCGGTGATCTGTTCCGACACGTCGTCGCTGGTCGAGGTCCAGACCGACCCCGAGGCCCGCTTCGACCCGTCCTCGGCGGATGCCGTCGCCGCCGCCTACCGCCGCGGTCTCACCGACGAGGCGTTCCGGCAACGCCTGATCGACCAGGTTCCCCCCGACTACAGCTGGGACGATTCGGCCGCCCGGACCATCCCGGTCATCGAACGGCTCTACGCCGAGACGGTGAGCCGACCCGCCGGCCTGCCCCGGCCCCGTCTGGCCGTGGTGACCCCCCTGCCCCCCCAGGGTTCGGGGATCGCCACCTACGCGGCCCGGCTGCTCGCCTACCTCCCCCGGTTCGCCGAGATCACCGTGTTCACCGACGCCGCAGCCGACGGTGAACCCGACGCCCACCCGATTCCCAGCGTCGAGATCCAGACCATCGACCGGTTCGACGCCATCGCCCAGGGCGGCGGCGCGTTCGACCAGGTCGTCTACTTCCTGGGGAACAGCCAGTTCCACGTGAGCGCCCTCGAACTGCTGCGCCGCCAACCCGGCGTGGTGCTGTTCCACGAGGCCCGCCTCACCAACCTCTACAACCATCTGTGGCGCCGCGACCCGGAGCGCCTTGTCGGTGAGACCGTGGGCGGGCATCTGGCCGAGTGGTATCCCGACCGGTACCAGCCGTGGATCGAGGAGCTCGACACCATCGAGCCGCCCCTGGCCCAACGATTCGGGATCCTGATGGCCCGGGAGGTGACCGACGCGGCCAGCCGGGTGCTGGTCCATTCGGCGTACGCGGCCGCCCTGCTCGACATCGACACCGGTGTCTGCGCCGACGTCGTGTTCCCCCAGCCGTGCCCGGACATCGGGCCGGCGGTCCGGGCATCGGCGGGCCGGGGGGAGGTGCCGGAGCCCACCATCCGGACCTTTGGCATCGTCGACCCGGTCAAGGCGCCCGAACGGATCGTGGCCGCCCTGCCTCTCATCCGCGACCGGGTGCCCGGGGCCACCCTCGACATCGTCGGCCTGATCGCGCCCGCCCACCAGCGGGCCCTGCAGGATCAGGCCGGCGCGGCCGGGGTGGGCGACGCGGTCAGTTTCACCGGATCGATCGGTGACGCCGAGTTCGCCCGCCTCCAGGAGGAGACGGCGGTGGCGGTCCAGCTCCGGGTGGCCACCAACGGGGAGTCGTCCGCCGCGGTGGCCGAACTCCTCGCCCGTGGCGTCCCCACCGTGGTCAGCGACCTCGGCCCGGCCCACGAGTACCCACCGGACGTGGTGGCGGCCGTGCCCGGCCTGGTGGAACCGGCCGAACTGGCCGACACCGTGGTGGCCCTTCTCACCGACCCGGACCGCCGGGCCGCGGTCGTGGAGGCATCGGTGGCCTACGCCCGCAGCCACACCTTCGCCGCGGCCGCCGAGATCCTGGCCAAGACCGTGCTGTGAGCCCCGGCTAGCCCCTGTTTAGTCGCCGGGAACGAACGAGAGGTCCATGGCCACCGGCCCGTAGACGACCCCGCCGGTGCCCACCTCGAACGAGACCTTCTGCTGGTGACGGTCGTACTCGGCGGTCTCGTCGGGGCGTTGGAGCACGATGGTGATCAGGTAGGTGCCGTCCGCGAGGGGCAGATCGTCGATCACGAACGAGAACGTGCCCTCACCGTCGGTGGGGCCGAGGTCGGCGGCGTTGAGATCGTAGGAGGAGATGTTGAGCAGCTGCATCCCGTCGGCCGCGTGCAGGATGAGACGGGCGCGGATGGGCAGCGGCCCGGTGGTGCGGTAGTGGCCCCGGATCGCGACCGTGTCACCGGGTTCGAAGGTGAGATGCCCCCGGGGCGGGGGTTCGACGCCGACCCCGAGGATCTCCACCGGGGGAGCGTCCGGGTCGATCGCGGTGGCGGCCACCTCGTCGGCCATGTCGTCGTGGGGGACCTCGTGGCCCGCCTCGGCCAGGGACCGCCGGTAGATGGCCACGGCCTCGTTGACATCCCCCAGGTGGATCACCTGGCCGTGATCGAGCACGACGGCCCGGTCGCACAGGTGGCGGACCATCTCGGGGGAGTGGGTGACCAGGCAGATCGTCCGCCCCGCGGCCTGGAAACCGCGGACCCGTTGGATGCACTTGCGCTGGAAGGCCTCGTCGCCGACGGCGAGGACCTCGTCGATCAGCAGCACGTCGGGTTCGACGTTGACGGCCACCGCGAACCCGAGCCGGGCGTACATCCCCGAGCTGTAGTGCTTGACCTGGGTGTCGATGAATTCCTCGAGCCCGGCGAAGGCCACGATGTCGTCGAACATCTCGTCGATCCGGGCCTTCGGGAACCCGAGGATCGACCCGTTGAGGTACACGTTCTCCCGCCCGGTCAGATCGGGGTGGAAGCCGGCGCCCAGCTCCAACAGGGCCGAGAGCCGTCCCCGCACCCTGACCATGCCCTGGCTGGGACGGATGGTGCCGGCCACACACTTCAACAGGGTGCTCTTGCCCGACCCGTTGTGGCCGAGGATGCCGAACGTCTCCCCGACCTTCACCTCGAAGCGGACATTGCTGAGGGCGTCGAAGGTGTCGGTGGTGGACCGCCGGAAGGTGAGCACCCGCTCCTTGAGGGTCTTGGACGGTTCGGAGTGCTTGCGGAACGTCTTGGTGACGTCGAGCACCTCGATGGCGGCCGGCTGGTCCTCGGGCGGTTCCCCGGCGCCGGCACCGTTGGTGGCCGCCCGAGCGGGGTGTTCGACGGTGTCGCTCACAGTTCCTCTCCCAGGTTGGCTTCGAGGCGGGTGAACACCTTGAAGCCGAGGTACAGCAGGGCGATCGCGATGGCCGCCCCGATGCCGAGGTTGGTCAGGTACCACGAGGTGGGCCGCAGGAGCAGGGCGAAGTGCTCCTCCTGGGTGGTGGCCGGGAAGTTGGTGGGGGTGTACACCGTGCGCTGGAAGGTGGTGACCACCGGGATCATGGGGTTGAGCATGGCCAGGCGCTCCGCCCCGGGTCCGAACTTGTCGATCAGGCCCCGGCCCATGAAGTCATACGCGTAGACGATCGGGGTGAACCAGAACCAGGTCAGCAATCCGAGCTCGAGGAAATGCTGCACATCGCGGTAGTACACGTTGAGGCTCGACAGCAGCAGGCCGAGCCCGGTGGCCAGGATCAGGGTGACGGCCAGGGCGGGCAGGGTGAGCCACAGCATGCGCCACTCCGGGGCCTGGCGGAAGATGATCAGACCCACGGCGAGGATGGTGAGCTGGAAGAAGAAGGTGATGAGGTTGGCCCCGATGGCGGCCAACGGCAGGATCTCGCGGGGAAACCACACCTTCTGCACCAGCGGTCCGTTACCGGTGATGGAGGTGGTGGCGGCGGTGAGGCCCACCTGGAACAGGTTGAACGCCAGCAACCCCGACAGGAGCAGCAACCCGTAACGGGGCACCGTGGATCGGAGCACCAGGCCGAACACCACGCTGAACACCGCCAGGTAGAGCAAGGGGTTCAGCAGGGTCCAGAAGAACCCGAGGATGCTGTCTTTGTATTTGACCTTGAGCTCCCGGCGAACGAGGTTGCCGAGCAGTTCCCGGTAGTTCCAGATGTCGCGGACCCGTCCGAGGAAGTGGGGCGGGCGATTGCCGTTTTCCAGCAGCGGCGGCAGATCGTCTTGACGCAGCGCAGTCATGAGAGGTTCAGGGTACTGGTGACCGGGCCATACGGGGTTGCGCCACCAGGGAGGTGTGGGACAGACGCCGGGCGGCCCGATCACGGTGGTCGAGGACCCGTTCCAACACCGGCAGCAGGAACGGCATCCGCCGAGCCCGGATGGCCAGATCCCACACCGGTTCGAACTTCTTCCAACCGGCGGCGTAGGCCACATGGCGGGCCGCGCCGGCCCGGGTCGGCTTGGTGCCGGCCCCCCGCAGGATCGACCCCCACCGGTAGAACGACTCGTACGCCCCCCAGTAGCCGGCTTCGAGCTGGTCGGGGGTCATGCCCCGGGGCCGGTACACGACCTGGCGGGTGTCGTAGCGGTCCCAGTCGTGATGCAGGATCCGGCCCTCGGCCTCGAGCCGACGGTACAACCCGGTGCCCGGGTACGGGGTCATGATGTGGAACGTGGCCGTCTCGATGCCCTGATCGACGGCCCAGGCCACGGTCCGATCGAACACGTCGGGCCGGTCGTCGTCCATCCCGAACACGAAACTGGCGTTGACCATCACCCCCAGGTCGTGGAGCCGGCGGATGGCCTCGGTGTAGTCCTGGCCGAGATTGTGGCCCTTGGCGTGGACCGACAGGTTGGCCGTGCTCAGGGTCTCGAAACCGACGAAGAGCGACCGCAGGCCGGCCTCGGCCGCCCGCTCGATCAGGTCGTCCTGGAGCACCGAGCGCACCGTGGCTGCGGCCTGCCAGACCCGTCCGGCCCCGGTCAGGCCGGCGAACAGCTCCCGGGCGAACCGGCGGTGGCCGAGGATGTGGTCGTCGAGGAAGTACAGGTGCCGGCCGGAGAGCCGGTCGATCTCGGCCAGGGCGTCGTCGACCGGCTGGGTGTAGAAGCCGCGGCCACCGGTGAAGAAGGCGTCCCGGTAGCAGAAGTCGCAGGCGTGGGGGCAGCCCCGGGTCACGACCAGGGAGTTCGGCACCAGGTAGCGGTGCCGCTTGATCAGGTCGCGGCGTACCGGTGGCGCCCCGACCAGGGTGCGGACCGTCGACTGGTAGCGGGGCTCGGGGCGGCCGGCGGCCAGGTCGGCCAGGAACCGGGGCCAGGTGTCGTCGCCGGGCCCGAGGAACACATGATCGGCGTGGGCGGCCGCCTCGTCGGGTAGGGAGGTGGGGTGGAGGCCGCCGAGGGCCACCCGCACCCCGAGCCGGCGGTAGTGATCGGCGATCTCGTACGACCGGCGGGCCGAGGTGATGTACACCTCGATCACCACCAGGTCGGGGAGCTCGTCTCCCGCCGCCTGGAGCCGGAGCGGTTCCACATGCTCGTCGCACAGCTCGATCCGGTCGGCGGGGTCGCAGTGGGCGGCCAGGCCGGCCAGGCCCAGTGGGGGGAACAGGGAGTACTTGATCGGCCGGTACCCCGGGGCCGTGGCCTCGCTGAGGGCGGGGAGGATCATCTTGATGTGCATACGCTCACCTTGGCCGAAACTGAACGATTGTTCAAGGCAGTTGTTCAGTGCAGTCGTTCAGGGGCAGACGCGGTAGTCTCCGGCCATGGCGAAGTCCGGTCCCCGCCCGTCCCCGATCGTGTCCGATCAGACCGTCGGGGATCCGGCCGAGAGCACGGCCGACCGGGCCCGGAGGCGCCTGATCGATGCTGCGGTCACCGTGCTGGCCCGCGACGGGTTCGCCCACGCCAGCGCCCGCGCCATCGCGGCCGAGGCCGGCGGGGCCAACGGCCTGATCTACTACCACTTCGGATCGATGGATCAGCTCCTGGCCGCCACCGCCCGGGCGCTGGCCGAACGGGGCACCGCCCGGATCAAGGCCGGTCTCGGTGGCGACGACGCCACCCGGCTGTGGCCCCGGCACCTGGCCGAGGTGATCCGGGCCGAGGCCGAGGGATCCGACGGTCGGGCCGTACTCGAGCTCCTGGTCGGGGCCCGGACCTCACCCACCCTCCAGGCCGAGATCGCCGAGGTCATCGGCGACGCCCTCGGGTTCATCGCCGGTGAGCTCCGCCCGGTGGCGGCCGGGAGTCCCGTGGTCGGGGTGGTGCCCCCCGAACTGATGGCCGATGTCGCCGGGGCCACCTTCCTCGGTCTCGCCGTGCTCCTCCAGAACGGCCGTGAGGTGGACGTCGACCGTCTGGCCTCCACCGTGGCCGCCGCCCTCGCCCTGTCCGGCTGGTCGCCGGGCTGAGGGAGGGTTCAGGGCCGGGCCGGCGCGGTCGGGGGAGCGGCCGCCCACAGGGCGTCGGTGAGCTCGTCCGCCGCGCTCGACGGCGACCGGTCGCCCGAACCGATCGCGGCCACCAGATCCCGGCGGTGGTCCTCGATCCCGGGAACCTGTCGGGCCCGGGACCGCAGGGTGTGATCGAACTCGGCCTCGAACTGGCGGATGGCCTGGTCGGCGCGGAGGGCGGCCAGGCGGCCGTCCGCTCCGAGCCGGTGGTGGAACGAGCTGATCGCCTGCCACAGCTCGTCGAGTCCGGCGCCGGTGCGGGCCGAGCAGGTCAGCACGGCCGGTTCGATGCCCGGCCATTTGGGCCGCACCAGGCCGAGCGCGTGCCGGTAGTCCGCGGCGGTGTGGCGGGCCTGGTCGGCCTGGGCGCCGTCGCACTTGTTGACCGCGACCACGTCGGCCAGTTCCATCACCCCCCGCTTGATCCCCTGCAGATCGTCACCCCCGCCGGGGGCGACCAGCAGCACGAACACGTCGGAGATGTCCGCCACCGCCGTCTCGGCCTGGCCCACCCCCATGGTCTCGATGATGATCACGTCGAACCCGGCCGCCTCGCACAGCAGCATGGCGTCCCGGGTGCGGCGGGCGATCCCGCCGGTGAGCCCGCCGGAGGGGGAGGGGCGGATGAACACCTCGGGCCGGTTCGACAGGGCCCCCATGCGGGTCTTGTCGCCCAGGATCGACCCGCCGGTCCGGTTGCTCGACGGGTCGACGGCCAGGACGGCCAGGCGGAGGCCCTGCTCCACCAGCCGCAGGCCGAAGGTGTCGATCAGGGTGCTCTTGCCCACTCCCGGGGTGCCGGTGAACCCGATCCTGACCGCACCGCCGGTGTGGTCGAGGACCCGGTCGACCAGGGCGGCCGCGGCCGCCCGGTCGCGGGGCCGGGTCGATTCCACCAGGGTGATCCCCCGGGCCAGGGCGCGGCGCTCTCCGGCCACGATGGCGTCGGCCGCGTGCGCGTCGGCGGGGCCGGTCATCCCGCTGGTCAGGACCGCGGGATGAGGTCGAGCACGTCGGCGGCCGCGGCCGGGATGTTGGTGCCCGGACCGAACACGGCACCGACCCCGGCGGTGTTCAACATGTCGTAGTCCTGCGGGGGGATCACCCCGCCCACCACCACGACCACGTCCGGCGCGCCCGCCTTGGCCAGCTCGGCGATCAGCTCCGGCACCAGGGTCTTGTGCCCAGCCGCCTGGGACGACACCCCGACGACGTGGACGTCGTTGTCGACCGCGTCGCGGGCCACCTCGGCCGGGGTCTGGAACAGGGGGCCGATGTCGACGTCGAAGCCGAGGTCGGCGAAGGCGGTGGCGATCACCTTGGCCCCCCGGTCGTGGCCGTCCTGGCCCATCTTGGCCACCAGGATCCGGGGCCGGCGGCCCTGGTCGGTGGCGAACTCCTCGATCTTGGCCACGATGGCGGCGAAGTCCTCGTCGCCCTCATAGGCGGAGCCGTACACCCCGGAGATGGTACGGGTCTCGGCCACGTACCGGCCGAACACCTCCTCCATGGCCGCCGACATCTCGCCTACGGTGGCCCGGGCCCGGGCCGCGTTCACGCACGCGGCCAGCAGGTTGCCGGAACCCCGGGCCGCCTCGGTGAGGGCGGCGAGGGCGTCTGCGCAGGCCTGGTCGTCACGTTCGGTCCGCACCCGGGTCAGGCGGGCGATCTGGGCCTCGCGCACCGCGGTGTTGTCGATGTCGAGCACATCGACCTGTTCGGCGTCGTCGACCGCGTACCGGTTGACGCCGACCACGACCTCTTCCCCCCGGTCGATGCGGGCCTGGCGGCGGGCGGCGGCCTCCTCGATGCGGAGCTTCGGCATCCCCGAGGCGATGGCCTTGGTCATGCCGCCCAGCTCCTCCACCTCGGCGATGAGGGCGCGGGCCCGGTCGGCCAGGGCGGCGGTGAGCGACTCCACGTAGTAGCTGCCCGCCATCGGGTCGACGGTTCGGGTGATGCCGGACTCGTCGGCCAGGATGAGCTGGGTGTTGCGGGCGATCCGGGCGCTGAACTCGGTGGGCAGACCGAGGGCCTCGTCGAAGCTGTTGGTGTGCAGGCTCTGGGTGCCGCCGAGCACCGCGGCCATGGCCTCGACGGTGGTACGGATCACGTTGTTGTAGGGGTCCTGCTCGGTGAGCGACACCCCGGAGGTCTGACAGTGGGTGCGCAGCATCGACGAGCGGGGGTCCTGGGGGTCGAACTGGGCCATCAGCTCCGACCACAGCAGGCGGGCGGCCCGCAGCTTGGCCACCTCCATGAAGAAGTCCATGCCGATCCCGAAGAAGAACGACAGGCGGCCGGCGAAGGCGTCCACCCCGAGACCCTGGGCCATGGCCGCCCGCACGTACTCCACCCCGTCGGCCAGGGTGAACGCCAGCTCCACGTCGGCCGGGGCGCCCGCTTCGAGCATGTGGTAGCCCGAGATGGAGATCGAGTTGAACCGGGGCATGTTCTCGGCGGTGTAGGCGATGATGTCGGCCACGATCCGCATGCTCGGCTCGGGAGGATAGATGTAGGTGTTGCGGACCATGAACTCTTTGAGGATGTCGTTCTGGATGGTGCCCGCCAGGTCCTTGGTGGCCACCCCCTGCTCCTCGCCGGCCACGATGTAGCAGGCCATGATGGGCAGTACGGCCCCGTTCATGGTCATCGACACGTTCATCTTGTCGAGCGGGATCCCGTCGAACAGGATCTTCATGTCCTCCACGGAGTCGATGGCCACCCCGGCCTTGCCCACATCGCCGGTGACCCGTTGGTGATCGGAGTCGTATCCCCGGTGGGTGGCCAGGTCGAACGCCACCGACAGGCCCATCTGGCCGGCGGCCAGGTTGCGCCGGTAGAAGGCGTTGGATTCCTCCGCGGTGGAGAAGCCGGCGTACTGGCGGATCGTCCACGGCCGGTTGGTGTACATGGTGGTCCGGGGCCCCCGCACGTACGGGGCCCGGCCCGGCTGGGAGCCGAGATGGTCGACCGCGGCGAGGTCGTCGCCGTTGTAGTACGGCTTGACGGCGATGCCCTCGGGGGTGTCGACCATCAGCTCGGCCGGATCCCGGCCCTTGAGCTCGGCTCGGGCGTCCTCGGCCCACTGGGGGTCGAGCTGGGGGGCGGTGTGTCCGTTGGACTGCTCGCTGCTCACGGGCCCTGATTGTAGGGAACGGCCCGGTGCGGGGCGAGAGCGAGGATCCGGGCCGGTCGCGGAGCCGTTAGGGTCGCAGCCGTGTCCGGACCAGATGCCCCCCTCCGCCTCGGGTTCGAGGCGACCTCACTGCTGGGGCCGCGCACCGGGGTGGGGATGATGGCCGGGGCGGTCCTGGACCGCCTGGCCGTCCGGCCCGACCTGGAGGTCACCGGGATCGTGGTGTCGTGGCGGGGACGGGGCGGCCTGGCCGCGGCGCTCCCCGTTGGTGGGTCGGTGGCCGAGCGGGCCCTGGCGTTCCCGGCCCGGCTGGCCCACAAGGCGTGGACCCGGTTCGACCGGCCCCGCGTCACCGGGTTCGACGTGGTGCACGGCCCGAACTTCGTGGTGCCGCCGTCGCCGGGCGCGGTCGAACTGGTCACCGTCCACGATCTCGGTCCGTGGCGGTTCCCCGAGCTGGTCGACCGGCACGCCGCCGCCTACCCGCGCCTGCTCGCCGCGGCCCTGGAGCGGGGGGCGCATGTCCACACCGTGTCGCGTTTCGTGGCCGACGAGGTCCGGACCCTGATCGGGGTCCCGGCCGAGCGGATCCACGTCGTGCCCAACGGGTTCGATCTGCCCCCCGGGGGCGACGCCGGGCGGGGCCGGGCCCGGATGGGCGGACCCTACGTGCTGGCCATGGGGACCATCGAGCCCCGCAAGGACCTGCCCACCCTGGTGGCGGCCATGGACCGGGTCTGGGCGGTCCGGCCCGAGCTGCGCCTGGCCGTGGCCGGGGGAGCGGGGTGGGGGATCGAGGCGTTCGACGCCGCGGTGGCCCGGACCGCTCGGCCCGACCGGATCCTGAAACTGGGGTACGTGGCCGACCCCGACCGGGCCGACCTCCTCGCCGGGGCGGCGTGCCTGGCTTTCCCCTCGATCTACGAGGGGTTCGGGCTGCCCCCCCTGGAGGCCATGGCGGCCGGGGTCCCCGTGGTGGCGAGCACGGCCGGAGCCCTGCCCGAGGTGTGCGGCGACGGGGCGCTGCTGGTGGCCCCGGGCGAGCCGGACGCCCTGGCCGAAGCCATCGTGACGGTGATCGACCGGCCCGAACGGGCCGCGGCCCTGGTGGCGGCGGGACGAGATCGGATCACCGCCTTCTCCTGGGACGACACCGCGGCGCGTCTCGCCGCCCTCTACCACCGGTTGGCCGACGGGGCCTGAGGGGCCCCATCCCGTCGATCCGCCCGGCCCGGACCGGTCGCGCCGATCATCGGATCACCACGGCGGTGACGATGAGGGCGAACCCGGCCAGCTGGAGGCAGGCGCGGACGCCCTGGAAGGTCTCCCACCTCGCTCGCTGGTCCTGCCAGTAGTCGGGCGGGTGGTCGGGATCCCAACGGCCGGTGTCGAGATTGATGCCGACGTTGACGACAATGGTGGTCACCAGGGCCAGGCCGAGCGCGGCGGTCGCCATCCAACCGAGGGTCGCCGATCGGCCGAGGCCGGCCGCGGTCGACCCGGCGAGGATGGGGGCCGCCGTCATGCCGACCGGCATGACCCGGCCGAACGTGCGCAGCAGCCCCTGCTCGACCTGGAGCCAGTAGGTCGGCGGCAGGCGGCGCAGCACGGGGTGGACGAAGGCCCACGAGCCGAACTCGGCGCAGCCGACGAAGCCGACGACGCAGACGGTGAGGATGTACCGGACGGTCATGTCGGCTCCCCGATCTCGATGGCCAGGGTGACCCGGTCGTGGGCGGCCCGGCGCAGGTCGGCCTCGGCCACGGTGCCCCCGATGCGTCTGATGCCCGCCGCCTTCGGGTAGCCCGGGATCGTCACGAGAGCCCGCAGGGCCTCGACCGACGCGTCGAGGGTGTCCCGGTAGGCCACCGGCAGGTGGTAGCGGCGGCCGGTTCTCCGGCCGGTCATGTGCAGGGTGAGGCAGCGGCCGCTCATCAGCCGGTGGATCGGGCCGGCGATGACCAGACGGGGAACGGCGTTCATCAGGGTGGTGGTGAGTCGGGACATGGGCCCTCCGGTCGACAAATGTAGTCACTGTCTACTTGTTGGCGACGTCAGCATGGGTCAGTATGTAGTCGATGTCAACATCTGTTCGGAAGTACCACCTGGGGGATGTCCCCGACCGGGTTCTGGCCGCGGCCCGGACCCTCCTCGACGACCAGCCCGCGGCCGACATCAGTGTTCGTGAGCTGGCCCGCACCGCGGGGGTCAGCCACGCGGCGCCCTACCGCCACTTCGGCGACCGCGACGGGCTCCTCGCCGCCCTGGCCGCCCGGTGCTTCGCCGAGTTCATCGACGAGCAACGCAGGGCGTACGATGCGGCCCCGCCCGGCAATCGGCTGCTCGATGTCGGCCTGGCCTATGTCGACTACGCCACGGCGCACCCGAATGCGTTCGCCCTCGTCTTCGATCCCACCGTCAGCCCGGCCGACGCACCGCCGGAGTCCCACCAGCCGCTCATCGCCGCCCACACCGAACTCCTCGTCGCCGCCATCGACGACGCCGTGTCGGCCCGCCGTCTGTCCGCCGCCGTCGCTCCCGACGACCTGGGGGCCGCGGTGTGGAGCGCCGCCCACGGACTCGCCGGCCTCATCATTTCGGGGCGGATCGACCGCTCCCGCGCCCCCGCCGTGCTGGCCGCCCTGCTGACCTGATGGGCTCGGCGGCCCGTCATCCTCGGCCGCCCCGTCGCCTCGGCCGCCCGGCCCGACGGCCTGGATGACCGGCGTGTGAACGCCCCGCCCGTCGCTCCAGACGGCCCGGGAACCGCCGATAGGGTCGGGCCATGGCTCAGATCATGCACGCGCAGCAGGGTTCCACCAGGCGGCTGGTCATCATCGGTGGCGGCCCCGGGGGGACCTCGTGCGCCACCTACGCGGCACGGTTCGGGGCCGAGGTGACCCTGATCGAGCGGGACGTGATCGGCGGAGCCGCCCACCTGCTCGACTGCATCCCCTCCAAGGCCATGATCGCCACCGGCGGGGCCATCGCCCAGATGATGCACGCCACCGAGATGGGTCTCGCCCGGGTGGACGTGGAGGTCGACTTCGACGCCCTCCGCACCCGGATCACCGACATCGAGGGTCGGTTGGAGACGACCCTCACCGACCTGTTGGCCAGCCAGCGGGTCCGCCTGATCGAAGGGACCGGTCGCCTGCTCGACGCCCACAAGGTCGAGGCCACCCATGCGGACGGCACGGTCGAGGTGCTTGACGCCGACGTGGTCGTGCTGTCCACCGGTAGCCGACCCCGGATCCCCGATTGGGCCCCCGTCGACGGTGTCCGGGTGCTGTCCACCCGTGACGCCTACCCGCCGCCGGAGCTGCCCTCCCACCTGATCGTGATCGGCTCGGGCGTGACCGGCGTGGAGTTCGTCCACATGTTCACCTCGTTCGGTTCCGACGTGTCGCTCATCGTCAGCCGCCAACAGGTCCTGCCCGGCAAGGACCCCGAGGTGGCGGCGGTCCTGGAGCAGAGCTTCCTCGATCGGGGCGTGAAACTGCTCATGGGGGCCAGGGCCACGGCGATCACCGCCACCGACGACGGGGTGACCGTCGACTGCGACGACGGGCGCCGCGTCACCGGAAGCCATGTGCTGCTGGCCATCGGCTCCATACCGAACTCCGAAGCGCTCGGCCTGGAGAACGCCGGGGTGGAGACCGACGGCGGTTATGTGGTCATCGACCACAACTGCCGCTCCAGTGTCCCCCACATCTACGCCGCCGGTGACCTGTCGGGGAAGCTGCCGTTGTCGTCGGTGGCGTCCACCCAGGGCCGCAAGATCGCCGAACACGCCATGGGTCTCCACGTCGGCCCCCACCGCCACCTCGACTACGACAAGGCCGCCTCGGCCATCTTCACCGACCCCGAGATCGCCGATGTCGGCCTGGCCGAGGCCGACGCCTTCGCCGAGGGCCGCAAGATCCGGGTCACCAAGGTGCCGTTCTCGGTGTCGGCCAAGGCCCTGATCAACAACGATTCCCGGGGGTTCGTGAAGATCGTGTCGGATCCCGCCACCGGGGTGGTGCTCGGCGGCTCCATCGTCGGCCGGCACGCCGCCGAGCTGATCTCGGTGCTGGCCCTCGCGGTGTCGGCCGGGCTGACCGTCGTGGACCTGGTGGAATCCCTGTTCGTCCACCCGGCCCTGGCCGAGGTCCTGGGCGAAGCCGCCGAGTGACCACGAATTCCCCGTTCTGACCGTAGCTGCTCCAGGTTCTCGGAGGATCCACGGTCAGAAGCGGGATCAGGGCCCTCGGTGGGCCTTAGGGCGAGCGGCTGGGCTCCGGCAGGTCCAGGCCCACTTCGGTCGACCAGAAGCCGCGGGGTGCCACCAGATAGTCGATCAGATACTCCATCTGGGGGGCCCAGCGGGCCCGGATCCGGGCGGAACGGGCCCGGGCCTCGTCCATCGGCAGCAGGTCGAACCCGTGGTCGGTGAGCTGCCGGTACAGGTCGTCGAACAGGTCGGTGCCGTCGGGCCGGTTACCCCGATCCGCGCCGACATCGCGGTACGGGGTCAGGTCGACGCCGGCGGTGAGCTCCTCGAACAGGGTGATGGCCCGCCGCAGGAACCAATACGACTCGCTCCGTCCCGATGAGCCCACGATGATCTGGGCGTGGATGGCGGTGTCGCACAGCAATCCGAGGGCGGTCACCCAGTTCTGGCGCCGGTCGTGGGAACGGAAGAGCTGGAGCAGCGGCACGGTCGAATGGGTCTCCAGGATGCCGGTCACCCACTCCTCCCACTCGCCCATCCGGGCGTTGATACGGGCCGGGTCGGCGTCGGGCGCCCAGGCCATGACCAGGTGGGTGGGGGTGATCCGGTCGTCGGAGCCGTCGTCCAACGTCATCAGCTTCTGCTCCCGGGCCGAATACTCCCCGTACAAGGTGGGCAGGTAGCCGATGACCAGGGCGACGGTCACCACCCCGGAGAACGCCTCCATGATCGCCCCCGTGCGGGGCAGTTCGGAGGCGGGGAGCACTTCCCCGAAGCCGACGGTGAAGTACACCACGCCGGAGTAATACAGGGCGGTGGAGAGATCGGCCCCGCCCGACAGGTCGCCGACCGCCCACCAGATCAGGCCGAACCCGAAGATCTGGATCGTCGACCACATGGCCAGCCACACCAGCACCAGCAACGGGCCGAACGAGGCCAGCACCCGCTCCCGGGCCGCCGAGGCCTCAGGCATCCGCAGCGCCAGGCGTCGGACCAGCCAGAACAGGCTGAGGCCGATGATCTGGGACGGCCACCACCGAGCCCCCGACACCGATGTGGTGACCAGGGTGTTGAGCAGATCGGCCACGGCGAGGCCGATCAGGACGAACCCGGCCACCGCGGCCAGCACTGTCATCGCCGGAGGGCCGTCATCGCCGGGAGACCGTCATCGGGGGCGGGGCAAGGTCAGGTGATGATGGCGACGATGTCGCCCCCACTGACCGAGTCGCCGGTGGACACCTTGATCTCCGACACCGTGCCCGCCTTCTCGGCCACCACATTGTTCTCCATCTTCATGGCCTCGAGCACGATGATGGTGTCACCGGCGGCGACCTCGTCACCCTCGGCGGCGACGACGTTGACCACGGTGCCCTGCATGGGGACCACCACATTGCCGGAACCGCTGCCGGCCGCGGCGCCGCCGCTGGGACCCCGGCGCTTCGGCCGACGGGCTCCGCCGCCCCGGCCGCCGGGGGCGGCCAGCTGGGATTCGGGAACCCACATGCTCACCGCGAACCGCTTGCCGTTGACCTCGACGTCGACGTCGCGCTTGACCTTCGGCTCCGGCTCCTCGCCGTCCTCGGCGTCGGTCTCGGCGGGTGCGGCCACCCCGGACAGGTCGAGGACCTCCTCCACCCACTTGGTGGAGTGCTCCACGTTGGCGAAGTCCGCCGCGGCGAGAATGGCCACATCGGCGGGAATGGTGGTGGCGATCCCCCCGACCTCCATCTCGTCCAGGGCCCGCAGGGTCCGGGCGATGGCGGTGGGCCGGTCGGCGCCCCAGCAGATCAGCTTGCCGACCAGGTTGTCGTAGTACTGGCTGACCTCGTCGCCGGCCTCGTAGCCGCCGTCCCAACGGACCCCGTAGCCGGAGGGGACCCGCAGGCTGGTGATCCGGCCCGGCGACGGCATGAAGGCCCCGCCCGCCGGGTTCTCGGCGTTGATCCGGACCTCGATGGCGTGGCCGTCGATCTGGACCTCGTCCTGGGACAGGGGGAGCTCCGCCCCCGACGCCACGGCGAGCTGCAGGGCGACCAGGTCGAGCCCGGTGACCATTTCGGTGACCGGGTGCTCCACCTGGAGCCGGGTGTTCATCTCCAGGTAGTAGAACGAGCCGTTCTCGTACAGGAATTCGACCGTGCCGGCGTTGGTGTAGTTGCAGCCGTGCGCCACCTTGACCGCGGCCTCGCCCATGGCGGCCACGGTGTCGGCCGGGATGTCGGGGGCCGGGGCCTCCTCGATCAGCTTCTGGTGGCGCCGCTGGGCCGAGCAGTCCCGTTGCCCCAGGTAGACCCCATTGCCGTGCTGGTCGCACATGACCTGCACCTCGATGTGGCGGGGCCTGGTCAGGTAGCGCTCGAGGTAGCACTCGCCCCGCCCGAACGAGGCGGTGGCCTCCCGCTGGGCCGATTCGAGGGCGCCGGCGGCCTCGTCGGCCGAGTGGACGACCTTCATGCCGCGGCCACCGCCGCCGAAGGCGGCCTTCACCGCGACCGGCCACCCGTGCTCGTCGCCGAAGGTCACGATCTCGGCCGGGTCGGTCAGGAACTCGGTGTTGCCGGGCACACCCTCGACGCCGACCTTCTCGGCCGCCGCCCGGGCGCTGATCTTGTCGCCCATGACCTCGATGGCTTCGGGGGGCGGGCCGATGAAGGTGACCCCGCGCTCGGTGATCGCCCGAGCAAAGTCGGCGTTCTCGGAGAAGAACCCGTAGCCGGGGTGCACCGCGTCGGCCCCGGACCGTTCGATGATGTCGAGGATGGCATCGGTGTTGAGGGAGCTCTCGGCCGCGGTCTGGCCGCCGAGCGCGAACGCCTCGTCGGCCAGGCGCACGTGCAGGGCGTCGCGATCAAGGTCGGAGTAGACCGCAACGGTGGGAATCCCCAGGTCGCGGCAGGCACGGATCACCCGTACAGCGATCTCGCCCCGGTTCGCGATAAGGACCTTGTTGAACATCCGATTGCCAGACACCCGCATATGGTTAGCCGACATGCAAGGCGTAAGGGAAGTACCGGGGACGCGTTTTTCGCCACTCCGCCACGTTCACGAGACCGGCTCCACCAACGCCGACCTGCTGGCGGCGGCCCAGACGGGTGCGCGCGAGGGCGCGGTGCTGGTCACCGATCATCAGACCGCGGGGCGGGGACGGCAAGGCCGATCCTTCCACGACGAGCCCGGCTCGGCCGCCCTGTTCTCGATCCTGTTGCGGCCCGAGCCGGACATCGCCGGCCTGGTCCCGCTGTTCATGGGCCTGGCCGCCGTCGATGCGGCCCACACCGTGATCGGGCTCGATCCCGACACCACCGATCCCGTCGTCCGGCTCAAGTGGCCCAACGACCTGATCGTGCCCGGCCTGGGGGAACGGAAACTGGCGGGCATCCTGGCCGAGGCCACCACCGGCGCCGACGGCCGCCTGGCCGTGGTGGTGGGGATGGGAATGAACCTCCGCTGGGTCGAACCGCCCCCACCGGACATCGTGGCCCGGGCCGCCACCCTCGAGGAGGCGGCGCAGCAGGCCGGGGTGGCCGAGCCGGTCACCGATCGGGCCCGGCTCGTCACCGCGGTACTGGTCGCCCTCGAAGGCTGGCTCGGCCGGGCCGAGAACGGCCGGGTGGGCGACGTGCTGGACGCCTACCGGGCCCGGTGCGCCACCATCGGGCGCCAGGTCGACCTGGACACCCCGTCGGGTCCGTTGAGCGGCCTGGTGTGGACGGTGACCGACACCGGGGCGCTGCGGGTGGAGACCGGCCAGGGCCCCGTCGACGTGCTCGCCGGGGACGCCCACCACCGCTGAACCGGGTCACCTCAACTCCGGACCGGTCCCGACCGATGGCTGATTGTCTATGTCGGGACCATCACGTTCAGATCTGGCGGGCGGCGCGTCCCGGCGTGCTCCCGGGCGGCTCCGGCGGGCCGTGGTGGCCCTGCTGAGTGTCGTCGCGGTCACAGCCGCCGCTCCGACCGTCACCTCGGCCCAGGAGGGCCCCGGCACCGACCCGACCGCCCCGGCCACCGACACGACGTCCCCGCCCACCACGGCCCCGCCCACCACGGCCCCGCCCACCACGCTGCCGGTGCCCGGCGGGTCGGGCTCCGGGGGGACGACCACCACCTCGGGCCCGGGGCCGGACGGCTCAGGCCCCGACGCCTCCGGGCCGGCCGGCACCGTGGCCCCACCAGTCGATCCGGTGCCCGAGGAGGGGCCAGGTGAAACCGTGCCCGACACCGACGTCACCGTGCCACCGGCCACGGGTGGCGGCTACGGCGGTCAGGGGGCCTACCGCCCGCCGGCGGTGGTCTGGGGGGATCTGCGGGCGGCCGAGACGCGGTTGGCCGAGGCCGACGCGGCCCATCAGGCCGCCGTGGACGGCCTCAGGGCGGCCGAAGCCGAGCACGCTGCCCTCGATGCCGAGCTCGCCGACCTCGACGGCCGGACCCAGCAGGTGGTGGCCGACCTCGAACGGACCCGTGAGCGGTTGGTGCGTCGGGCGGTGGCCGGCTTCGTGGCCGACGAGGCGGTGACCGGCGAGCTCGTCGGATCCCTGATCGCCGAACCGGGGGTCTCCGCCGTCGACCACCGGGTGCGAGGGACGCTCCTCGGCGCAGCCATCGACGTCGACGACACCCTGATCGCCGACTATGTCGAGCTGCGGGCCCGCCTGGAAACCGACACGGCGGTGGCCGTCGAGGCCCGAGCCGACGCGGCCCAACGCATCGTCACCCTGACCGCCGAGGTGGACGCCACGGGCGTCGCGGTCGAGCAGGCCGGGCGGGAGCTAGAGGTCTTCTCGGCCGGCAGCTCCGTGTACATCCCCGACGTGGTGTTCCCGGTGGCCGAGGGGTACGCCACCCCCCTGATCGACTCGTTCGGGTTCCCCCGCATGCCGGGCACCCCGGACGCCCACTGGCACGAGGGGATCGACATCTTCGCCCCGGCCGGCACCCCACTGCTGGCGGCCGAGCGGGGGGTGATCACCAAGGTCGGCAGCAACCGGTTGGGCGGTCTGTCGGTCTGGCTGCGAGGGGCGAGCGGCGCCGACTGGTACTACGCCCACCTCCTGACGCACGCCCCGGGTCTCCATGTCGGCCAGGTCGTCGAGGCCGGCACGGTTCTGGGCACGGTCGGGAACTCCGGCAACGCCGCGTCGACCCCGGCCCATCTCCACCTCCAGCTCCATCCCGGCGGCGGCTCGCCGGTCAATCCCTACCCCCTGCTCAAGTCGGTGTCGGACCGCGACGCCGTGCTCCGGGCCGCCCAGCCGTCCGAGGCCGCGGCGGCCGGCGCCGGCTGAGCGGCGGCGACCCGCCGGGTCAGTCCCGGCGGGCCCGCGCCGAGTACCGGCCACGGTGGAGGGTGACCTCGACGGGCAACCCGAACGCGGCGCCCAGATTGGCGTCGGTCAGCACCCGGCGGATCGGGCCCGACGCCGTCATCCGGCCGGCCGCGATCACCGCGGCGTGGGTGGCTGTGGTCGGCACGTCCTCGACATGGTGGGTGATCAGCACCGACGGCACCGCGTCGGGCGCCGCGGCCAGGGCCTCCAGCGTGGCCACCAGCTCCTCCCGGCCCCCGAAATCCAGGCCGGCGGTGGGCTCGTCCAGCAGCAGCACGGCCGGTTCCGGCATCAGTACCCGGGCCAGGAGGACCCGTTGCCGTTCCCCACTCGACAGGGTCCCGAGGCGGCGGTCGCCGTAACCGGCCAGGCCCACCCGGGCCAGCAGGCCCTCGGCGCGTTCGGTGTCGGCGTCGTCGTAGTGGTGCCACCACGGTTCCAGGGCCCCGTAGCGGCCGCAGCGGACCACGTCGATGGCCGCGAGGCCGCCCCGAAGCTCGGCAGTGAGTGATGGGGAGAGCACGCCGAGCCGTCCCCGCAGGGCCCGCAGATCGGTGCGGCCGACCCGGCCGCCGAGCACGGTCACCTCGCCCCTGGTGGCCCGCCGGCGCCCCGCCGCCACCTCCATCAGGGTCGACTTGCCGCCCCCGTTGGGTCCGATGATCACCCAGTGCTGGCCCGGCTCCACCCGCCAGGTCACGTCGTCGAGGATGTCCCGGCCGTCCACGGTGACCCCGACCCCGGTGAGCTCGAGCCGGGCCCCGGGGCGGTCGCCCGTTCCCGCCCCGGCGGGATCCGCGGGCGAGGAGGCGGGGTTCGGGGGTGTGGCGGCAATGGGACTGGTCACGGGGCTCAAGAGTGGATCGGCCCGACACCCCGCTGTCAACCCGCGCCGTGAGGGCGGTCGCGGCCGGTGTCGACGGTTGTGGCGGCGATTGCCTGTCGGCCCCGGGTTACGGCCCCGTTACGCTGACCGGCTGTGCGCAGCGCTCGGCTTCGGTACACGCGGGGCAGGGGGATGGCCCTCGCCGGAGTGGTGGCGTTGGGCGCGGTCCTGATCGGCTCCCCGGCCCGGGGCGACGAGCGGGCGATGGCCGGCCTGGCCGAGACGGTCGCCGCGGCCCCGGTCGACGGTGACGTGCTGCCATCGGGCCTCGGCCGCCAGGAGCTTCGGCTCCGGATCGATCTCACCACCAAGGACCTGAACGCGGCCACCACCCGTCTCACCCAGCTCGACCAGGGCCTCGCGGTGGCTACCGGAGCGGCGGCCGACCTCGAGGTGGAGACCGACCGGGTGGGGGAGCAGACCCTCCAGTACGCCATCCGGGGCTACCAGCGCAGTGAACTCCCGGTCGGGCTGTTCGAAACCGACGACCTGGTGGACAGTATGCGGGCCGACACCCTGGAGACCGCCGCCCTCTCGGCCGACACGGCCGGCTTCGACGCCTACCGGGATCTCCGCAAGGATCTGGAGATCCAGCAGGCGGAGGTGGTGGAACGGCAGGGCTGGGTGGCCGAGGCCAACGTCGAGGTGGCCGACCTGCAGACCCGGCTCAACCAGGAGACCGTCGTGTTCGGCGAGATGGAGGAGCGTCGCATCCAGGCCTCGGCCACGGCCCTGTCGGTGCAGGCCAGCAACCGGGCCCAGGTCCGGGGGCGACGCCAGGGGTACTACCTCGACGTGTGCCCGGTGGCCGGGCCCCACAACTTCATCAACTCGTGGGGCTTCGCCCGCTCCGGAGGCCGACGCCACCAGGGGGTCGACATCCTGGCCTCGGTCGGCACGCCCATCGTCGCCCCCGTCAGCGGTCGGGTGGAGCACTACTCCAACTCGCTCGGCGGCCGCTCGTTCCGCCTGTTCGGACCCAACGGGCTCTATCTCTACGGCACCCACATGTCCGGGTTCGCCAAACAGGGTGATGTGGTCGCCGGCGAGGTGATCGGCTACGTGGGTGACGACGGCAATGCGGCCGGCATCCCCCACCTCCACTTCGAGATCCACCCCGGCGGTCAGGGCTCTCCGGCGGTCAACCCGTTCGCGGACTCGGCCGCGGTCTGCTCCGGCGCCCAGTACTGAGGGGCCCGGTCGGTGGACATCGCGCTCGAGGCGTGGGGTGCCGACTACCCCCGGGTCGAGGAGGCGTGCCGGTTCGCCGAAGCGTCCGGCCTCGACGGCTTCACCTACGGGGAATCGCCGCACGGTCTGAACCTGGAATGCTGGAGCGTGCTGGCGGCACTGGCCCGGGTCACCCACCGGATCCGGCTCGGTCCGGTCATCGCGAACGTCCTGCCCGAGTACCGCAGCCCCCTGCTCCTGGCCCGCCAGGCCGAGGCCGTCTCGGCGATCGCCCCGGGTCGGGTCGAACTCCGCACCGGGGTCGGCGCCGCCGCCGGCCACGCCCGGCCGTGGTGGAACCCCCACGGCATCGGCTACCCGAGCTACGACCGCCGGTTGGCCGATCTGGAGGAGGCCCTCGCCACCTGGGATCGACGGTGGGACGGTGCCGGCGTCGACATCCCGATCACGGTGGCCGCCACCGGCGAGCGGGCCATGGCCCTCGCCGCCCGCCACGCCCGCAGCTGGGAGACCTCCTTCTGCACCCCGACCGAGTACGTCCGACGTCGGACCCGGTTCGCGTCCATCGCGGCCAGGGTCGCCCCCGGCCGAACGGTCACCGGTTCGCTCGAGGTCGACGCCTTCGTGGCCACCACCAGGGCGGGCGTCGACGCGGTGCTCGCCGCCGCAGGCGCCGAGCGGGGCCGGGGCGAGGACCTCGGACCGGTGTTCGACCGGGCCCTGGTGGGCACCCCGGACCGGATCGCCGCCGATCTGGCGGCGTTGGCCCGCGCCGGGGTCGACCGGGTGCTCGTCGCCCCCCATGACCCCCTCGACCTCGACGCCATCGCCGCCCTCGCCGACGCGGGCCGTTTGGTGCGGGGCGGACCGGCGGGCACGACCGGGCCGGCCGGTTGACCGGCCCGCATCCCGGGCGACGGTGCCCTCAGGCGCCGATGGAGTGGTAGCCGCCGTCGACGTGGATGATCGACCCGGTGGTCTGCGGGAACCAGTCCGACAGCAGGGCCACGCAGGCCTTGGCCACCCCGGTGGAGTCGGTGACGTCCCAGCCCAGTGGGGCCCGCTTCACCCATTCCTCCTCGAAGGCGGCGAACCCGGGAATGGCCTTGGCCGCGATCGTCTTCATCGGCCCGGCGGCCACCAGGTTGACCCGAACCTGGCGCGGCCCCAACTCGCGGGCCAGGTACCGGTTGAGCGATTCGAGGGCGGCCTTGGCCACCCCCATCCAGTTGTAGGCCGGCCAGGAGACCGTGGCGTCGAAGGTCAGGCCCACGATCGAGCCGCCGTCGGGCATGAGCGGGGTGACGATGTCGGATAGGGTGCGCAGCGAGTAGGCGGAGACCTCCACCGCGGTGGCCACGTCCGACCATTCCGGGGCGAAGAAGTCGTCGCCCAGGCACGCCTCGGGGGCGAACCCGATCGAATGGAGGGCGCCGTCCACCCGACCCCACCGGTCGGCCAGTTCGGTTCGCAGGGCGGCGGCGTGCTCCGGATCGGTCACGTCCAGCTCGAGCACATCGGGTACCGGGTCGAGCCGGCCGGCGGTGCGCCGGGTGAGCCGCAGGGCCCGCCCGAACCCGGTCAGGATCACGTTGGCGCCCTGCGCCTGGGCCAGCTCGGCCACCCCGTAGGCCAGGGAGTCGTCGGTGAGGACTCCGGTGATGAGCAGGTTCTTTCCTTCGAGCATGGTCACGTGGCTTCGACCGTCGGTGATGGGCTGGGGTTACCGACGCCTCCGCCCCGGAAGCTAGCCTCAGCCATCGTGATCCAGCTCTATGACACGGCCCGCGACGCCATCGTCCCGTTCACCCCGGGGCCGCTGGTCACCATCTACACCTGCGGCATCACCCCGTACGACGCCACCCACATCGGTCACGCCGCCACCTACCTCACCTACGACGTGCTGCAGCGGCGGCTGCGTGATCTCGGCCACGACACCCACTGTGTCCGCAATGTGACCGACGTCGACGACGACCTGTTGCGCAAGGCGCGCGAGCTCGACGTCCATTATCTCGATCTGGCCGCGGCGGAGACGGCCCGGTTCGACGACGACATGCGGGCCCTGGGGATGCTGCCGAGCTGGAGCGAACCCCGGGCCACGTCCGCCATCGCCGACATCCGCGGGTTCATCGGGATGGTGCTCGACCGGGGCCACGCCTACGAGGCCGGTGGAGCCGTCTACTTCGACGTCGGCTCCTGGCCCGCCTTCGGTGAGCTGTCCGGCTACGACCGGGAGACGATGCTGAAACTGGCCGCCGAGCGGGGCGGGAATCCCGACGACCCGAACAAGCGTGACCCGCTCGACTTCGTCCTGTGGCAGCCCTCGGCCGAAGGTGAACCGGCGTGGGACACCCTGTGGGGCCCAGGCCGGCCCGGTTGGCACATCGAATGCTCGGCCCTGGCCATGCGGGAGCTCGACACCACCATCGACCTGCACGGGGGCGGCGCCGATCTGATCTTCCCCCACCACGAGTGCGAGTTGGCCCAGTCCCAGGCGGCCACCGGTGAGCCGTTCGTACGGCACTGGATGCACCAGGCCATGGTCCGCATGGACGGGCAGAAGATGTCGAAGTCGCTCGGCAACCTGGTCTTCGTCAGCGATCTCCGCGCCGAGTGGGATCCCCGGGCCATCCGCCTGGCCGTGGTCGACAACCACTACCGGTCCGAACTCGACTGGACCAACGACCGGATGCCCGCCGCTGCCACCCGGTTGGACCAGTGGCTGGCCGCCGGGCCCGGCGACGCCGCCCTCGACGAGGTCCGGGTGGCCCTCGACGACGACCTCAACACCCCCAGGGCGGTGGAGGCCATCGACCGGGCAGCCCGGGAGGGCCGTGGGATCGGGGACGCGGCCATGCTCCTTGGGGTCGACCTGGCCGCCGGACCCGTGGCCCTGGATCCGTCGAGCTTCGGCTCGCCCCGGACGGTCGGCACGGGCGACGACTGAAACTCCGGCTCGGCGCCGTCGCCCGGCCCGTACAATCGGGCCCGTGGAACAGATCAGTGTGACCTTGCCCGACGGTTCCCAACGGGAACTCGACGCCGGGGCGACTGCGGCCGATCTGGCCGCCGGGGTCGGCCGGAGGCTGGCCAAGGACGCCCTCATCGCGGTGGTCGACGGCCGACCGACCGATCTGACCACCCCCCTCGGCGACGGGGCGAAGGTGGAGATCGTCACCCCTGGATCCGCCCTCGGGGTCGACACCCTGCGCCATTCCACGGCCCATGTGCTGGCCCAAGCCGTGCTGGCATTGTGGCCCGGGTCGACCTTCGCCATCGGTCCCGCCATCGAGGACGGCTTCTACTACGACTTCGACCTGCCCGACGGGCAGACCTTCACCGACGACGATCTCGAACGCATCGAGGCCAGGATGCGTGACATCATCGCCGCCGATCAGCCCTTCGTGCGCTCGGAGGTCGGCGCCGATGAGGCCCGTGCCCTCATGGCCGAGCACCCCTACAAACGGGAGATCATCGACCGGGTCACCAGCGGTGACGCGGATGGGCTCGGCACCGAGGTGGCCGGCGACGACGGCGGCGGTGTGGTCAGCTTCTACCGGAACTCCGACACCTTCGTCGACATGTGCGTGGGTCCCCATGTGCCCTCCACCGGCCGTCTCGGCCACTTCAAGCTCATGAAGGTGGCCGGTGCCTACTGGCGAGGTGACGAGCACGGTCCGATGCTGCAGCGCATCTACGGGACGGCCTGGCCCGACGCGGCGTCTCTCGCCGCCCACCTGGAACGGTTGGAGGAGGCGGCCAAGCGCGACCATCGCCGCCTGGCGAACGAGCTCGACCTGCTCTCGTTCCCCTCCGAGCTCGGGGGCGGCCTGGCCGTGTGGCACCCGAAGGGGGCGATCGTCCGCAAGCTGATGGAGGACTACTCCCGGCAGCGCCACCAGGACGGCGGCTATGAGTTCGCCTACACCCCGCACCTGGCCCGCTCCGACCTGTTCGCCACCTCCGGGCACCTCGACTTCTACGCCGACTCCATGTACCCGCCCATGGAGATGGACAACGGCATCTACTACCCGAAGCCGATGAACTGCCCCATGCACGTGCTGATCTACCGGTCGCGCCAGCGGTCCTACCGGGATCTGCCGTTGCGCCTGTTCGAACTGGGCACGGTCTACCGCTACGAGCGGGCGGGCACCCTGCACGGCCTGCTCCGCACCCGCGGGTTCACCCAGGACGACGCCCACATCTTCACCACCCCCGACGAGGTCGGGGCCGAGATCATCAGCCTGCTCGAGTTCGTTCTCAGCGTGCTGCGGGCCTTCGGTTTCGCCGAGTTCTCGGCCCGGCTCGCCACCCGCCCACCGGAGAAGTCGGTGGGCACCGACGAGGTGTGGGATCTGGCCACCACCGCCCTGCGGGACGCCCTGGAAACGGCCGGACTCGACTACGACATCGACGAGGGCGGCGGCGCCTTCTACGGCCCCAAGATCGACATCGACGTGCAGGACGCCATCGGCCGCTCCTGGCAGCTGTCGACCATCCAGGCCGACTTCAACCTGCCCGAACGCTTCGGCATCGAATACGTGGCCCCCGACGGGGAACGGCGCCGACCGATCATGCTGCACCGGGCCCTGTTCGGATCGGTGGAGCGGTTCTTCGGGGTGCTGCTCGAGCACTTCGCCGGCAACCTTCCGGCCTGGCTGAGCCCGGTCCAGGTGGTCGTGCTGCCGGTGGCCGCCGACCACGAACCCTACGCCCGCTCGGTGGTGGACCGCCTGACCGGGGCCGGGATGCGGGTCGAGATGGTTGCGGCCACCGACCCGCTGGGCAAACGGATCCGCAACGCCAAGACCCAGAAGGTCCCCTATGTGCTGGTGGTGGGAGGCGACGATGTGGACGCGGGCACCGTGGGGGTCAACCCCCGGGGCCGGCAGGTGGAGCGCGACGTTCCCCTGGACGACTTCGTGGCCCGGTTGAGCGCCGAGGTCGAGCAGCGCAGCGGGGTCTGAATCGCCGGAACCGGCCGCCGGCCGGTATCGACCGATCCCGAGGGAGGGACCGAACGTGGACTATTTGACCGCGGGCTGGCGCATGGGCCGCCCCGAGGGTGAGGGCGCCGATGGTCGGCCGCACGTGGACGTGGCGCCGGCCCCCGGTCAGAGCCTGTTCGAAGCCATCGAGACCTCGGGCCGACCCGACAACGAGACCTACATCCTGGAGCGGCGGGAGCACACGTTCGCCATCCTGAACGTCTTCCCGTACACGGCCGGTCATCTCATGGTCCTGCCCCGCCGGGCCGTCGCCGGGATCGAGGACCTCGACGACGCCTGCTTCGACGAGCTGTGGCGCCTGGTCCGTCACGCCCTGGGCGCGGTGACCCGCGCGTTCCGCCCCGAAGGGGTCAACATCGGGATCAACCAGGGGGTGGCCGGCGGCGGCTCCGAGCCCGACCATCTCCACGTGCACGTGGTGCCCCGGTGGAGCGCCGACACCAACTTCATGACCTCGCTGGCCGACACCCGGGTCCTGCCGGTCACCCTGGAACAGACCTGGGAGCAGCTCCGCGCCCACTGGTAGCCGGACCCCGGGGCCGAGGCGCCCCGCCGGCCCGATACCGTTGCCGGGGTGAACGACCGTGACGCCACCAGCGGATCGGCCGGCCTGGTTCCCGCCGAGACGGCCGAGGACGTGTCTGCTGACGACGTGTCCTCCGGCGACGTGTCCTCCGAGGACGTGTCTCCTGATGACGTGCTCCCCGAGGACCTCCAGCCCGCCCTCGCCGATCACGAGGACTATGTCTTCCCCAACAACAATCGGCGCCGTATCCCCGGCTACCTGTACCTCGGGGTCGCCGTCGTGCTGGTCGTCCTCTACCTGGCCTTCCGGGATTCGCCCTACGTCAACGGGGGCTACCTGTTCGCCGCCGTCCTCCTCGGCGCCTTCGGGGCCTACAGCATCGTGTCGGGGTGGAACCTCGACGTCGACGAACGCGACGCCCTGGTGGCGTCGGTGGACCGGGTCGGGTTCCCGGTCGGGCACGCCTCGGCCCAGATGGGTTGGCGAGGGCTGCTCAGCCGCCCCACCTGGCGGATCCTGCTCTACTCGGCCGACGAGCCCCCGTCGAAGCGGGGATTCGTCCTGGTCGACGGGGTCGACGGTGAGGTGGTCGAGGCCCTGGTGGAGGACAACCCGGAGGATTGGTCGGAGTTCGCCGATGACCCGGATGATCCCGAGGCCGCCGAACCGGCCGCGATCTCCGCCGGCGACGAGGCCGATGAGACCGATGACACCGGAAACCCGGCGGATCCGGGACGAACGCCGGGGTCTGGTACCGTTTAAGGAGACGACGGAGCCGGCGTCGCCGCATCCCACGGTCGGCTCCGTGACGGGCCCGGGCCGGGGACTGATGCCGGCCGGGTCGTGAGCCAGGAATACCCCTACCTAGGACATTACGTTGTTCGACGGATCGTTTCGTACAGGATTCGAGCGGGTGGTCGCTCCGATCGGGAAGGGCCTGCAGCGTGCGGGCATCTCGCCGGACGTCATCACCGTGGGCGGGGTGATCATGGCGTCCGCCACCGCGGTGGCCATCGCCACCGGCCGGTTCTGGCCGGCGGCGCTGCTGCTCGCCCTCACCGGTGCATCCGACGCCCTCGACGGCGCGGTGGCCAAGGCCGGGGGCCGGGCCGGCCCCCGCGGCGCCTACCTCGATTCGGTCAGTGATCGGCTCAGCGACGCCCTCCTGTTCGCCGGTTGCGCCTGGTACCTGGCCGGAACCGACTCCCCCCACATGGCCCTGCTGCCCTTCGGGGTGTACATCGCGGCGTCACTGGTCTCCTACCAGCGGGCCAAAGCCGAATCGTTGGGCTACCAGGCCAAGGGTGGCCTGATGGAACGGGCCGAGCGGTTCATCGTGCTCGGTTTCGGCCTGGTGTTCCACAGCCTGCTCGTGCCGGTCCTGTGGGTGATGCTGGTCCTCACCGCCATCACGGCGGCCACCCGGTTCGCCAAGGTGTGGCGGCAGGCCTCGGGGCAGCCGCCCCGGGCCGTGGCCGCGGCCCGCCGTACCCGGCGGCGCCGGACCCGTTCGGTGGCCGACTTCCGGGCCCGGGCCGACGCCCGGGTCGCGGCCCGGGCCGAACGCCGCCGTCGGGCCCGCTGACCTCCGACCCGTCGGTGCCCGGCCGACGTCGCTTCACCTGGCGGCCGGTGTGGACGTTCCGGGTTGCCGCCGCGGCGGTCGCCGCCGTGCCCCGGCGATGGCTGTGGCCCCTGGCCGAACGGGTCGGGACCCGGTTCGGGCCCCGCCTGCTTCCCGACCGGACCGCCCAACTGGCCACCCACATCCGCCGGGTCGACCCGGACCTCGACGAAACCGAGGCCGCGGCCGCCGCAGCCCGGGGCATCGGCTCCTACGCCCGCTACTGGGCCGAGTCGTTCCGCCTGCCGACCATGTCGGCCGCCGCCGTCGACCGGGGTTTCGTGGTCACCGGCTACGACCGGATCGAGGCGTCCCTGGCCGCCGGGGTCGGCCCGATCCTCGTCCTGCCCCACCTCGGGGGGTGGGAATGGGCGGCGGCGTGGCTGAACCGGGTCAAACACCAGCAGGTCACCGCGGTGGCCGAACGGCTCGAACCCCCCGAACTGTTCGACTGGTTCGTCTCGTTGCGCCGCTCGTACGGGATCGACGTGGTTCCCCTCGGCCCCCGGGCGATCGCGGCGCTGGTCAAGGCGGTGCGGCAACGCCGGATCGTCTGCCTGTTGAGCGACCGGGACCTGTCCGGCACCGGGGTGGCGGTGACGTTCTTCGGCGAGACCACCACCCTTCCGGCCGGACCCGCGGTCCTGGCCCGGCGGACCGGGGCGCCGCTCCTGCCGACCGCCGTCTACTTCCGGGGCCCGGCCCACCTGGCCGTGGTCGGGCCCGCGGTGCGGGCCGACGAGTCGTTGCCGCTGCGCGACGACGTGGCCCGGATGACCCAGCAGCTGGCGTGGGCCATGGAGGACCTGATCGGCGACGCCCCCGACCAGTGGCACCTGTTGGAGCCGAACTGGCCGTCGGACCGGGCCGGGTACCGCACCCCGATTCCCGCCCCCGCTGAGTAGTGTGCACGGGTGCGTGTCGGCCTGATCTGTCCCTACAGCCTCGCGGTCTGGGGCGGTGTCCAGGCCCAGGTGCTGGCCCTCGGGCGGGCCCTGCGGGACCGGGGGGTCGACACCCAGGTCCTCGCCCCGTGCGACGGGACCCCGCCCGAACCGTGGGTGACCCCGCTCGGCAACTCGATCCCCTACGCCCAGAACGGCTCCCTCGCCCCGCTGGCCCCCGACGCGGCGGCCCAGCTCCGGGTGATCGCGGCCCTGTGGGACGAGGAGTTCGACGTCCTCCATCTCCACGAACCGCTGGCCCCCGGCCCGACCATGACCGCCCTGTTCGTCAAGCCGGCCCCCCTGCTCGGCACCTTCCACGCCGCCGGCCACATCGGTTCCTATCGATGGTTCCGGCCGGTGGTGAGCCGGATGGCGTCACGGCTCGACCAGCGGGTGGCCGTCTCCCCGGAAGCCGCCGACATGGCCGAACGGCACCTGGGCGGTGCGTACGACGTCTTGTTCAACGGTATCGAGGTGGACCGGTTCGCCGGGGCCGAGCCGATGCCGGACCGGGAACGTGCGGTGCTGTTCCTCGGCCGCCACGAGCCCCGCAAGGGCCTGTCGGTCCTGCTCGAGGCGGTCCGTTGGCTCCCGCCGGACGTTCAGATCCTGGTGGCCGGGTCCGGTCCCGAAACCTCCACCCTCCAGGCCCGCTACCGGGACGACGACCGGATCGTGTGGCTCGGTCCCCTCCCGGAGCTCGACAAGCGCCGATACCTGCGGGGTGTCGGGGCGTTCTGCGTCCCCTCCCTCGGCGGCGAGAGCTTCGGTCTGGTGCTGCTGGAGGGGATGGCGGCCGGGGTGCCCATCGTGGCCAGCGACCTGCCCGCCTACGAGGTGGTGACCGGCGGCGGGGCCTACGCCACCATGTTTCCCACCGGCGACCCCCAGGCCCTGGCCAAGGCCCTGCTCGACGCCCTGGCCCGGACCCCGGCCATCGAGGCCCGGATCTCGTCGGGTCGCAAGCGGGCCGAGGAGTTCTCCATGGACCGTCTGGCCGAGTTGTACCTGGCCCGCTACGACCGGTTGAGCGCCTGACCGTCGGGCGTACACTCGTCTTCCTCTCATGGACTCCGACGCCCAGATCGGCCCGAGCCGCGACACCACCTCCGGGGTTCTCACCGGACTGGTGGCCACCGTCGCCGTGATCGTGGCCCTACCCCTGCTGATCGTGTGCGTCGCGTTCGCGGCCGTGCTCCCGGGGGTGCCGTGGTGGGTGGGTGCTCCCGTGGCCGTCATCGTGTCCGGCCTGGTCGTCTGGTGGATGCTCCGGAACCCGATCGACCGGATCGTCGGCCGGCTCGACGCGTCACCGGTCGACGAGACCCGCCACGCCCGCCTCATCAACCTGGTCCAGGGCCTGGCCCTGGCCGAGGGTGTCCCCGAACCCGACCTGATGATCATCGACGACCCGGCCCGGAACGTCGCCGTCGCCGCCCGGGGCGACACCGCCGTCATCATCGCCACCACCGGCCTGCTCGAATCGCTCGACCTGGTCTCGTTGGAGGCGGTGGTGGCCGAAGCCATGGTCCGCATCGGCAACGGTGACGCCGAGGCCGCCGCCACCGGGGCCAATTTGCTGGGGGTCTGGGGGTCCCTGCCCGTGGCCTCCGTGCTCGACCCGGTGGTCAGTGCCCGGCTCCAATCAGCGTTGCCCGAGGACCGCGACCTCATCGCCGATCGGGACGCGGTCAACCTGACCCGCTACCCGCCCGGCCTCTACCAGGCCCTCACCGCCATGGCCGACCAGAACGTCACGGTCCGCCGGGCCCGACGGGCCGACGACGCCCTGTGGATGATCTCGCCCGCCCAGGCCAACGGGGGACGCCACCTCGGCCCCCGGTCCTCGCTCACCCTACGCCTGGACATCCTCTCGGAGCTGTGACCGATCCGCTCGTGATCATCGGCTCCCGATAGCCACCGCCCGGCCCGGGCCACCCCGGCGGGCGCCACAAATCCGAGGTCGATTCCCGCTCGACCCCGGCAACCAGGAGGGATCCCGCCGCTCCATGTCCACCCCATCCCGTCGTGCCCGGCTGCGCCTGGGGGCCGCCGCCGCGGCCCTGCTGATCACCGGTTGCGGAGGGGGCGAGGCCGCCGTCCCGAGCACCCGCCCCGCCCCGCCCCGCTCCACCACCCCGGTGGCGATCACCACCACCGCCCCGCCGTCCACCACCAGTTCGGTGCCGTTCCCCGACGGCACCGTCCCCGCCCCGTTCACCGGTCTGCCCCTCGAATCGGCCCTCACCGCCCGCCGGGCGGTGATCGTCAAGGTCGACAACCACCGCGACGCCCGGCCCCAGACCGGCCTCGACCGGGCCGACATCGTGTTCGACTACCGGGCCGAGGGGGTGACCCGGTTCGCCGCCGTGTTCCACTCCGACCTGCCGGACGCGGTCGGTCCGGTCCGCTCCAGCCGCACCGGGGACTTCGACATCCTCAGCGGCTTCGACCATCCCGTGTACGGGTCGTCCGGCGGGAACGACGGGGTCATCCACGGCCTGCGACGCCTGCCCATCTTCGCCATGACGAACTGGGACCGCACCGAGTACTACCGGGACCCGGCCCGGCGGTCGCCGCACAACCTGATGGTCGACCCCGGCGTCCTGTACACGGCGGCGGAGGGTCGCTACGGGGCCGACCTCACCGACCTGCCGGGTCCACGGCCCTGGTTCGACTACGCCCGGCCGGGCGAACCCGGTTCGGTCGGCCAGCCCGTCGACGGGGCCGTCACCGTCGACTTCCGGGGCAGCCCGGTGGTGACCTGGGAGTGGGATCCGCGCCGCGCCGCCTGGGCCCGCAGCCAGGACGGTCAACCCCACCTGACCACCGACGGGGCGGCGATCGTTGCCGCCAACGTGGTGATCATGATCACCAGCTACGGCACCAGTTCGGCCGACGTCACCTCCCCCGAGGTCCGTTCCCTCGGCCGCGGCGAGCTGTTCGTCCTCACCGGCGGCCAGGTCGTGGAGGGCACCTGGACCCGGGAGGCGGCCACCGAACCGCCCACCCTGCTCGACGAGGCCGGTGGGCCGATCGTGCTCACCGCCGGTCGGACCTGGGTGCTGTACCCCGAGAAGGGCCAGGTCCGGGTGCCCACCGCCGTCCCGTAGCCGCCGCCGGCCAGGTGGTTCGCACTCGGCCGCCGGACGGGGCCGGAAACCGACTGGCGGGCCGGCCGAGACCGGGTCGTAGACTCATGGCCATGGCTTCCTCTTCTATTCCTCCGGCCGACGGCGCCGGGCCCCAGCGGACCGACGGCACCGTCCGGGTCAAGCGCGGCCTGGCCGAGATGCTCAAGGGGGGTGTGATCATGGACGTGGTCACCCCCGACCAGGCCAGGATCGCCGAGGAGGCCGGCGCGGTGGCGGTCATGGCCCTGGAACGGGTGCCGGCCGACATCCGCCGCGACGGCGGGGTGGCCCGCATGAGCGATCCGGAGATGATCGAGGGCATCAAGGCCGCGGTCACCATCCCGGTCATGGCCAAGGCCCGGATCGGTCACTTCGTGGAAGCCCAGGTCCTGCAGGCCCTCGGGGTCGACTATGTCGACGAATCCGAGGTGCTCACTCCGGCCGACGAGGCCCACCACATCGACAAGTTCGCCTTCACCGTGCCCTTCGTGTGCGGTGCCACCAACCTGGGGGAGGCGCTGAGGCGCATCTCCGAGGGTGCGTGCATGATCCGCTCCAAGGGTGAGGCCGGCACGGGCAATGTGGTGGAAGCGGTCCGGCACCTGCGGTCCATCACCGGCGACATCCGGGCCCTGACCCAGGCCGATCCGGCCGAACTGTTCGACTGGGCCAAGCGGCTCCAGGCGCCCCTGCCCCTGGTGCAGGAGATCGCGTCGACCGGTGAACTGCCGGTCCCCCTGTTCTGCGCCGGCGGGCTGGCCACCCCGGCCGACGCGGCGCTCGCCATGCAGCTCGGCGCCGAAGCGGTGTTCGTCGGATCGGGGATCTTCAAGAGCAGCAACCCGGCGCCGCGGGCCAAGGCGATCGTCGAGGCCACCACCCACTACAACGACGCCGAGATCCTGGCCAAGGTGAGCCGCGGCCTCGGGGCCCCCATGACCGGCATCGGGATGGACGATCTCGACGTCCGCCTGGCCGACCGCGGCTGGTAGCGCCGTGCCCGCCGTCGGGGTCCTCGCCCTCCAGGGGGCGTTCCGCCGCCATGTCGAAGCCCTGCACCGGTGCGGGGCCGACCCGGTCGAAGTCCGCACCCCGGCCGGTCTCGACACGGTCGACGCCCTCGTCATCCCCGGTGGGGAGTCGACCACGATGGTCAACCTGCTCGACGCCTCCGAACTGACCGACCCGGTCGGCAAACGGCTGGCCGACGGGATGCCCACCCTCGGCACCTGCGCCGGCATGATCCTGCTGGCCACCACGGTCACCGACGGCCGCCCGGGCCAGTTCAGCTTCGCCGTCCTCGACGTCGAGGTGCGGCGCAACGGGTACGGACGCCAGATCAACTCCTTCGAGGCCGACCTCGAGGTGGCCGCCGTCGGCGCGCCCCCGGTCCGGGGGGTGTTCATCCGGGCCCCGAAGATCGAATCGGTCGGACCGGAGGTGGAGGTCCTGGCCGAGCTGGACGACGACCCGGTCCTGGTGCGTTCCGGTCCGATCCTGGCCTCGTCGTTCCACCCCGAGCTCACCGGCGACGATCGCCTCCATCGATTGTTCCTCGCCTCCCTGGCCGATCAGGCCTGAGCCGGGCCCACCAGGCGCAGCCGACCGGCCGGGTGCCGCGCCTCAGTAGACTCAATGGGCCAACCGAAGGAATGGGGAGCAGACGGTGTCAGGTCACTCCAAATGGGCAACCATCAAACACAAGAAGGGCGCGGCCGACATCAAGCGCGGCAAGCTCTTCGCCAAGCTCATCAAACAGGTGGAAGTGGCGGCCCGTCAGGGGGGCGGCGATCCGGACTCCAACCCCACCCTGCGGACCATGTTCCAGAAGGCCCGCGACAATTCGGTCCCGCTCGACACGATCGAGCGGGCGGTCAAGCGGGGCACCGGCGAGCTCGACGGGGTCAACTACGAGCCGATCACCTACGAGGGCTACGCCCCCGGCGGGGTGGCCCTGATGATCGAGGTGCTCACCGACAACCGCAACCGGACCGGGTCGGAGATCCGGTCGCTGCTGACCAAGAACGGGGGCTCCCTGGCCGAACCGGGCGCCGTGGCCTGGCAGTTCGCCCGGAAGGGCGTGGTCCGGGTGGCCCGATCGGCCGACGAGGACGAGGTCATGATGGTCGGCCTCGACCACGGGGCCGAGGACGTCGAGGACCATGAGGAGGTCTGGCAGGTCACCTGCGAGGCCGGCGACGTCACCGGCCTCCGCGCCGCGTTGGAGGAGGCCGGGCTGGAGGTGGCCGACTCCGACACCCCGATGCTGCCCACCAACACGGTGCCCCTCAGCGATGTGTCACAGGTCAAGGCGGTGCTCAACCTGATCGACCTGCTCGACGACCACGAGGACGTGCAGGACGTCTTCTCCAACGTCGACATCCCCGACGAGGTCCTCGAAGCGGTCGGCTGACCCGATCCAACCGGGCCGCCGACGCCGCCCGTCAGATCCCGGCGGCCACGCCCAACAGGCGCGAGCGGGTCACCGCCCGCATGCCCCGGGCCAGGCTGAACCCGGCCACGAACCAGGCCACGGCGCCGACCACGAGGGGCAGGATGCCGGCCCCGAACAGGACCCCGGTGGCCTGGCTGTAGGCGATCATGATCAGGGGCAGACTGACCAGGCCCGATGCCTGCTGGGCGGCGGCGGTGGAGCTGACCCGGGCCGAGAGCCGCAACACCAGGGACAGGCAGATGGCCAGGAACGGGGGCAGGACCCACAGGATCATCACCCACCACTGGGCGGTCGGGAAGAACCAGCCCCCCACCGACGGGCCGACCATCAGGTTCACGATGACCGAATACGCCCCGAACCCGAGGGCCACGGTCAGATAGCCAGGGATCAGACTGGCGATCAGCTTCCCGACATAGATCTCACGGGCCGACGCGGGGGAGTGGGCCAGGAACTCGCCGGTACCGCGCTCCCGTTCCCCGACGATGGTGGCGGCCCCCACCGCGGTGGAGATGGTGAGGGGCACGATCACCGCCACGGGGGCGAACAGGAACACCGCCAGGGCGTAGCCGGTCTGGCCCTCCGGTGAGTCACCCCGGATCTGGGACCGGGCCGCCTCGGGCAGGGCCTCCAGGGCGTCGGACACCCTCGACACCACCTCGACGCTGCCGATCCGGGTGATCGACAGCAGCAGGATGGCGGGTACCACCACATAGAACAGCGAACCGAGCAGGAGCATGGGCAGCCAGAAGTCCTTGGCCTGCGACAACTGGCGCAGCTCGATGCGGGCCACGGTGGCGATGCGCTCCCGGTTCATGACCTCACCCCCGCCTGCTCGGCGTGCGGCGCCCCGAGCCGCGAGCGGTCACCGTCGAGCCGCCCGTCACCGGCGTCGCCGTTGGCGTCGGGCCGGGGCCCCGGCGGTGGCCACCCCCGTTGGGGTCGGGGCCGGCCGGACCGGTGGTGGCCCCGCACCGCGAAGTAGATGTCCTCCAGGGACGGCTGGTATGGCTCCACCGACCGCAACCGGATCCCGGCCGCGCTCATACCGAGGATCAGGTCACCGACCCGGTCCATCCGGTCGAGGGTCACCATCACCCCTCCGCCCTCCAGATCACAGGCGAGGACCCCGTCGGCGGCGGCGATCGGCCGCAGGTCCACCCCCGGTTCGGCCGTGAACGTCACCACCGGATCGGGCCAGTACCGATCGGCCATCTCGACCTGGGTGCCGCTGGTCATGACCGCCCCCTGCTCCATGACCACCACCTGGTCGGCCAGCCCTTCGGCCTCGATCAGCAGGTGGGTGCACAACACCACGGTGTTCCCGTCGTCGGTCATGGCCCGGATCAGGTCGAGGACCGCGGTCGCCGACTCCGGGTCGAGGCCCGAGGTGGGTTCGTCGAGCAGGAGCAGATCCGGGCCGTGCAGCACAGCCCGGCTGAGGGCGAGTCGGGTCTTCATCCCGGTCGAATAGCCACCGACCTGCAGCTCGAGGGCATCCGCGATCCCGAACCGGTCGGCAGCCTCCCGGATGCGGGCCTCGGCACCCTCCCCCCGGCCGAGCCCGTAGAGCCGGGCGGCGTAGCGGAGGTTGTCGAACCCGGACAACCGGTCGTAGAGCGACGGCTTGGCCGAGAAGACCCCACAGCGGCGCCGGACCTCCTCGCCCTGGGCGTCGTCACACGGGTCGAGGTCGAACACTCGGACCGTGCCGGTGTCGGGCCCGAGGGCCCCGGTGACGAGGCGGATGGCCGTGGTCTTGCCCGCCCCGTTCGGTCCGAGGAGGACGGTGATCGACCCGGCCGGTGCCTCCAGGGTCACCCCTCGGAGGGCGTCGACGGATCCGAACCGCCGCGAGACGTTTTGAAGCGAAACCAACACCTGGCTTCCTTCGGCACGATCACCGTCACCCTCAAGCCCCCATCGGGCGGCTACCGTCGTACAGGTGTTCGTCCTCGGGATCGATCCTGGTCTGTCGCGCTGCGGCTACGCCGTCCTCGAGCCCCAGGCCCGTCACCGCTGCCGTCCCGTGGCCATCGGGGTGATCCGCACCGCGGCCGATCAGCCCGTCGCCGTTCGCCTGGCCGAACTGCGCCACGAGCTGGGCCTGCTGTTCGACGACTACCGGCCCTCGGTGCTGGCCCTCGAGCGGGTGTTCGCCCAACGGAACCTGCGGACCGTGGTGGGCGTGGCGCAGGCGTCGGGGTTGGCCATGGCCGAGGCCGCGGGCCGGGGTGCGGCGGTGGCCGAGTACTCCCCGTCGGCGGTGAAGGCGGCGGTGACCGGCGACGGCCGGGCCGACAAGCTGCAGGTGCAGACGATGGTGCAGATGCTGCTCGGCCTGGTCGAACCCCCCCGCCCGGCCGACGCCGCGGACGCCGCCGCGGTGGCCCTGTGCCACCTGGCCCACGCCCCGGCGGCCCGGGCCCGGTCACGGGCCATGGGGGCGGGATGACGGCCCGGACCCGGCAACCTGGCACGAGAACAACAACAACAACGACGGTGACGGCGACAATGGGAGGGTGGCGATGATCGGCTGGTTGCGGGGACGGGTGGTCGACCGGGAGTCGGCGTCCGGGCGGGCCACGCTGCCGGAAGTGATCGTCGAGGTGGGTGGGGTTGGCTACCGGGTGAACGTCACCTCCACGGCCCTGGCCCGCCTGGCGCTCGACGACGAGGTGGTGCTGCACGTCCACCACCACCTGTGGGAGGCCGACCAGAAGCTCTACGGGTTCACCACCAAGGCGGAACGGGTCGCCTTCGAGGGCCTGCTCGCCGCCCATGGGGTCGGCCCGGCCCTGGCCATGGCCGTCCTGGCCACCCACCCGGCCGATCGGTTGGCCCGGATCCTGGCCGACGACGATCTCGACGCCCTCCGCCAGGTGCCGGGGGTGGGCCTGAAGACGGCCCAGCGAATGCTGGTGGAGCTCAAATCCACCCTGGTCCTCCCGGACGAGGCCGACGCGGGCGCGGACGGGACCGATGCCGGTCCCGACGCCCTGGGCGACGTGGGGGAGGCCCTGGCCAACCTGGGCTATTCGGCCGACGAGATCAAGGCGGCGGTGGCCGGCCTCGATCCGGCCGACGGTGACGCCGGGGCCCTGCTCCGCCGGGCCCTCCGCTCCCTGGCCGGGGCCCGCTGATGCCCCGGGACGAACTGGTCGACCCCCGGCCCATGCCCGATGAGCTCGGCGGGGCCCCCCGCCGGGAACCGGTGCGGCTGGAACCCGACCGGATCGACCTCGACGGCGGCCCGCCCGACGAGGCCGGGCTCCGGCCCCGGTCCATGGACGATTTCGTGGGCCAGGCCGAACTGAAGGAACGTCTCGGCGTCATCCTGGAGGCGGCCCGCGGCCGGGGGAGCCCGGCCGACCATCTCCTGTTCGCCGGTCCCCCCGGGCTCGGCAAGACGACCCTGGCCGGGATCGTGGCCGCCGAGCTCCGGTCCCACATCCATGTGACCTCCGGTCCGGCCATCGAGCGGGCCGGGGATCTGGCCTCCATTCTCACCAACCTCGAACCGGGTGATGTGCTGTTCGTGGACGAGATCCACCGGCTCCCCCGCACCGTGGAGGAGGTCCTCTACCCGGCCATGGAGGACCGCCAGATCGATGTGGTGCTGGGCAAGGGGCCGGCGGCCCGGTCGATCCGGTTCGACCTGGAGCCGTTCACCCTCGTCGGGGCGACCACGCGCACCGGTCTGCTCACGGGGCCCCTGCGCGATCGGTTCGGGTTCGCCTTCCGGCTCGACTACTACGACCCCGCCGACCTGGAAGCCATCGTCATCCGGGCCGCCGATGTCCTCGGCGTGTCCATCGACCGGCCGGGTGCAGCCGAGATCGCCCGCCGCAGCCGGGGCACCCCCCGTATCGCCAACCGCCTCCTCCGCCGGGTCCGGGACTACGCCGAGGTCCGGGCCGACGGGGTGATCGACCGGGCCACCGCCGCCGACGGGCTCCGCCTGTTCGGCATCGACGAGCGGGGCCTCGACACCGTCGACCAGCAGCTCCTCACCAGCATCTGCCTCCGGTTTGGCGGCGGCCCCGTCGGCCTGTCCAACCTGGCCATCAGCGTCGGGGAACCCACCGAGACGGTGGAGGACGTCATCGAGCCGTTCCTGATCCAGCAGGGCCTCATCATCCGCACCCCCCGGGGCCGGGTGGCCACCGAGGCCAGCTGGCGCCATCTCGGCCACGAACCGCCGGTCGGCGGTGAGTTCGTGCCCGCCCCACCGAACCTGTTCGACGAGTGAGCCATCCCGACCCGGCGGATACGGCGTCGTTCGACTACCCGCTGCCGCCCGAACGCATCGCCCAGGAACCGATCGAGCCCCGCGACCGGGCCCGGCTCCTGGTCGACCGGGGAACCGCCGTCGACCATCACCGGGGGGCCGACCTCCCGGCGGAGGTGGGCCCCGGTGATGTGGTCGTGGTGAACGACTCCCGGGTCATCCCGGCCCGGCTCGAACTGGTGAAACCGACCGGGGGCCGGGTGGAGGTCCTCCTGCTCGAACCGGCCGACGACGACCCCCGCCGCTGGCAGGCCCTGGTCCGGGGCGGCCGCCGGGTGGCGCCCGGCACCGGCCTCCTCGACGGTGACGGCCATCCGGTGCTGACCGTGGAGGAGGCGATCGGCGACGGCCGCCGGACGGTCCGGCTGGGGGAAGCGCCCGGCGCCCTGATGGCCCGGGCCGGACGAATACCGCTGCCGCCCTACATCACCCGCCCGCTCGGCGACGACGATCGGTACCAGACCACGTTTGCCCGCCGTCCCGGCTCGGTGGCCGCCCCCACCGCGGGCCTGCACCTCACCGCCGGGGTCCTCGATCGGATCCGGGCCGCCGGGGCCGAGGTGGTGACGGTGGACCTGCGGGTCGGTCTCGGCACGTTCCGGCCGATCGCCACCGACCGGGTGGCCGACCACACGATGCACGCCGAGCGGTACGCCATCGAACCGGAGGTGTGGGAACGGATCAGGCGGGCCGACCGGGTCGTGGCCGTGGGGACCACCGTGGTCCGTACCCTGGAGGCGGCCGCGGCCACCGGGCGGCTGGTCGACGACACCCGCCTGTTCATCACCCGCGACCACCGGTGGCGGGTCGTCGACGTGCTGCTCACCAACTTCCACGTACCCCGTTCGTCACTGCTGGTGCTGGTCGACGCCTTCACCTGGGGCCGCTGGCGTGCGCTGTACCGCGAGGCCCTGGCCGGTGACTATCGATTCCTGTCGTTCGGTGACGCCATGCTGCTGACCCGGGCCGAACCGGAGGACCATTGACGCCCCTCACCGTGACGATCGAGGCCACCGACGGTGCGGCCCGGGCCGGCCGGATCATCACCGGTCGGGGGGAGATCCCCACACCGGTGTTCATGCCGGTCGGGACCCGGGGGGCGGTGAAGCTGCTCGACACCGGCGACCTCGACGCCCTGGCCCCGCCCGTCGTCCTGGCCAACACCTACCATCTGCTGGAACGGCCCGGCTCCGACCTGATCGCCGAACTGGGCGGTCTCCATCGGTTCATGGGCTGGGACGGGCACCTGCTCACCGACTCCGGTGGCTACCAGGTGTTCTCGGTCGGACCGAAGGTGACCGAGAACGGTGCCCGGTTCCGGTCGGTGTACGACGGTTCGCTGGTCGATCTCAGTCCGGAGCGGGCGATGGCCGTCCAGCAGGAGCTCGGCGCCGACATCGCCATGGTGCTCGACGTCTGCACCGGGCTGCCCGCCCCCCGCCAGACTGTCCGCGGCGACCTGGAACGCACCCTGCGGTGGGCCGAACGGAGCAAGGCCGCCCACACCCGGGCCGACCAGGCCGTGTTCGGGATCGTCCAGGGGGGTGTCGAGGTCGACCTGCGGGTCGAGTCGGCGGAGCGGACCGTCGACATCGGCTTCGACGGCTACGCCATCGGGGGATTGTCGGTGGGGGAGGCCCGCTCGGCCATGATCCCGGCCATGCGGGCGGCCGCCGGGGTCCTGCCGGTCGGGCAACCCCGCTACGTGATGGGCCTCGGCGACCCCGTCGGCCTGATCGAAGGGGTCGCCGCCGGGGTCGACATGTTCGACTGTGTGCTCCCCACCCGGGTGGCCCGCCACGGTTCGGCCCTCACCAGCCAGGGGCGCCTGAACCTCCGGAACCTGCGGTTCGCCCGCGACGACAGCCCCATCGATCCCGGGTTCTCCCACCCGCTCACCGACCGGTATTCCCGGGCCTACCTGCGGCACCTGATCGTCACCGGGGAACCGACGGCGGGCCGGATCATCACCCTTCACAATCTGGCCTGGCTGGCCGACCTGATGGCGCGAGCCCGGAACGCCGTCGTCGACGGCACACTGGACCGGTTGCGCGACGAGGTGTGGGCGATCTGGGCACCCGGCGAGACCCGGCCGGACCCGGCCCGGTGACGACGACGCAACGACCACACCCCCAACGCCAACGACCACGATGACAACGACGTTGCGGTAGGACGATCGGCCCGCCAGGTATCGCCGCAACCGTGTGGGCCAGCCGATACCGTCGCAAAGCCGGAGGTACCCATGGAGCTATTGCCACTCGTTCTGATATTCGGGGTCGCGTATTTCGTGCTGATCCTGCCTCAGCAGCGGCGAAATCGAGATCATCGGGCCTTGATGGCCAGCCTCGCGGTCGGCGATGAGGTGGTGCTGAACTCGGGCATCTACGGATTCATCTCGGGCATCGAGGGCGACATCCTCTGGCTGGAGGTGGCGGAGCGGGTCGAGCTGAAGGTGTCGCGCAGCGCGGTCCAGGCCAAGATCCCCGACCCGGCCGGCGCGGATGCCGCGGCCGACGCCGACGCCAAGCCCGAGAAGAACGAGCCCAAGGCGGACCGCCCGGTCGAACCGGACGACGCCGACACCACCGGTGAGGCCGACTGAGATGCGCAGCCGCTGGTACTGGTGGCCCGCCGCCCTCGTCATCGTGCTCGCGATCGGCAGCGGGCTCGGCACCCTGTGGACCGGCAATCGCCCCCTGCTCGGACTCGACCTCCAGGGTGGCGTGTCGGTGGTGCTGCAGCCCACCGCACCGGCCGATGACGAAGCCCTCCAGCAGACCCTGTCCATCATCCGGTCCCGGGTCGACTCCCTGGGGGTGGCCGAACCGGAGATCGCCCTGCAGGGCGACACCATCGTGGTCGACCTGCCCGGAGTGGAGGAGCAGCAGCGCGCCGTCGATCTGGTCGGGCAGACCGCCGAGCTGCGGTTCCGTCCGGTGATCTTCAACCTCGGCCCCGAGACCCCGCCGGGGACGGAGGGCACCGGGGACACCACCCCCGGCGAGACGATCCCCGGCGAGACGGTCCCCGGGGACACCACCCCGGAGGACACCACGCCGGGCGAGACCGGGTCCGGCGATGACCCCACCGGTTCGATACCGGCCGACACCCTCCCCACCACCACGGTGCCCCCGGCCGGCGACGGCTCGGCGACCAACGGCGGCGACGAACAGGGCATGGGGACGCTCACCCCCATCGCGTTCACCCAGGACACCGGCACCGCCCAGCCGGACACCACCGACTCGATACCCGCCGACACCCTCCCCACCGAGGACACGGTCCCGTCCGACACAGCCCCCTCGGAGACCGTGCCCTCCGACACAGTGCCATCGGAGACCGTCCCGTCAGACACCGTGCCCGCCGACGGGTCAGATCCGTCGGTGTTGCCCCTGGATCAGCAGACCCTCGATGCCGGTATGGCCGACGCCCTGGCCGCCTGCTCCACCGGTCAGCTGACCACCCCCGAAGGTGATGTGGCCGACGCCCCGGTCCTGTTGATGGACCGCGACGGCAACCGGCTCTGCCTGGGCCCGACCCTGCTCACCGGTGATGCCCTGGAAACCGCGGACGTCGGCATCGTCGGCATCGGCTCCTGGACGGTGAACCCGGTGTTCAAGGAGGGCCCCACCGGTATCGACGCCTTCAACGCTGCCGCGGCCAAATGCTATGTGAGTTCGCCCGATCAGGCCGTCTGCCCCTCGGGCCAGTTGGCCATCGTGCTCGACCACGAGGTGGTGTCGGCCCCGACGATCAACTCGTCGTCGTTCAGCCGGGACCAGATCGAGATCACCGGCAACTTCGACGAGGCCGAGGCCCGTGACATCGCCTCGGTCCTCCGGTTCGGCGCCCTCCCCGTGGAGTTGGAGACGCTCCAGACCCGAACGGTGTCGGCCACGATCGGTTCCGACGCCCTTCGTGCCGGTGTGATCGCCGGATTGTTCGGCCTGGCCCTGGTGATGATCTACCTGCTCGCCTACTACAAGCTGGCCGGGCTGGTGGCCATCGGCGGTCTCGCCCTCTCCGGGGTGATGCTGTGGGCGATCATCGCCTGGTTCGGCAGCAACCAGGGCCTGGCCCTGACCATGGCCGGGGTGGTCGGCCTGATCGCGTCCATCGGTGTGGCCGCCGACTCCAACATCGTCTACTTCGAGAACGTGAAGGACGCCTACCTCACGGGCCGACGTCCCCCCACCGCGGTGGACCGGGCCTACGGCAGCTCGATCTCCACCATCGTCAAGGCCGACGTGGTCAGCCTGATCGCCGCCGGCCTGCTGTACTGGCTCACGGTCGGCGCCGTCCGGGGCTTCGCCTTCTACCTCGGTCTCGCCACCCTGCTCGACCTGTTCATCGCCTGGCTGTTCATGCGGCCGGCGCTGATGGTGCTGGCCCGCCGTGGCGCGGTGCGGGCCCGTCCCCGCCTCCTCGGCCTGCCGGCCCGATCCGACGAACCGGATGGAGGGCCGTCATGACCAGTATCCGCACTCAGCTCTACCGGGGGACGAACCGGTTCGACTTCGCCCCGGTCTGGCGCCGCTCGGTGGTCGCCTCCACGGTGC
>JBKDZN010000166.1:0-2636 GCA_047971245.1 Acidimicrobiales bacterium
GCCCGCCGGGATCGGGAACGACGAATGGCGGGGCGATCGGACGTTGCCGATCTGTTGCCCGACGGTTCGACCCCGGGTCGGGGGGCGCTCGGCGCACCGGCCCGGGCCGAACGCTGTTACCGGGCGTTGGTGAAGGCCGGGGTCGTCTACGACCACGAGAAGCCCCCCGCCGACGGCGATCACACCCACCAGCCGGTGCGCACCCCCTACGAGGTGTTGGTGGCCCCCCGCCACGGCACCTGCCTCGACCTGGCCCTGGTGTTCGCCGCCGCCGCTGCATCAGCCGATCTCGACCCGCATCTGCTGTTGACCGACAACCCCGCCGGTGGGGTGCACGCCCTGATCCTGGTGCGGGCCGGTGGCGACGAGCCGGCGCCGTCAGGCCCCGAGGAGGCGGCAGAACGGGTCCGGTCCGGCCCGACCGAGCCGGGGGACTGGATGGCGGTGGATGTCAGCGTGGCCGCCCACGACTACGGGCAGGCCGGGCGGGAACCGGTGGACTGGCCCGATGCGGTGGCGGCCGGCTATCGCATCGCCACCGGCCGGGCCTGGGTGGCCGTGGTGCCGGCGGCGGGTTCGGCGGGCCGCCACCGCCCGCCCGACCACCCCCGGCTCGGGGTCCTCGACCCGGCCTATTCGGCCGAACCGGTCCCGCCCGGGGGCGACCGAACGGATCTCGAGTACCGGTTGGCCCTGATCAGGGCCGAGTTCGGCGTGGTCGGATTCCGGCGGCGCTGGGAGTATGACGACCTGCTCGAGGTGATGCGGTCGAGCCGCCCCGAGGACGGGGTGAACGTGGTCCTGCTCCACGGTGACGGCGGGGCAGGCAAGACGAGACTGGCGGCGGAACTGGCCGCCGTTCTCGGCCGGGACCGGTCGCGGCCGTGGCAGGCCGGGTGGCTCCCGGGCCGGTTGCGATCCGATCGCGACGGTTCTGCCGAACGGCTGGCCTGGCTGGCCCGGACCCGGTCACCCCTGCTGGTCGGCATCGATTACGCGGAGGGCCGCATCGCGGAGGTCGAGACGGCGATCACCGCCTTGGCCGGCCGGGGCGACGGCCCGACCTGGATCGTCCTCACCGCTCGCCGGCACGGCCGCTGGTTCGACGACCTGGCCGAGACAAGCCAGGCGGCCGGCCGGTTCTTTCCTTGGCCGGTCGAACGCCGGCTGCGCGATCCGGGCGCACTGGTGGACCGGGCGGCCGCCGCGTTCGCCGCCACGATGGCGGCGGGCGATCCGCCGCCCCGGTCGGCACCGTCCGGGGAGCGATGGACCACCCTGGATCTGGTCATGATCGGCTGGCTGGCCGCTCACGACCCGGCCGCCGAGGCCCCGACCAGTCGCACCGACCTGTACGACCAGGTCCTCCGCCACGAACATCGCCTGTGGTCCAAGATCTGGGCCGACAACAACGGGAACCAGCCGGCCGAGGCGGACGTGGCCGGGATGCGGGTCGCCGCTGCGGCGCTGTCCCTCGCCGCGCCCGCCACGATCGGGCCGAAGCGGTCGTTCGGATGGTGGGGGATCTCCGCCTGGAGTCGGGGGAGTTGTCGAACCGGGGGATCCGGGTCGGTGACGTCCTCCGGCAGGCGCTCGGGTCGCGGGATACCACGGTGGCCCTCCGCCCCGACCCGGTGGCCGATCACGTGATTGCCACCACGGTGGCTGGGGATCCGGCCGCGGTGGCCGGATGGCTGAGCGATCTGGGCCGGACCGAAGCCGATGCCCGGGCGGCGCTGGCGAACCTGGCCCGGGCCGTCGGCACCTTCCCCGAGCACCGCGGGGTGGCCGCCGACGCTCTGGCCTGGGGCCTCGGTGCCCGGGGTGAGTTGTGGGCGCCGGCGGTGGAGGTCGGCGCCGTCCAGCCCCACCCCCTGGTCGGGGCCATGGTGGCCGCCCTCGGATCGGCGGCCGACCCGCCCGTCGACGTGGCCGAGCTGGCCGAGGCTCTGCCCCGGGAGCACCCCGTGCTCAGCCCGGTCCGGGCCGCCGCCCTTACCCGGCTGCGGTCCCAGCTCCCCCGGGGTGCGCGTGCTGACGCCGACCAGACCGAAACGGAGGCCATCGCCGCCCTCGACGTCGAACTGGCCATCGAGCAGAGCCGGGCCGGGGACCGGGCCGGGGCCCTGGACGCCATCAACCAAGCCGTCACCCTCCCCCGGGCGCTCGCCGAGGCCCACCCCGCCGTCACCCCCACCCTCGCCGGACCGTTCCACCACCTCGCCGCCGTCCGGGCGGAGACCGGGGACCGGGCCGGGGCCCTGGACGCCATCAACGAAGCCGTCACCCTCTACCGGGGGCTCGCCGAGGCCAACCCCGCCTTCACCCCCAACCTCGCCGGATCGTTGAACAACCTCGCCAACCGCCGGGCGGAGACCGGGGACCGGGCCGGGGCCCTGGACGCGTTCGAGTCGGCCCGCCTGGTGGTGGCCGCCGAGCCGGGGGCCGAGGCCATCGTCCTGGCGGCCCGAACCCGGTTCGTGCTGGCCCACCTGACCGTTGACGCCGCCGGGGGCAGCCTGGTCGAGGCGGTGGCTTCGGTGGCCGACGGTCCGGTCACCCCCACCGTCGCCCGGGCGCGGGCCGAGCTGCGGGAAGCGTACACCGACCTCGCCGACCGGGACCGAACCGTGGCC
>JBKDZN010000167.1:0-10910 GCA_047971245.1 Acidimicrobiales bacterium
CCCCGGTCGTCACCGGGGCCGACGGCGAGCTCGGCGCCGTCGGCGGGGTCGGTGACCCTGACCCGGCTCCAGCGCAGCGGGGAGCCGGCCGAGCGGATCCGGGCCACGAACCCGGTGGCCCGGGCGGCCACCGGGTAGGCGGCGCCGGGGGCCAGCCGGGGACGGATGATCCGCCCCGACGCCGGGGCGTCGGTCGAGCCCGGATCGTTCTCCTGGTCGAGGAGGGCGGCGACATCGGGCAGGGTCACCCGGAACCGTCGTGGCACATGGTGGCGACGGGGATCGACCAGCAGCAGCCGGACCGTGGCCGGGGAACCGAGGGCGATGACGTCGGCGACGGTGAGGGCGAACCGGTTGGAGGCGTGCCGCCGGTCCCGGATCCGATCGGTCTCCACCAGGAGACGGATCCCGGACCTGACCCGGTGGCCGCCGACACCGTCGCGGGGTTCCACGCCCAGGGCGAGCCGGGTGACGGTACCGGTGACGTGGAGGGCGGAGGTGGTCATGGTCCGACCTCGACGGTCGGCCGGGGGCGGGCCTCGACGGCCACGGTCGCCGCGTCGGGTGCGATGCGGCCCCGGGCGTCGATACGGCCCACCCGGGCCACATAGGTCACGCTCAGCCGGTAGTCACCGGGGATCGTGTCGAAGATCCGGAGGGAGGACTCCAGGTCGAGCGGGTGATGGACGAGTTGGATCGACTCGTTCGGGGTCCATCCGCCGGCCGGGTGCAGCAACGGACCGCTCAACGTCGGAGTCGCCTCCAGGCCGGTCATCACCTGACCGATCAGTTCCAGCTCGGTCCGGGCGTTCGGGGCCCAGGCGGTGATCAGCAGGTGGAGATCGAGGGGAAGATGGATTACCCCGTCCAGGGACGACACCGCCGACCATGCCGCCCGGGTCGTCGGATTGATGTCGACCCGGTACGGGTAGACCGACACCTTGGTGGTGGCGGTGGCGAACGCCTGGTTGGGCGGGGAGGAACCGAAGTCGTTCGTCTGCACCAGGTGGGCGGCCGGCGGCGGGTCGCCGAAGGCGCCGGAATCCCGGAGGCACCGGGTGAGCAGGGCTTCCACGCTCAGGGCGGTGGCGGAGACGACATCGGGGCTGGCCATCGGACCGGACGGTACGCCTCACCCCGTCATCGGCTCGTTCCCGGCGCGTCGCGTTCGCGTTCGGATCCGGATTCCGACCGTGGACGCTCCGAGAACCTGGAGGATCCACGGTCAGAACGGTTCGAACTTCGGCGCCCGCTTCTCGACGAAGGCCGCGATCCCTTCCCGGCCGTCGGGGCGGGCCATGGCGGCGGTGATCGTGGCCGCCTCCTGCTCCCCCGCCTGCTCCAGGGGGGCGTCCACCCCGGCGTAGACGACCCGCTTCGCCTGGCCGAGCGCCCAGCGGGGGCCGTCGGCCAGCTGACGGGCGAGCTCCAGGGTCGCCTCGTCGACCTGATCGTCGGGCACCACCCGGTTGACCAGGCCCCACGCCTCGGCTTCCTCGGCCGACAGGACCCGGTTGGTGAGGGTGAGATCGAGCATCCGGCGCAGCCCGATGTGGCGGGCCATGAAGTAGGTGGACGTGCCGTCGGGGGTCACCCCGGCCCGGGTGTAGGCCATGGTGAACTTGGCCGACTCCCCGCACACCACCAGGTCGAAGGCGCTGACCAGTGAGAGCCCGGCCCCACCGGCGGCCCCGTTCACCCCGGCCACGAACGGCTTGGGGATCCGGTTCATCTTGTTGATGGCCCCGTGGAAGTCGACCAGCATGTCGGCGGCGAGCCGGGGCAGGTCGTGGCCGGCGGCGTGGAACTCCTTCAGGTCACCACCGGCGCAGAACACCTTGCCGGCCGCGGTCACCGACACCGCGGCGACGTCGTCGTCGAACTCGATGTCGAGCATGACCTCGCGCAGGTCGCGGGCCAGGGCGGGATTGATGGCGTTGGCCCCGGCGGCCCGGTCGAGGCGGACGTGGGCCACCCCGTCGGCAACCCGGTAGTCGATCGTGGTCAGGCCTTGGGCCATGGTCGTGCTCCTGTGGCTCGGCATGCCGGTCGGGTCAGACGATCCGGCTGTTCTTCGCGCCCCAGTACTCGTCGCGCAGGATCCGCTTGTAGAGCTTGCCGGTGGGCAGCCGCGGCAGCTCATCGCGGAAATCGACGGTACGGGGCACCTTGTAGTGGGCGATGTGCTCCCGGGCGTAGGCGGTCAGCTCGTCGGCGACCTCGGTGGAGGTTTCGAACCCGGGTTCGAGCTGCACCACGGCCTTGACCTCTTCGCCCAGGTCCTCGTTGGGTACACCGAAGACGGCCACATCGGCCACCTTGGGGTGCATGATCAGGCAGTCCTCGATCTCCTGCGGGTAGATGTTCACCCCTCCGGAAATGATCATGAACGCCTTCCGGTCGGTCAGGTACAGGTAGGCGTCGTCGTCGAGGTACCCCACGTCGCCCAGGGTCGACCAGCCCGGATGGTCCGGATGCTGGGCCCCCTTGGTCTTGTCCGGATCGTTGTGGTAACTGAAGGGCATCTCGTCGCGTTCGAAGTAGATGATCCCCGCCTCGCCGGTGGGTTGTTCCTTGCCCTCCTCGTCACAGATGTGGACGGTGCCGAGAATGGCCTTGCCCACGGTGCCGGGATGCGACAACCAGTCCTCCGGGGTGCAGTACACGAACCCGTTGACCTCGGTGCCGGCGTAGTACTCGTAGATGATCGGACCCCACAGGTCGAACATCTGGCGCTTGACCTCGGTGGGGCACGGCGCGGCGGCGTGAATGGCCACCTTGTGGCTGCTCCAGTCGTAGCCGGTCCGTTTCGACTCCGGCAGCTTCAACATCCGGGAGAACATGGTGGGCACCCACTGGGAGTGGGTGATGTCGAAGGTGTCGAGGTATTCGAGGGCCTTGGCGGCGTCGAACTTCGACATCACGACCGCGGTGCCGCCGAGGGATTGGGTGGACGCAGTGAACCCGAGCGGTGCCGAATGGTAGAGCGGGGCGGGTGACAGGTACACGGTGTCACTGGTGAAACCGAACAGGCCCTGCAGCAGTTGCACCACCGCGGTGGCGGCGTCCGGGTCGTCGACCTGGATGTCCTCCAGGGGGCGTTTGATGCCCTTCGGGCGGCCCGTCGTGCCCGAGGAGTACAGCATCGCCTCGCCCCGGGGTTGGCTGGCCAGACGCTCGGCCGGGAACCCGGCGATGGCGTCCTCGTAGGCGGCGAACCCGTCCACCGGGCCGTCCACGGCGAGGAGCACGGTGCAGTCCGGGGCCAGGGGCGGCACCGGCGCGGCGAGTTCGGCCATCGCGGCCGAGGTGACCAGCGACTTGGAGGTGGAGTCCTGCAGGATGTACGCCGTCTCCTCGGGCTGCAGGTAGCGGTTGATCGTGGTGAAGTACAGCCCGGAGCGGACCGCGGCCCAGTACACCTCGAAGAACCGGATGTTGTTCTCCATGAAGATGGACACATGATCGCCCGGTCGGAGGCCGGCGTCCCACCAGAGTTGGGCCAACCGGTTCGAACGGTCGTTCAGCTCCCGGTAGGTGAGCTGCTCGCCGGTGTCGGCCATGATCACCGCCGGCTTCTCGGGCGTGGTCTCAGCGAAGGTGCCGGGATACATGTGGTGAGTCTCCTCGGGTCGGGACGGCGCGGGCCGGAGCCTCGCCGTCGACCGGTTGGTGGCGGTCCCCCAAAAACCGGCCGGTGCGCTCGGACCATACTCCCCCTGGCCATGAGGGGCCATCAGCGGCACGGACGCGCCGCGTGAGTTGGCTGCGTCAGTTGGCCGCGTGAGTTGGAAATGGGTGGGTGCTGTCCGCTACACACCCGGTTCATGGACTTCGCTCTCGACGACGACCACCAGGCGATCATCGAAGCCGTGGACCGGGTCTGCGCCCGATTCGACGACACCTACTGGTCGGACTGTGACCGCGATCACCGGTTTCCGTGGGAGTTCTACGACCTGATGGCCGAAGGCGGCTGGCTCGGCATCGCCATCCCGGAGCAGTACGGGGGCGGCGGCCGCGGCATCACCGAGGGGGCGCTGATCCTCAACCGGGTGGCCGCCTCCGGCGCGGCCATGAACGGCTCCACCGCCCTCCACCTGACCATGTTCGGTCTGAACCCGGTGGTGAAGTTCGGCAACGACCAGCTCAAGGAGACGTACCTGCCCCGAGCGGCCGCCGGCCAGCTCCACGTCGCCTTCGGGGTGACCGAGCCCGACGCCGGAACCGACACCAGCCGGATCACCACCCGGGCCATCGAGGACGGTATGGGCGGCTGGATCATCAGGGGCCGCAAGATCTGGACCTCGAAGGCCCTCGAATCCGAGGTGGTCCTGCTGCTCGCCCGCACCGACGGTGAGCCCGGCGAGGGGTTCGGGGGCCTCACCCTCTTCCTGGCCGACCTGAACCCCGAGTTCGTCGACATCCGGCCCATCCCCAAACTGGGTCGCAACGCGGTGGCCTCCTGCGAGGTCGCCTACGACGATCTGCCGGTCGAGGGCTGGCGGATGGTCGGTGAGCGGGGCCGGGGTTTCCAGCATCTGCTCCACGGTCTGAACCCGGAACGGATCCTGCTCGCCGGCACCGCGTGTGGCATTGGGGAGGCCGCCTTGCGGCGGGCCACCACCTACGCCAAGGAGCGGGAGGTCTTCGGCCGCCTCATCGGTGCCAACCAGGCCATCGCCCATCCCCTGGCCAAGGCCAGGATGGAGCTCGACGCCGCCTTCACCATGATGCTCAAGGCGGCCTGGCGCTACGACCACGGCATGGAGTGCGGGGCCGAGGCCAACACGGCGAAGTACCTGGCCGCCGAGGCGTGCTTCTTCGCCGCCGACCAGGCCGTCCAGACCCTCGGCGGCCTCGGGTACGCCACCGAATACCATGTCGAACGGTACTGGCGGGAGGCTCGCCTCCAGCGGCTCGCCCCGGTGAGCCAGGAGATGACGTGCAACTTCATCGCCCAGAACGTGTTGGGGCTGCCCCGGAGCTACTGATCGGCACCACCCCGCGGGGCCCGGCCGCTCGCGGCCCGGGTCTCAGCGCAGGTGTTCGGCCAGGGCGTCGATGGCCCGACGGTAGCCCTGGGCCCCGAACCCGGCGATCGTCCCCAGGCACACCGGGGCCAGCAGGGACCGGCGGCGGAACGACTCCCGGGCGTGCACGTTCGACAGGTGCACCTCGACCACGGGGATGCCGATGGCGGCGATCGCGTCGCGCAACGCCACGCTGGTGTGGGTGTAGCCGCCCGGATTGAACACGACCCCGTCGTCCTCCGACCGGGCCCGGTGCAGGGCGTCGATCAGGGCGCCCTCGCCATTGGCCTGATCATGGTGGACGGTCACCCCGAGCCCCTCGCCGTGGGCGACGCAGCCGGCCATGATGTCGGCCAGGGTGGCGTGACCGTACACCTCCGGTTCCCGGGTGCCGAGCAGGTTGAGGTTCGGTCCGTTCAGGATGAGCAGGCGGGTGGCCACCGCCGGGAGCGTAGCCGCGGCCCGGCCCGGACCGGTGGAGACGACCGGGGTGCGGGCTCTGGGCGGTACCGCCCACGGCGGCCGGCCCGTCGGTTCCGGGCCCGCCGTTACGGTCGTGGAACCTATGCACGTGCCGGTCCGCCTCTACGCCCTGCTCCGCCCGTCGGTGTCCCCCGGCGTGCTGCTGGCCGTCGCCTTCAGCACCTTCGTCCTCAGCGCCTCACCGTTCCTGTTCGGCCTCATCAGTGACCACTACGGCATCGGCCTCGGCTGGGCCTCCCTCGTCGGGGTCGCGCAGATGCTCGGCTTCGTGGTGGGTTCGTGGGGGGCCGGCCGGTTCCTGTCCCCCCGGCGGCGGGTGTTCGTGGCCTGCCTGGCCTCCGCGGTGGTGGCCAATCTGGCCTCGGGGCTGATGCCCCCGTTCGCCGCGCTGGTGGCCCTGCGCCTGGTCAGCGGGCTCGGGTTGGGGCTGATCTCCTGGTTCGCCTGGGTCCAGGTGTTCGGCGACGAGGAGGGGATGGGGGACGTGGCCGTGGTCGGCCCGGTCGCTGGGATCATCTCCAGCCCCCTGATCGCCCTGTTCGCGCGGGGCGGGGCGGCCCAGGTGTTCACCATGCTCGGGGTCCTGGCCGTGGTCCCACTGGTCATGAACCGGACCACCGGCGCCGCCGACCGGATACCGCCCCGCACCGAACGGTCACGGCCCGTGCCGGTGGCGGTCGTCCTGCTGGTCTGCCTGACCCTGTTCACCATCGGCGGCTCGTCAGTGTTCCAGTTCGCGGTGGTGCTGGCCCGCGACCGGTTGGGCCTGAGCGCAGCGGCGGTGTCGTGGGCCCTGTCGGCCAACGCCATCGCCGCCATCCCCGCCACCCGGTGGCCGTACCGGCGTGGTCTGCCGGGCCCGTGGATGGCGGTGACCGGTGGGTGCGCCCTGGCCCTGACGGTCGCCCCGGGTGCGGCCGTCTTCGTGACCGCCATTGTGGTGTGGGGGTTCGCCTTCTGGATGGGGGTTCCCGGCGTGTTCACCGTGCTGGCCGACCGGTCGGCCCACCCGGCGGACCGGGCCGGCGACGCCCAGGCCGTGATGGCCGCCGGGCGAGTGGTCGGGCCGGTGCTCGGCGGCGTCCTGCTCGACGCCGGCGGGGCCGCGACCCTCGGCGTGGTCGGCTCGATCCTGATGGTGGCGGCCGGTGCCGGGGTGTTCCTGGCCCGATCGGCGAGCCCGGCCCTCCCCCGCGTGCACGATCTGGACTAGGTCAGGACCAGGTCAGAGCCACGTCCCGCCCTTGGCGGGCCGTCGGTTCAGCCGGCGGCGAAACGGGCGAAACGTTCGGTGTCGGCCACCGTCCCGGCCACCAGCACCAGGTCGCCTTCACCGAGCACGGTGTCGGCGGTGGCGTAGGTGAACACCCCGCCCAGGGGTTTGACGCACACCACGGTGACCGCGAAGTCGCGCCGCAGGTCGGCCTCGGCCAGGGTCTTGCCCAGCAGGTCCGGTGGGGCGTTCAGCTCGGCCAGGACGAACCCCTCGTCGAGGATGAAGTAGTCGAGCACCTGCCCGCTCACCGCGTGGGCCACCCGCTGACCCATCTGGGCCTCCGGGTACACCACATGGTGGGCCCCCACCCGTTCCAGGATGCGGCCGTGTTCACTGGTGATGGCCTTGGCCCAGATGTTGTGCACCCCGATGTCGGCCAGGGCCGACACCGACAGGATGCTGGCCTCGATGTCGGTCCCGATGGCCACCACGGCCACGTCGAACCCGCCGGCCCCGATCTGGCCCAGGGCGGCCGCGCTGGTGCCGTCGGCCACCCGCACGTGGGTGAGCCGGTCCGCCCACTGGTTGACCAGGAGCTGGTCGGTGTCGATGGCCATGACCTCGAGGTCCATGTCCACCAGGGTGGAAGCCAGCGCGGTGCCGAACCGCCCCAGCCCGATGACGAGCACCGAATTGGCCGAGCTGCTGGTCCGGCCCTCGTTGCGTTGGGAAACCCAGTCCCACAGGCGATCCAGGTTGCTCATGCGCCCTCCGTTGGCGACCACGACGAGAGACCGACCCGGGAGCCGGACCGGTTGCTCAGATCCCGACGGACCGTAGCGGTTGGAGGCATCATCCCACGATCAGCTCCTCTTCGGCGTAGCCGAACTGGCGGGGCTGCGAGCGGAGCATCACCGCGGTTCCGAACGTGACCGGCCCGACACGACCCAGGAACATGACGAGGATCACGATCACCCGGCCCACCGGCCCCAACGTGGGCGTGATCCCGGTGGACAGACCCACGGTGCCGAACGCCGAGGAGGCCTCGAACAACAACCCGGCCAGGGGGAGGGAATCCTGGAAGATCGACAGCAGGAACACCGCGGTCCCCACCGTGCCCAGGGACACGATGACCAGGGTCAGGGCCTGACGCTGCTGGGGCGGGGTGATGGCCCGACCGAACATGGTGGTGGAGGGATCGCCCCGCAGCTCGGCGAGGGAGGACCGCACCACCACGGCGAAGGTGGAGGTCTTGATCCCGCCGCCGGTCGAGGCGCTGGACGCCCCCACCATCATCAACAGGATCATCAGCATCCAGGTGGCGGTGTGGAGGCCGCCGATGGACACGGTGTTGAATCCGGCCGTGCGGGCCGTCGCCGACTGGAAGAACGAGGCCAGGATCCGCTCGTCGACGGGACGCCCGCCGAGGGTGGCCGGGTTCCGCCACTCCAGCAGGGCGAACACGATCGTGCCCCCGATGAGCAGGTTGGCCGTCATGGTCAGGGTCACCTTGCTGTGCAACGACCAGGTGGACGGCTGACGCCACCGTCGCCGCAGCTCGAACACCACCGGGAACCCAATACCGCCGATGATGAACGACGCGGCGATGATCAGGCTGACGACCCAGTCGCCGGTCCGGCCCTCCAGGCCCCCCGGGAAGGTCGAGAACCCGGCGTTGTTGAACGCCGACACGGAGTGGAACACGCCCTCCCAGACGGCCTGGCCCACCCCTTGGCCCTCCACCATGAACCGGCCGGCCAGGAGGAGGGCCATCAGTGCCTCGGTGGCGGCCACGAAGCGGACGATGTCCCCGATCAGGGTGCTGAGCACACCCAGGTCGCTGAGCCCGATCTCGGCCCCGGCCAGGAGGCCGCTGCGGACGCCGAGGCGCCGGTTGAGGGAGATGCCGAAGAAGCCGGCCATCGTGAGCACACCCAGCCCTCCGACCTGGATCAGGCCGACCAGGACCGCCTGTCCGAACGGGCTCCAGACCAGGGAGGTGTCCACGACGGCCAGGCCGGTGACCGTCACCGCGGACGCCGAGGTGAACAACGAGTCGAGGAAGGAGACCCGCGTCCCGCTGCGGTGACTGAAGGGAAGCCACAGCAGGATCCCACCGATCAGGATCGTGAGCCCGAACCCGATGACCACGATGGCCCCCGGGTGGGAGATCCGGCGGTCGCGGCCGCTCACCGCAGGTCGACCTGTGGGGCGTTCGCGACCGGTGACGTGAACAACGCGTACCCCTCCACGGGTGGTGACTGACGGCAAGATGACACCCGGGGCACGGGTGTCCCGGTGGGCACGGTAGTGGCCCGGTGACCGGTCGCGGCGACGTGGCGGTCGGGCGGTTCGGCGGCCGTCCCTACGGCCGGAACAGGAGCTGGTCGGCCTGGTCGGCGGTGGCCGCGGCCCGGGCGGCCAGGCCGCCCGGATCGGCCGAGGAGATCGGATGGTCGATGACGGCGAACCGGTAGCCGGCGTACCCGAGGGTCGAGGCCATCAGCGCGGCGCCGTCCACGAACGGGGTGGTGATGACGGCCACGGCGGGGATCCCCATCCGCTCGGCGGTCACGGCGTCGTGCAGACTGCACGACGAGCAACTGCCTCAATCACCGACCCCGGCGAACAGGGCCGCCCAGGTCGCCGCCTCGCCCATGATCTCCGGGCCGGCGGGGGCCGAGTAGTTCGGCTTCACCAGGCGCCGTACCTCGGCCACCTGGTAGCGGTCGTGGAGATGCCGGGCCAGCCGGTCGAAGAACGGACCGGTGTTGACCTTGCCGTTCGAGATCACCCCGACCACCTGACCGGCGAGGGCGTCGGGGCCGCTCAGCCGGGGGGCCAGGGGTGACGGTTCGGTGTCGGCTTCGTAGCCGGGGTCGACGATCTGCACGTTGGGTCCTCGGGGTGGTCTCGGGAATCGGGGTGGCTTCAGCAGTCCAGGCAGGCGCCGATGGGGACGGTCACCGCCCGCGATCGGGTCCCCAGCCAGGGTGGGATGACGGCACCGAAACCGCCGGCGTCGCCACCGGCGGACACCACGAGCAGGTCGGCCGGGTCGGCCAGGGCGGCGTAGCGGCGGTGGCGGTTGGCATCATCCACCATCGCACCCTTGCCCACCGCCGCCCACTCCCCCCGCTCGATCACGGCCCGGTCGGTCACCGTCTCCTGGAAGCGGCGGACGGTCCAACCGGCGTCGTGGAACACCGCCCGCAGCTGGGGCGGGACGACGACGGTGTAGTTGCCGCCCCAGATCGAGTAGTTCCGCATGTTGGCCCGGATCTCGGCGGCGAACGTCTCGGCCAGCTCGGTCGGGTCGGTGGTCCACTCGTTCATGAGCTGGCGGGGGCTGCCCGCGGCGGCGACGGTCACCGACGACAGATCGGCGGGGACTCCCCGCTGCTCGCCGAGCGAGGTCCAGGGGCGGCCGGCGGGGTCGTCGGCCACACAGTACGAGAGTTTCCCCGGGTGGCCGAGGGTCGAGCGGTCGAGGCCGCCGGGCCGGGCGTCGAGCAGGTTGCGGAGCACCAGGCGGACCGCCCGGCCGATGGTGACGGCGAACGGGTCGGCCCCGCCCAGCGCCGAGTGGGCGCTGGTCATCCCCAGCTCGGTGGTGACTGGTCCGGACACGATGACCAGCAGGGCGCAGCCGCCGGTGGAGGCGGTGGCGCCGTGCACCAGGAGGTCGGGATGGCACATAGCCTGCACCGCGGTGGCCACCACCGGGAAGGCGGGGGGTATGCAACCGGCCAGGACCGCGTTGGCGGCAACCTTCTCGGCGGTCAACGGGCGTTGTTTCACCGGTTCCACCCCGATGATGTGCCCGGGGGGCATGCCGGCCCAGGTCAGCATGGCGTCCACCCGTTCCGGGGTGGGGACCACCACGGGTAGGCCGTCACCCCAGCCGGCGGCGGCGATGACGGTCTGGGCCTCCCCGTCGTCGGCCACCTCGTGGACCGTGGCCCGGGCGGCCGGCGTGACACTGTCCAACAGGCTGCCCATCAGGTTGCTCCCCGTTCCGGAGCGGACCGTCGCCCGCCCGAGTCGGCGAATACGCTAGCAGTCGGGGCGGGAGCCGGGAAGCCCGACCGGGCGCGGTCGATGTCGGGCCATACTCGGAGTCATGAGCGAGAAGATCCCGATCCGGTTCCGCAAGACCCGTTCCGGGAGTTGGGCGGTGA
>JBKDZN010000168.1:0-36013 GCA_047971245.1 Acidimicrobiales bacterium
TGACCGTCGGTCACCGTCACGAACTGACTCGTGAGCCGGGACGTGATCGGCCAGGTCAGTTCCCCGGGAGTCGACAGCTGCTGACCGTCCGCGATCGTCCGGGGGATACCGATGTCCACCCGACGGCCGGCCCGACGCGATTGCCGATGATCGTCGCCGGCCTCGGGCTCGACGCCGACGATCTCGATTCCCGGCCGGAGTCGCCGGGCCACGGTGGCGCAGCCGGCGAGCAGACCCCCACCACCCACCGGCACCAACAGGGCATCCAGATCGTTCACCTCGGCGAACAATTCGAGGGCGGCGGTGCCCTGGCCGGCCATCACGTCCTGGTCGTCGAACGGGGGCACCAGGACCAGGCCCTCCTTCACCACCAGTTCGAGGGCCAGCTCGGCCCGGTCCTCGGTGTACCGGTCGTAGCGGACCAGACGAGCCCCGGCCGTCTCGATCGCCGCCACCTTCTCGAGGGGAGCGTCCCGGGGCACGACCACCGTGGCCGAGGTCCCCGCCACCTGGGCCGCCCAGGTCACGGCCAGACCGTGATTGCCGGAGGAATAGGTGACCACCCCGGCTTCGAGCTGCTTCTCGCTGAAGCGAGCGATCGCGTTCGTCGACCCCCGCACCTTGAACGAACCCGTGGTCTGGAGGCATTCAGCCTTCAGGAACAGCCGCATTCCGGCCGCGGCATCAAGTGCCGAGCTCGTGATCACCGGCGTGCACTCGACCAGGCCTTCCAGCCGTTTCGCCGCCGCCTCCACATCCTGGAATTCCAGCACCGCCGTCATTCTGCCTGCTCCGACATGGATTGGGTCGAGCCGAACCGAGGTGGTGCCCATTTCCGGTGCCCACGCCGGTGACCCTGGCTACACTCGACCCCGCCTGGAGAGGTGACAGAGTACGGCCGATTGTGCCTCCCTGCTAAGGAGGTGTCTCCGCAAGGGGACCGTGGGTTCAAATCCCACCCTCTCCGCTCCAACCGTGAGAGCCCGTTCCGCCCGAGGCGGGGCGGGCTCTCACGCGTTCACCGCCTCGTTCGTACGAGGCACCGGGCCTCGGCCGATGGAACCGGCCGACGTGACGCTCGACCGTCCCCGGGCAGTCCTCCGCAACGAACACTATTGTTCCCGGATGTAACAGAAAAACCCGGGCAAGGATTCGTTCGGGTGGAGGAGAGGAGAGGCCGTGGCGGTCATCGCGCCCCCAGGAACGGACGACCAGTTGGACCTGACCCCGCACGATCCGCCGCGATCGAATCGTCGCTGGTGGATCGCCCTGGTCGTCGTCCTCGTCGGCTCCTTCAGTGTGCTGCTCTGGCAGGGACGGGAGATCAACGACGCCAAGCCCCCGATCCCCGATCGGTTCGTCGCCGCCGACGGTTCCCTCATCACCGGCGACGACGTTCGCGAGGGCCAGGCCGTCTGGCAGTCCATCGGCGGTCAGGAAATCGGTTCGGTATGGGGCCACGGCGCCTACGTGGCCCCGGACTGGACCGCCGACTGGCTCCACCGTGAGGCCACCTTCATCCTCGACCGCCTCGCCGCCGAGGAGGGCGCCGCCTCCTTCGACGACCTCGACGCGGAGCGTCAGGCCGCCCTCCAAGCCCGCCTCACCTCGATCATGCGGACCAACACCTACGACGAGGCCACCGGCACCGTCACCCTGGATCCGATCAGGATCGAGGCGTTCGAGGCCAACCGCGACCACTACGCCGACATCTTCATGAACGGCTACGACAACTACGCCATCCCCGCCGGAACGGTCGCCGACCGGGCCGACGTCGACAAGATGAGCGCCTTCTTCTTCTGGACGTCGTGGGCCGCGTCGACCGACCGCCCGGGTGACACCGTCAGCTACACCCAGAACTGGCCCCACGAGCCCCTGATCGACAACGTCCCCACCACCGACAACGTGTTCTGGAGCGTCCTGTCCGTCGTCCTGCTCCTGGCCGGGATCGCCGGCATGGTCTGGTATCACTCGTCACTCCCCGACGACGAACCCGACCTCGAGGACATCCCGATCGACGACCCCCTGCTCGGGTACCAACCGACCCCATCCCAGAAGGCGACCCTCAAGTTCTTCTTCCTGGTCGGCGGCCTGTTCGTGTTGCAGATCGCCTGCGGCGTGCTGCTCGGTCACTACGGGGTCGAAGGTGACGGCCTCTACGGCATCCCGATAGACAAGATCCTCCCCTACGCCGTGCTCCGCACCTGGCACACCCAGCTGGCCATCTTCTGGATCGCCACCGCCTGGCTGGCCACCGGCCTCTACATCGGACCCGCCGTCGGGGGTCGGGAACCGAAGCACCAGCGACTGGCGGTGAACGTCCTGTTCGGTGCCCTGATCGTGGTCGTCCTCGGCTCGATGTTCGGCGAATGGCTGTCGATCACCGGCCGCCTGGGCCGGGACCACGACGCCTGGTTCTGGTTCGGCACCCAGGGCCTCGAGTACGTCGACCTCGGCCGGGTCTTCCAGATCGGGCTGACCATCGGCCTCATCCTGTGGCTCGTGCTCATGACCCGGGCCATGCTGCCCGCCCTGCGCAAAACCCACGTCGACCCCAGCGATCGGGCCCCGCTCGCCCTCGGCGGGCAGCGAAGCCTCATCGCCATGCTGCTCCTGAGCTGCGTGGCCATCACCGGCTTCTACCTGGCTGCGTTCGGCATCGGCTCCTCGACCCATCTCTCGGTGATCGAGTACTGGCGGTGGTGGGTGGTGCACCTGTGGGTGGAGGGCTTCTTCGAGGTCTTCGCCACCGCAGTGATCGCCTTCATGTTCACCCGCCTCCGGCTGATCCGACCGGTGATCGCCACCAACGCCACCCTGGCGTCGACGGTGATCTTCCTGAGCGGCGGCATCATCGGCACCTTCCACCACCTCTACTTCAGCGGGACACCGAAAACCGTGCTCGCCCTCGGCGCGTCGTTCTCCGCCCTGGAGGTGGTGCCGCTGGCCCTCATGGGCTTCGAAGCCGTCCGGCACCTGGAGCTGCTGAAGGTCCGCCGCTGGGTGGCGGGCTACAAGTGGGCCATCTACTTCTTCGTGTCGGTCTCGTTCTGGAACCTCGTCGGGGCCGGGCTCTTCGGATTCCTCATCAACCCGCCGATCTCCCTGTACTACGTCCAGGGCCTCAACCTCACCCCCCTGCACGGCCACACCGCCCTGTTCGGGGTCTACGGGATGCTCGGCATCGGCCTCATGTTGTTCTGCATCCGCAGCCTCCGGCCGGGCCCGGAGTGGAACGACGGTCCGATCAAGCTCGGCTTCTGGGGCCTCAACATCGGCCTGGCCACCATGTCACTGTTCAGCCTGCTTCCCGTCGGCCTGGGCCAGGCGTGGGCGTCGATCGACCGGGGCCTGTGGTGGGCCCGCAGCGATGAGTTCCTCTACGGCGACACGATGACCTTCTTCCGCTGGATGCGGATCCCCGGTGACACCATCTTCGCCTTCGGGGCGCTGGCCATCGGGGTGTTCATGGTCGGGCTCCTCACCGGCTGGTCCCTGAAGGGCGACGACGAGGGGGGCGTCCTGCAGAGTGGTTCGTTGGAAACCACCCCGGCCCCCGAGGAGCGTGACGTCACTGAAACCGCGGCGCGGTAAGGTCCGGTGCGCACCACCCCCCGGCCCCCGGGCGACGGCCGATCTCCACCAGGCGGAACAACATGTTCAAGCGGATCAGGAGTGCCCTGCGCCCGACCGGGGCGGCACCGACCGTCACCCAGGCCCACCTCCAGAGCCCACTCCTGCTCGGCGGCCGGGTAGCCGAGCTGGTGCGGGCCCGGGCCGACGTCACCGACGCGATGCTCGACGAAGCGGACGCCAGCGTTGCCGTCCGCTACCACGACGGCGCCCGAGCGGTGTACTACATGGACAATCTGCTGCCGGCCCTCCGGACGATGAGCCCGCGGCAGCAGACGGAGTATCTCCGGAACTACCTCAGCCCGCCCATGCTCGACCCGGGGACGTCCGCCGAGGCCCCCATCTATCCGGTCCTCAAGCCGGAGTCATACGTCGAGGAGACCTACCGGACCCTCCAGGCCGCCGGGGTGCCGGCCAACCTGTTGTCGAAGCCGTATCACTTCCCGGTCGCCCCGGGCCTGGTGGGCACCCTGGTCCGGGACGCTCCGGGACAGATGGCGGTGCTGAGCGAGCGGGACGTCGACGAGACGCTCGACGGACCCGACCTCATCACCATCAACGCCTACACCGAGTTCCTGAGCTACCTACAGGACCACCCGATCGGCGCGGGCGAGATCACGCGGGGCCTTTACCAGGTAACCGTCGACGGCAATTACGACGCCAGTGTGGCGTTCGTCCCCGAGCTCTGGGTCGACCAGATCGTCACCGGCCGACCGGCGGTGTTGTTCGCGGCTCGCAACCTCGTGTTCGTCACCGACGCCGACGACCCAACCCGCCTGGCCGAGCTCCGGGAGGCCCTGACGATCGCCGAGCAACCCGCCTACCCGATCGCGCCCGACGCGCTCTACATGCTCGACGCCGACGGGCAGTGGGCCATTCTCCCGGAGTGACCTCACCCCCGGGACGCTCCCGACCGGGGTGGCGCCGCAACGGTCACGTACCACAGAACGTGCGGTACCCGGCGGTGACCTCAACCGGCGCCGGTTCGGCGTAGGCGTCGTCGGCGACACGCTCCGTCCCGGGCTCGGCGAGTATCGACAGCAGCCGTTCCAGCGGACCGAGATCGTCGTGGTCGACCGCCGCGGCGAGAGCCTCCTCCACCCGGTGGTTGCGGGGAATGAAGATCGGGTTGGCCCGACGCATCGCGCCCTGGTCGACCTCGCCGACGTCCTCGTCCCGACGGGCCCGCCACCGAACCAGCCAGGCCTTCAGCTCGGCGTCGACGTCGGGGGGTTCCGACCCGACCGGCTCACTGGGACCGCCGTCAGCCGGCCCCACGTCGACCGGGCGGCCTCCGCCGGCCAGGGCGGCCTGGGCGAACAGGGACCGGAGGCGGGTCTCGCCCTCCCGGCTCCCGGCCGCGTCGGTCAGGCGACGCCAACCCAGGGTGAAGTCCACCCGCCACCGCTGCAACAGGCCGAGGTACGCATCGGCGAGTTCACGGTCGGCGGCCGCACCGGGGCCGTCACCGGGTCCCGCGGCCAGACCGAGTTTGGCCCTGATCACCCCGGTCCAGTGCTCGTGATAACGGGCCTCGTAGCCGTCGAGCACCGGCACCAGACGATCCCGAGCGGTGTCGGCATCATCACCGACCAGCGGCCCCAGGCTCTCGGCCAGCCGGGCCAGGTTCCACAGCCCGATGGCCGGCTGGTTGCCATAGGCGTACCGGCGGCCGTGGTCGATGGAGCTGAACGCGGTCCTCGGGTCGTAGGCCTCCATGAACGCGCAGGGGCCGTAGTCGATCGTCTCCCCCGAGATGGTCATGTTGTCGGTGTTCATCACCCCGTGGATGAAGCCGACCCCCATCCAACGGGCGATCAGCGCCGCTTGGCGATCGATGACGGCGGCCAGGAACAACAGGTACCGCTCCACGTCGTCGGTCACCGCCCGCAGATCCGGATCATGGCGGTCGATGGCGTAGTCGGCCAGACGGCGGAGCAGCTCCGGGCTCTGCCGGGCCGCGAACTCGAAGGTGCCGACGCGGAGATGCGAGGCGGCAACCCGGGTCAGGACGGCGCCCGGCAGGAGGGTGTCGCGCCGGACCTCCTCACCGGTGGCCACCGCGGCCAGCGCCCGGGTGGTGGGCACTCCGAGCGCCCACATGGCCTCACCCATCAGGTATTCCCGCAGCACCGGGCCGAGCGCCGCCCGCCCGTCACCACCGCGGGAGAACGGGGTCCGACCCGAGCCCTTGAGCGCTACGTCGCGGGTGCGACCGTGGATGTCGACCACCTCACCGAGCAGGACGGCCCGGCCGTCGCCGAGCAGGGGCGACAGCTGACCGAACTGGTGGCCGCTGTAGGCCTGGGCCAGCGGTTGGGACCCGTTCGGGACGGCGTTGCCGGCCAGGACGGCCAGGGCATCGTCACGGTCCAGCCACCCTGTGGGTAGGCCGAGCTCGGCGGCCAACTCGTGGTTGGCCGCGATCAGCCGGGGTTCCGACACCGCCGCGGGCAGCCAGACCGCGTAGGCGCCGTCCAGCTCGCGGGCGTAGCTGTTGTCGAAGCGGATCGGGACGTCGATCGGGGGCGCGGTCATGAAGACTCCTGGTGATGGACCACGACAGGTCGGCCGCCCGGCGACCGAGCACTCACCGCAGCAGTCCGGTTCCGCTGGCAACCGGCCCGACCGGCCGGAGATTCCCGCCGCCCCGGACCCTTCACCGGCTGCGGTGAGCGCTTGGGTCACGGCCGGTGGGGCCGGCCGGATTTCGGCGATCGGCCCTTGACCCTCCCCCGGGGGGAGCATCGATGATGGGCCCCATGACCAGCGAGGAGCCCGCCCTCATGAGCATCGGGATGTTCTCCCGGGCGAGCTCGATCAGTGTGAAGGCGCTGCGGAACTACCACCAATCGGGCCTGCTGATCCCCGCCTCGGTCGACCCGGCGACCGGGTACCGCACCTATCACCCGGGCCAACTGGCCGACGCCGGCATCATCGGCAAGCTTCGGGCCGTGGAGGTCCCCTTGGCGGAGATCGCCGAGATCATGAACGCCCGGGATCCCGACCTGACGGCCAAGGTGCTCGCCGCCCACCGGGTCCGGCTCGAGACTCGGCTGGACGCCATCCAGAGCGCAGTGACCGCCCTCATGGTGGACGAGACGGTTCCTCGGACATTCACCCCGCCGTACCTCACCGAGGTCGGCGATCAGACGATCCTCACCTTCACCGGGACCGTCGACCCGGCCGATTTCGCCCCATTCCTCGACCGGGCCTACGCGACCATCGGGCGGGCGGTGACCTCCGGCGGGGTCACCGTCACCGGACCGTCGGGGGCCGTGTACCCGCCGGAGTTCGACGACATGGCCACCGTCACCGCGTTCGTTCCCGTGGCCGCCACCACGACCGCGGTGTCGGACCCGGCCGTCCGCCTCGCCACCCTGCCCGGGCGTCGCGTCGCAGTGGCGACCCACATCGGGCCGTACACCACCATCGACGACACGTACCTACGGCTCGGCCGATGGGTGGCCTACCAGGCCGCCCATCTCGGCGAAGGGGTCCGGGAGCGGTACACGGTGAGCTACAACACCGAGGACGACCCCCACCGATTCGTCACCGAGATCCACTGGCCGGTCGCCGGGCTGCCGATGCCACTCGTCGACGACAACCGAACCAACCACGACAGAACCGAGATCCAACCATGAGCGTCCGCCCGGCCAACATCACCTTCGACTGCAACGATCCCCAAGCGGTGGCCCGATTCTGGTCGACCGTTCTGGAGCGACCGATCGACGACGAGACCAACCCCTACTTCGCCTCGATCAGCTCCGGAGCCAGCTCGGCACCCACCTTCCTGTTCCTCGCCGTGAGCGAGACCAAGACCGCCAAGAACCGGTGCCACATCGACTTCGAATCGGACGACTATCCCGCCGAGGTCGACCGTTTGGTGGCGCTCGGCGCCACCAAACAAGCCGACAAGGCCGAGTACGGGCATGTGTGGACGGTGTTCAACGATCCCGAAGGCAACGAGTTCTGCGTCTCCGGACCCCACGTCACGCCCGGCTGACCGCTCGTGCCGACCCGCTCGGCCCCATGACGGCCCGGCTGTCCCCCCGCTCGACGCGTCCAGGAGCGAGCCCATCACCGGTGTCAGGACGGGTTCGGGCGCTCCCGCTCCACCCAGGCGTCGACATAACCGGCGATCCCTGTCAGGTAGTCGGTGTTCGGCCCGACCCGATCCGGTTCGAGTTTCAGGGCCGACACGATCACCAGGCGATCATCCAGGAGCCGAAAGGGCGGGCCCTCGTTCGCCAGGAGCCACTCGAGGAGGCCTGTGTCAAGGAGGTTGCGGGCGAACTCCATGTCCGCACACCTGACCTGGAAACGCCGGTCGAAGGCCTCGTTACCGGTCCGGAGCACCTGGTCGCCGGTCTTCTGCAGTAGCCGACCGGCCGCCGTGTTCCCCCCACCAGCAGCTCGGGGAGCACCAAGGGCAGACGAACCGTGTACCAGCCCGACGATTGCTGCTCACTCACCCGATCGACGCCGCGCCGGGAAGCACCCGAGCCCTGGTTGAAGTGGTGCTCGAAGGCGACCACTTCCGGGCGTGTAGGTCCAACCCCGTTCCCCGGCAAGCTCCTCGAACCGTCGGGTTTTCACCGCGTTGCGGGAGTCCATCACCCGATTCACCACCACCGTGATCACGACGAGAACCAGGATGAACACAATTATGGGGAGCACTGGCATCAACCTAGACCGATCCACATGGACGACGCAGCGGATCGGACGCGGCCACTTCGCCGCCCGGCCACCCGTCGACCCCACCATCCCCACACGGGCCGATCATCATGTGACAGTGGACACGAAGTCAGTCAGATGACTAAGCTCGCCGGATCGGGGGTGATCCGACCGCCCCCGGGAATCCACCAAGGGGATCGCACCATGGCCTACGACACCGGCACCACGCCCGACCTCCCGCCCGTCACCGACTGGCTGCACGACTGGGACTGGCTCGACGACCAGTGGGGCCCGAACGCCATCGACATCTGGAACGATGTGCGTGAGCAGTGCCCGATGGCCACCACGGAGCGGTACGGCCGGGCCTTCATGCCCGTGACGATGGATGCGGTGGCCCAGGTCGCCCACGACACCGAGCACTTCTCGTCGATCTGGGTCAACGTCGGCCGGCCCGACGCCGTGCGGCATCCCGCCCCACCCATCACGTCCGACCCGCCCGATCACCACGATCACCGCCGCCTGCTCCTACCGGCCTTCTCCCCGAAGAACATCGCCACTCTCGAAGGCCGTCTGCGCGAGTTCTGCCGCGGCCTGATCTCCTCGCTCGACGGTGAGACCCACGCCGATGCCGCGGTCCAGTACACCCAGCACATCCCGGTGCACGGGATCTGTATCCTCACCGGCCTTCCCGAGGAAGACGCCGACATGTTCCGCGACTGGATCTACCGCAACTTCCAGCTCGCCCCGCGCGACAACGCCGTCCGAGCCCAGGTCGCCCAGGAGATGGGTGAGTACGTCGGGGCCAAACTCGAAGAGCGGCTCAAGGACCCCAAGGATGACATGCTCACCGAGGTCGCCCACGCCGAGATCAACGGTGAACCGGTCGACTGGCAGCTGAAGCTGGGCTACATCCGCCTCCTGATCGTCGCCGGCATCGACACCACCTGGAGCGCGATCGGATCCGGCCTGTGGCACTTCGCCCAACATCACGATCAGGTGGAGCGGTTGGTGGCGGCCGACAACGATGACCTCCTGTGGAAAACCGGCATGGAGGAGGTGCTGCGCTACTACGCGCCGGTCACCATGGCCCGCAAGGTGATCGCCGACACCGAGGTGGCCGGCTGTCCGGTCCACGCCGGTGACCAGATGCTGCTCACCTTTCCCGCCGCCAATCACGACCCGGACCGGTTCGAGGACGTCGAGGAGTTCCAGATCGATCGCCTGAAGAACCGCCATGTCGCCTTCGGGCTCGGCATCCACCGCTGCGTCGGCTCCAACCTGGCCCGCCTCGAACTGACCGTCGCCATCCAGGAGTGGCTGCGGGCCTTCCCCAACTACACGCTCGACCCCGACAAGGAGATGACGTGGGCCAACGGTCAGGTTCGCGGGCCCCGCGTACTGCCCGTGATGCTCAACCGGTGACCGGACCGGCGGGCATCTCCGGCCCCGGCGGGAACCCCGGTTCACCGTCCAACGACGGCGACGAACGACCGCTCGGCAAGGACGCGGTGGTGGCCGCCCTGGTCGAGGCCGCTGCCGCCCTGCTGGTGGAGGAAGGGCCGGGGGTGTCGGTCCGCCGGATCGCCACCCGGGCCGGTGTCAACCACGGCCTGGTCCATACCTATTTCGGATCCAAACAGAGCCTCCTGGCCGCCGCGGCCGACGAGATCAACCGTCGTTCCGCCGCCGAGCTCGACCCCAGTGGCTTCCCACCCCCCGACCTGGCCACCCGCCGGGGCCGGGAGCTGGCCACCGCGATCGTTCGGATGAGCCTCGACGGCGGTGCGTTGTTGTCCACCAGTCATCCCATCATCACCTCGTGGCGTCGGGCCCTGCTCGCCGAACGGCCCGACCTCGACGCGGACGCGGTCGACGAGATGGTGATCACCGCCTCCACGCTCGCCCTCGGGTGGGCGGTGTTCTCCGAGCACCTCTGCGACACCGTCGGGGTCGGTCCGGAACGCCGCCCCGAGCTCGACAAGCAGATCGCGGCCCTGGTCGCCCAGTTCGGCGGCATCCCGGACCGGCCGGTCGGCCCGGGTCAGGGTCCGCCCTGATCCCTCCCCGATCCCGGTCCGGCCGTTACCGTGCCGGCCATGACGACCCGACGGCTCAGTGATCTGCCCTCCCCGGAGGTGGCCGAGCGCCTCACCGATCGCTCGATCCTGGTGCTGCCGATGGGGGCCGTGGAACAGCACGGGCCCCATCTGCCCCTCAACACCGATCTGATCCTGGCCGCCGCCGCGGCCGAGGCCGTCACCGACCGAGCCGGCGATCAGCTCGATCTGTGGATGCTGGAACCGTTGGCCTACACGAAGTCGAACGAGCACGCCGGGTCGCCGGGCACCGTCTGGCTCGGTCCGGAGACCCTGCTGCGGGTGCTGGACGACATCGGCCGGTCACTGGCCACCACCCCGGCCCGGAAGCTCGCCGTCCTCAACGGCCACGGCGGCAATTCGGCCCTGGTCAATGTGGCCTGCCGGGAGCTCCGCCTCCATCACGGGCTGGAGCCGTTCCTGCTCCACCCGGCGGTCCCCCCGGATCAGGGCGGAGCCTCCACCGAGGACGAGCTGGGCATGGGCATCCACGCGGGCCTCATCGAGACCTCGATGATGCTCCATCTCCGGCCCGACCTCGTCCGGCTGGACCGGGCCCGACGGGCCGTTCCCGACCACCTGGCCGCCAACCGTCATGTCCGCTTCGGGGGGTCGGTCAGTTTCGGCTGGCTGGCCACCGACTTCCACCCCTCCGGAGTGATCGGTGACCCGACGGGCGCGACCCCCGCACTCGGCGCCCGCCACTGGGCGGCCGCCATCGACGGACTCGTGGACGCGATGGCCGAGATCTCCCGGTTCCGGTACGTGTCCGGCTGACGACCCAGGTCCGAACGACCCGGGTCCGGACGGCCCGGGTCAGGTGGCGGCGGCCTTCACCGTGATGGTCGGACCGATCTCCTCACGGAGATCCACCAGGTCGTTGGTGATGTGCGGCGGGATGATGTTGACCGTCTCCTCGTCATCGGCCGGGGGTTCGAGCCGCAGATTGACCCCGCCGTCCTCCGCGTCCGACACCAGCAGCTGGGCGGCCTCCGGGCTCCGGGCCCCGGCCTCCAGCATCTCCTGGGCGATCCGCACCACGAGATGACGGCGGGCGGGATCCTCGATCGGTGACGCCTTCCAGTCGATCCCGATGTAGGCGCCCACATTCTCCCGCAGGGCCGCCGCCTCGATCTCGACCGCCAACCGGACCGGATCGTCGGCGTCGGTGAAGGGGCTGTCGTCGGCCTGGGGATTGGTGGCCACACTGTTGCGCCAGGTCCGCTCGCTGCGGGCCAGCTCCATCTGCCACAGCATCTCGGGCTGGGTGCCGTCGAGGTCGAGGGCCTCGTTCACCACCACGCCGGCGTTGGCCGCGATCGCGGTGGCGGCCGCCGCCTCGGCCTCATCGGCCCGCTTGCGCAGCGAGGTCTTCTCGGTGGTGAGCTTGCCGATCTCGGCCTTCTTGCTCTCGATCTCCGCCGCCCGGGCCTTGAGCTCCGCACGGTTCTTGTCGAGCTCGGCCGCCTTGGTCTTGATGTCGGTCTCGTGCTTGCCGATCGTGGTCTCGTGGTCCTTGATCGTGGCCTCGCGGGCCCGGATCGTGGCGTCACGAACGCTGATCGTGGCCTCGCGGGCCTTGACCTCGTTCACCCGGGCGTGGAGCTCGGTGATCTTCCCGGCCAGCTGACCTTCGAGCGACGTCTTCTCCTTGCCCATCGCCGTGAGCTGATTTCCCAGCAGGCGGGCCTCCTCGGCCGCCTGCGCCAACTCGTCCTTCTGGGCGGCCACCGTCCGGTCCCGGTCGGCCAGGTCGGTGCGTGTGGTGGCCAGATCGGCGCGGGTCGAGGTGAGGTCGGTCTCCAACCGGGCCTTGGCCTCGGTGAGATCGTCCCGCTGGGCGATGAGTTCCGCCTCCCGTTGCTCGGCCTGGGCCCGGTACTCCGCGGCCGAGCCCTTCGTCATAAGGTAGAGCGCCAGGAAGGCCACGGCCGCGAGCACCGCAACGATGAGCAGAGCGATCAGCATGTCGAACCTCGGGGGAATCGGGTGCCGGGATGGGCCAACCACGACGTCGATGGAATGGAGAGGTCGGCCGTCCCTATTCAACCAGGGATCGGTGGCCCAGCGAAGCACCTCCGCCCTCATCGGACACCGACCGCCTGGGTGCCCAGGTGGGCGGTGGCCCGAGGAGCCAGGTGGGCGGTGCCCCGGGGAACTCGGTGCGCATCCCCGCCGGAAGGCTCTACAGTGGGGCCCGCCAGTAGCCGGCGCCCGTAGCTTAATTGGATAGAGCATCTGACTACGGATCAGAAGGTTGGGGGTTCGAGTCCCTCCGGGCGCGCTCACTGGTTTCCCCGCTTTCCCGGAACGGCCCGTCGGTGGGGCCGTTCAAAGGGGATGGTCCTGGCCGGACCGCCTATACTCGGCCGTACTCGGGATCGCCGGCCGGGCGTCCGGAGCCTGGACGCGGCCCCACCGGCGAGGATGGTGGAGTCGGAGGCACCGAACAACCGGCTCACTCCTGGATCGCGATGTGGCCCAGGGGGAAAACGGCGAGCGGCGACTCCCGGTACAGCAAAGTCGGTGATGGAGGCGGCGGATATGCCCAGTTTTCGACCGTCGGGCAGCGAACGGCGATGACGGACACTCCGGACTTCGACCGCGTGCGCCGAGGTGCCGACCCGGCTCCCGGCCGGACCGACCCCGCCGAGCCCACAGCCGCGGACCGGGAGCTCCGGATCGCCCAGGACCGCATCGCCGAACTGGAGCACGAACTCGGTGGGATCCGGGCTCGGGCGCTCGCCGTCGACCAGATCCGCCGCCAGCGCCAGAACCTCGACCAGCAGGCCGCCGCGGTGGAGATCCGCCGCCATGAGATGCTGCACGAAGCAGGCCAGGAGATCGAACGCCTCCTAGCCGAGGCCGACCAGGAGATCGACGCCCGCCGGACCGAGAGCGACCACCCGGCCACCATGCGCCGCCACGGGCTGGCCGCCGAGATGCGGCGGGTGGAGGCCGAGGCCAGAGGTCGGGCCGATGCCCTGTTGCGGTCGGCCCGGTCCCAACTGAGCGCGGCACGCGAGACGGCGGCCCGTGCCTCCCGCGAGGCCGACCGCATCCTGGCCGGGGCCCAGCTCGACGCGGCCGCACTCCGGGCCCGGGTCCGGGCCGAGGCCGCGGCACCCCCAGCCGTGGCCGACCGGGAACCGACCACCGAGGACACCGCGGTCCAGGACCCGATCGGCGAGAACCCGGTCGTCGGCGACCATCCCGATGGAGTCGCCCAGCCCGATCAGCGCTTCGAGGAAACCAAGGCCCGGTACGAGGAAGTCCTGGCCGCCCTCGACGCCAAGGTGACCGACCTCCGCTCCACATTCGAGGCGCTGGTCACCGGCCTGCGGGCCATCGCCGACGGTGGCCTGGCCAATCTGCCGCCCGACCTCGACCGCCTCCACCCCGGACTGGCCGAACCCCGTGCCGAGGGCGCCGAAGCCGAGCAGGACTCCGACGCCGACCCTGGCCACACCGACACCGAGGACGGCGACACCAACCCCAACGACACCAACCTCAACGACGCCGGGCGCAACGGCACCGGCCACTCCGACACCGCCAGCACCGACACTGGCGGCACCGACACCGTGGACCCCGCCGACGAGGCCGAGGCCAAGACCGATGCCATGGTGGAATCGCTCACCCCCCGCGACGCGGAGGGTGGCCACGAGCCCACGCTCGAGTTCCCCGCGGTCACGCTGCCAGGCCACGAGTTGGGCCATTCCCCCGGTGGCCATTCCCCCGGTGACCATGCCCCCACCGACCAGGAGCACACCGTCTCGGCCTGGCCCGCGGCGGCCGAACCATCGATCGAACCGACCGACAACCGGTTCGACACCGCCACCCAGGTGGGGGCCAGCGGCCGTTCCGGCCACCACTGAACCCGATTCTGATCGCGCCGAGGCATCGCGGACGCGACCAGCAACACTGGGCGCGATGCAGCGTGTCCCAAAGCCAAGCCGGCGGGCTCAGGTCGTGGTCAGGGCGGCGGGCCTGCTCACGGCCACCGTGATGACCACCGGGCTCCTCGGAGCGTGTTCCTCGTCGTCGACCACCGGCTCCGATGCCACCACCGAGATCACGGGCCTCGAATCGGACGAGACCCTGGCCGCCGGCGAGGCGACGGTACTGGTGGCCAACGCCCCGGGCAGCCTCACCGTCGACGTCGACGAGCGGGTCCTGATCGCCTTGCTCGGCTCCGATCCGACCACCCCGTTCCTCGGTGACCCGGCCGTCCCCCTCACCTTCGAGGTCAGCTCCGGCGACGGCGCCGTGGCCTTCACCGTCGAGGGGCGGTTCGTTGAATCGGGGGCGGCCGGTCTCGGCATGTACGTGACCCACATGCGTTTCGATCAGCCCGGCCAGTGGGAGGTGGCCGTGGCCGGCAGCGACCGGCCCGGGGGGTTCATCGACATCGTCACCGACCCCGTGACCCCCCAGGCGGGTGCTCCGGCCCCGGCCAGCACCACCCCGACGGCCACGTCGATGGAAGCGGCCCGACTCATCTCCACCGACCCCGAGCCGGCCCTGCGGTTCTACCAGTTGTCACTGGACGAGGCGATCACCAGTGGCCGACCGACCGTGGCCGTGTTCGCCACCCCGGCGTTCTGCCAGACCCTCACCTGCGGCCCCACCCTCGACATCGCCAAGAACGTCGCCGACGACCACCCCGAGGTGAACTTCGTCCACGTCGAACCGTACGACATCACCCTGGCCGAGCAGGGCACCCTGGAAGTCACCCAACCCATGATCGACTGGGGGTTACCCACCGAACCGTGGGTGTACCTCATCAACGCGGACGGCACCGTCCACGCCAGTTTCGAGGGCCTCCTCGACGAACAGGAGCTCGGCGAGGCCGTCGACCAGTTGTAGCTCCCAGGGGAGCGTCACCACCCGCCGGCCGCGATCCCCTTCCCCGTTGGCCACACGGTGATCTTCGGCAATACGGTGATCTGCGGCAATACGGTGACAGGGTCCCGGCGCGACGGCTGCGCTCGTCGATACGGCGGCGGACCGACTATGCTGAGCCACCGGGTGGAGTTCGGCTACTTCTGCGACCCCTCACGGCCGCGGTGAGGAGACGAAACCGATGCCATATCCAAAATGGGTCTATTGGGTTCTGCTCGGCTTCGTGGTGTTCTTGGTGCTCTCGAACCCACAGACAGCCGGCGTCCAGACCCGCCAATTCTCCAACTGGGTCGGTGATCAGCTGGCCGCGGTCGGCACCTTCTTCGACGGCCTGTTCAGCGACGACGCCGACGGGAACCTCGACAACGGCAACGGTGACACGTTCGAGACGATGGGGCCGACCCACCTCGAACTCACCACCCCCGCCCTCTCGTAGTCCCGTCACCCGGTTCCCCGGACCGGGCTCCCCGACCGAGAACCCGCCATGCTCCCCGAACCACTCCAGATCACTCCCGAGCGGTCGTCGTTGTTCCGGCCGCTCACCGAGCGGGGGGTGCTGGTGGATGCCGAGCGGGTCTACTACGCCCAGCGCCGCCACTGGGCGGTCCTGATCCAACCCGTCTACGAGACCTTCGTGTTCCTGATGCTCGTGGTGTGGGTGGTGGGCCGGGTCAGCGGCCAGAGTCCACCCGGCTCCGACCTGATCGAGGCCATCCTCATCATGTCGACGGTCCACATCGCCTGGATGTTCGTGACCGGCCGGGCCGTTCGATCCCGCCTGGCCGTCGACCCCTTCTCAACCCGGGCCCGGCCCAACGCGACCCGTAACGCCCTCCTGATCCTGGCCGCGGTCGCCGTCATCGGATCGCTGGTGTTCGACCCCGAGGTCATGGGCATCGTCGGGGTGGTGGCCGTCATCGGGCGGCTCATCGTCATCCTGGCCCGATGGTCGTTCTACGAACGTCGCTACATCACCAACCGGCGGCTGATCGAATCGGGGGGCCTGCTCGGCTCCCGGATCTCGTCGATGCCGCTCTCCCGCGTGACCGACATCAGCTACCGCCAGAGCATCCCCGGTGAGATCCTCCGGTACGCGGTGATGCGGGTAGAGACGGCCGGTCAGGACCAGGCCCTCGGACTCGTCACCTTCATCGACAACCCGAACCGCTTCTACGAGGTCCTGATCGCGTTCAGCGCCCCAGCGGCCGGGGGCACCGACTGACCCCGCCCCCGGGCCGGATGCGGTCGATCCCTCGGTGTCGGCGGCGGCTGGTACCGTCGCGATCATGAGCACCAGATGGCGTGGGCGGCATCGTTCGTCCATCTCCGGGCCGACCGGCGGGCGGAGCTGCCGATGATCACCGTTCCGCCACCGGCCGCTCCACCGTCGGCGCCCCGCCCGGCCCCCGCCTCGGCCGCGCCCGGGATGGCGCGCTGGCTGGCCATCCCGGCCCTGTTCGTGCTGGTCGGCCTGATCACCCTGGCCATGTCGTCGCAGCTTCCGTCCCTCTCCGGCGACAACGGATCGGTCGGCGGTTCCAACCCGACCGGGGGCGAGCCCGGCAGCGGCCAGTCGATGGGCGGAAACGGTTCCTCGTCGGGCGGCCGGACCGGTTCGGGCGGTGACGACCAGGTCGTCGGCGGCGGTACCGGCCGGAGCCGGGAGTCCGGGTCGGAGGAGCCCACCGCCGACGGCAACGATCTCACGGTGACCTCCCCCGACGGCGAGGTGATCATCGACGTCGAGGGCGACACCCCGACGAATCCGAACCGACCCGGCGGGGTGCTCCAGCCGGTCCAGCCCGATGAGACCGGTGACGTCGCCGGCCTGCGCCGTACCGAGGGCGGCGAGCTCGTTCCCGTCGGTCCCGACGAGCTGCGCCCCACCGACTACCGGCTCGACACCGTGCCCGGCGGCGGCATCGACCTCACCCGTCCCGACGGGACCCGGTTCGAGTTCCGGCCCGGGACCGACGGCCGGTTCGACATCACCGAGGTGAGCCCGGACGGGCAGCGCACCGAGGTCCAACCTGACCCGTCGGGGCAGGTCGAGATCGACACCGACACCTACCTGCAGGTCGCCCCTCCATCCCTGTGGGAGCAGGCCAGTGGCACTCCGTGGCCGTGGATCGCGCTCGGCATCACCCTCATCGCCCTGGCCAGCATCGCCCTCGCCTGGTACATGCATCACATCCGCCCCCGGGAACGGCCGGGTCTGGACCTCGGCCTCGACCTGGAGCCGGCTGCGCCGATCCCGATCGACCAGTTCGAGGCGTTCCTCAGCCGTCTGGCCGCCGACCCCGACCCCGGCCGGGCCATCCGTCTGGCGTTCCGGGCCGCCGAGAGGGGCCTCGGGGGGATACCGAGCCGTCGCGCCGAGGAAACCCCACTGGAATGGTACGACCGGGTTCAGGCCTCACGGCCCGACACCACCGAGCCACTGTCCGGCCTGTGCGCCCGGTTCACCACGGTGAAGTTCGCGCCCGGGGAGGCCACCCTCGAGGATCGGGACGAAGCGATCATGGATCTGCGCCGGCTGCACGCCCTCACTCCGGCCTCCCCCGCCTCCGGCGTCCTCCAGGGTGTCGGCTGAGGGTCGGTTCCGATGCCTGCTCTGCTCATCCTGCTGGTACTGGTCGGCGGTCTGGCCCTGTTGATCCTGGCCATCCGACTCCTCAGCCGTGTCCCCAGCTCGGCCGCGTGGGCCGGCCCGATCGCGCCCACCCCGGCCGAGTTGCCCGGGTTGACCGCCGTACCGTGGGAGGTCGAATCCATCGATCGACAACTCATGGCCCCGGGGCGCAGCGGCGCGGCCGGCCGCAACGAACTGGTGACAACGATCAACCGCCTGGCCGGAGCGGCCGAATGTGGGGTGGCCCTGCCGCCGAACGCGAGCGACGAGCACATCCTCCAGGTGGTGGCGATCATCGAACAATCACTCGATCTGCCGCCGATGCCGGCCGCATCCCCCACCGAGATCAGCGGAGCCCCACCCCCATGAGCCACCAAGACGTCCGAGATGCGGCCCAACGGCTGATCACCGAGATGGAGCGCGCCATCGTCGGCAAACGAGCCCTGCTCGAACTGATCACCACCGCCCTCCTGGCCAACGGGCACGTCCTGCTGGAGGACGTGCCCGGGGTGGCCAAGACGGCGATTGCCCGGGCGGTCGCCGAGGCGGCCGGACTACGGTTCTCCCGAGTCCAGTTCACCCCCGACCTGATCCCGGCCGACATCACCGGCGCAACCGTGCTGGCCGGGGCGTCCGGCCAACCCGAGTTCCAGCCCGGACCGATTTTCGCCAATCTCGTCCTCGGCGACGAGATCAACCGGGCTCCCCCGAAGACCCAGTCGGCCCTGCTCGAAGCCATGGAGGAGCGGCAGGTCACCGCCGACGGTCGGTCACGGCCGTTGCCCCGCCCGTTCCTGGTCATCGGCACCCAGAACCCCGTCGAGCAGGAAGGCACCTACCCGCTGCCGGAGGCCCAACTCGACCGGTTCCTGATCCGCACCGGTGTCGGCTACCCCGGCACCGACCATGAGGTCGAGATGATCCTGCGGCGGGCCGAGCGCGGCGCCGATCGGCTGGAGCTGAGCGCGGTCCTCTCCCCCGAACAGGTGCTCCACCTCCAGCATCGGGTGGAAGAGGTGTACATCAGCCGGGCCGTGGCCCGGTACGTGGTCGACCTGGTCGAGGCCACCCGCACCAGCGCCCGGACCGAGGCCGGGGCCAGTCCCCGGGGTTCGCTGGCCCTGCTGAAGGCGGGACGGGCCCGGGCCGCCCTCACCGGCCGCAGCCATGTGCTCCCCGACGACATCAAGGCCGTGGCCATCCCCTGCCTGGCCCATCGCCTCCTCCTCCAACCCGACCAGTGGGTACGGGGAGTGACCACCGCCCAGGTGGTGGCGGAGGTGGTGGCCCAGGTCCCGGCCCCTCAGGCCACTGACCCCGGCGACCAGCCCGTTGCCGGGCAGGCCGTGCCGGCGCCGGCGCCACCGACCCAGAACGGCTGGGCGGCTCCGGCCGGTGCCCAAGCGCCCGGCACCGCCCAACCACCCACCATGAGCCCGTCCCACCCGCCCCAACCGCCGGGCGGCGGAGCGTACGGCGGCCCCCCGTCCTCGCCGCCCCCGCCCGGCTCGCAACCGGGCTGGTAAGCGGCCCGGCACCCGGAACCCGAGCCCGTGCAGAACCAGCTCACCGTCCGATTCTGGGCCTGTGCCCTGCTGGCGATGGCGATCACCATCCTGGCCGTGGGTTTCCGCTTCCCCCATCTGGCCGCCCTGGCCCTACCGTTGGCCGCGGCGATCGCGGTCTCCGTCGCCGACGGCTGGTGGGTACCGGCCACGGTCACCGCCGGCATCACCCCACCGCGGGTGGTGGAGGGAGACCAGGTGGAGCTGACCATCGACGTCAGCTCCGAGCGTCGTATCCCCCTGGCCGACCTGGAGATCCAGCTGCCGGCCACCCTCGAACCCCTGGCGCCCACCCGGTACGTGTTCCCGCTCGACGGCAGCTACCAGGTGCGGATCCCGCTGCGGGCCTCCCGGTGGGGAGCCATGGGCCCCGAATGGGCGGTGCTCACCACCTCGGACCGGCTCGGCCTGAGCCAGCGGCTCCATCAGGTGCCCCTCCATCTCCCGGTCCGGGTCCATCCCCCCGCCGAGCAGCTCTCGTCCCTCGTGCCCCTGTACCGGGAGCGGCCCGTCACCGGCGAACACCGCAGCCGTCGGCACGGCCACGGCAGCGAACTGGCCGAGGTCCGTCCCTACCGCTTCGGCGATCCGGTTCGGATGATCAGCCCCCGGCTGAGCCGGCGTCGCAACGAGCCGATGGTCATCGAACGACACCCCGACCGCTCATCGGACGTGGTGCTGATGGTCGACTCCGCCCAAGACCTGGGTGTCGACCTCGACACCACCCTGCGGGTGACGGTCACCGCGGCAACGGCCCTGGCCGAGCGCCACCTCCGGGCCCAGGACCGGGTGGGCCTGATCGACGTCGGCGCCGGGGTCCGCTGGTTCCCGACCCGGCTCGGCCGGCGGCATCTCCACCAGATCGTGGATGCCCTGCTGGCCACCGAGGTCCAACCCCGCCAGGTCCGCGACGCCGAGTTCAGGATCCCGGCCAACCTGCCCCGTTCCGCCACCGTGGTGGCCATCTCCCCCCTGCTGGCCGAGCGCACGCTCAACGCCCTGGTCCAGCTCCGCAACCGGGGCCACGAGGTCATCGTGATCAAACCCGAACTGCCCCCGATCGATGCCTCGGTGTCGGAGCTGGCCCGACGGATCTTCCGGGTCGGCAACGAGCTCAACGAGCGCTGGCTCGTCCAGCGGGGGGTACTCATCATCCCGTGGGCCCGGGGGGATTCCCTCGATCATCTGATGCGCCGGGTGGTCGGCAACCTCGGCCGGGCCCGGCTGCGGGCAGGCTGACCATGACCCCTTCCACGACCACCACTGCCCCTGACGCCGGTGAGCGCCGGCGGGAGAACCGGCGACGAGCCCGGCACCTGCTCGGCCGACCCGAATCGCTCGGGGCCATGACCCTCGTCGTGATCGTCGTCGGCGTCCCGGGGGTGGTGCTGTCGTGGATCGTCATCCCCCTGCTGGTGCTCTTCCTGCTGCTCCACTCCGGGACCGTGGCCGGCGGCAACCATCTCCTGTTGTGGATGACGACGGCGTTGGTGTTCGTCTACGCCCTGTTCGTCCTACCCCTGAGCATTGGCGGCGGACCCATCGTGTTCGCCGCCGTCGGTCTGGTGGCCTTCGCCTACAACGAACTGACCCGGCTGGCCTTCCTGCGCCGCCGGGGTGCCGTGGTCGACCCCGCGGTTTTCCTCCGGTCCCTGGTCGGGCTGGGCGCCGTGGCCGGATGCACCCTGGCGGGATCGCTCGCCCTCCAGGCCGCCGATTCGTCCAGCCAAACCCTGCCGTGGGGATTCTGGATGATCGGTCTCCTCGGCGTTCTCGTCATCGCGTTGGCCCTGCTGGTGATGCCGTTGCGACGCGGGGCGAACCGGCCGGTACCGAACACCCCGCACCGGCCCGGACGGCCGGCCCCCCGGCGGCGGCGCTGGACGCCCGGTGACCGGATCCCGCCCCAGCCCCTCGGCCGCGACGAGCCGATCTGACCCGACCCGACGCACCCGGCCGGTTGGGGTGATCCACCCCCGGAGATAGCCTTGACTGGTCCGACGCAGGCCGTCGCCTGCCCCTTCGAGGTTCACGATGTCCAAGATTTGTCAGGTCACCGGCCGCAAGCCCAGCTTCGGTAACAGCATCTCCCACTCCCACCGCGTCACCAAGCGCCGGTGGAACCCCAACATTCAACGGCAGCGGTTCTGGCTCCCGTCGGAGAAGCGGTGGGTGACGCTCACCGTGAGCGCCAAGGGCATCAAGACGATCAACAAGAAGGGCATCGAGTCGGTCGTGGCCGACATGCGACGCCGAGGAGTGAAGGTCTGATGGCAAAGGGCAACGAACGGCGTCCGCTGGTCAAGCTCCGCTCGACGGCCGGCACCGGCTACCTCTACGTCACCCGCAAGAACAAGGTGAACACCCGGGAACGGATCGAGCTCAAGAAATACGATCCCGTGATCCGGCAGCACGTCATCTTCAAAGAAGAACGCTGATTCCCCGAGGCGGGCGGGTCCGCTCCCAGCGGCCCACCGGCCGGAGCGGACCCCCCGTCCCCCGGACGGATGGAGGAGGGGACCGATGACCGACATCAGCCTGGAGGCGCAGCGCGCCCAGCTCGAGGAACAGCTCGGTGCGCTCGGCCGTACCGCCCCGGACGCCCTGAGCGTGCCGGTGCCCCACATCGACGGTTGGACCGTGGGGGCGGTGGTCGGACACACCGGCTGGGTCCTGCGCTACGTGACCGAATGCCTGGGCACCGAGGCCGACCGACCCCCGTCCCGCTCAGCCGTCGGGGAGCCGCCCCCCGGGCCCGACGTCCTCGACTGGTACCGAGAGGCCGCCGGCCGCCTGACGGCCTCGTTCGACGAGGTCGATCTCACCGCCTCCCGCCCCACCTTCACCGGTCCCCAACCTGCCCGGTGGTGGCTGCGCCGTCTCGGTCACGAGACGGCCATGCACCGCTGGGATGTGGAGGCCGCCACCGGCCAACCGACCCCGATCGTGCCGTGGTCGGCGGTGGACGCCATCGACGAGGTGTTCGAGGTGTTCGCGCCGGCCCGCCTCCAGTTCGACCGGCTGGCCGGCGCGGGCGAGACCATCCACCTGCACGCCACCGACGTCGAGGACGGCGAGTGGACCCTCACCCTGCGGCCCGACGAGGTCGTCCACGAGCGGAGTCACGCCAAGGCCGACGTCGCCGCCCGGGGGTCGGCCTCCGATCTCCTGCTCCTGCTGTGGAGCCGGATCCCTCCAGAACGCCTCGAGGTGTTCGGCGACGCAGCCCTGCTCGAACGGTGGCAGCAAGCCGCGATGTTCTGAACCGGTCGAGGTCGGAACCGGTCGCCTCAGGCCGAGCCGACCGGGAGCAGCGGTTCCTCGGGGACATCGTAGGCCTCGTCCCATCGACCCAGCCGATCCCTCCATTCGGACGCCTCGGTGACGGCACCGACATAGGCGGCCTGGCGGCGGGCCACCCGACCCACCGGGGAATCATCCACGATCTCCCGGTCGTACTGGGCCTCGATCCCCAGCTTCAGGTTGCGCAGGGCTTCGCTGCGGAGCTGGGAGATGCGGGATTCGGTGACCCCCAGGAAGCGGGCCAGATCCTGGGAGGTCCGGCCCTCCAGGAAGTAGCCGATCACCACGAACCGCTGCCGTTCCGGCAACAGTTGGACCGCGTCACGCAGGTAGGCGTGCAATTCGCGGAGCTCCAACTCCTCCGACGGTTCCACCGCGGCCCGGTCCTGGAGGATGTCCACCAGGGTGAGGTCCTCATCGGTGTCGTCGTTGGTCTCATGGTCGAGGGCGAGCACAACCGACCGGAACAGCCGGTCCTGCAGGCGGGCCAACTCGGCTCGGGTGACCCCCAGATTCTCGGCCATCTCGTCGGTGTTCGGTACCCGACCGAGCTGGGTGGCGAGCTGCTGCTCCGCCGCCTCCAGGCGCCGGGCCAGCAATCGGACCGAACGGGGGGCCCAGTCGGCGGCCCGCACCGAGTCGAGGATCGCGCCCCGGATCCGCTGAGCCGCGAACCGTTCGAACGGAACACCACGTTCCGCGTCGTACCGGCGGGCCGCTTCCACCAGGCCGAGCGCGCCGGCGGTGGCCAACTCCTCCCGGTCGACATGCCGGGGGAAGTGGACTGCAACCTGGAACACAACGTGTTTCACCAGGGACAGATTGGCTTCAATCCGTGCGTTGATCTCGGCCTGGTTTGTACCAGTCATGCGTAAGACGCCCTTCCTCATTTCCTCCATACGGAAAGGGTCTTCGACGCAACCGCGGCAAAACTTGAGAAGTTTTTTCGGAGCACTCCCGCTGTCGACATGTTCGACAAACTGGCCCGAAAGGTTGAGCCCCACCGGCGGGATGAGGCAAGCGGACCACGGGAAGCTACCGGGAGGAGTCCGCTCCTGAGAACACGGCGGCCCGGACACCATGCTCGCGAAGCGCCCTGAACAGGCGCGCCGGATCGGGCCAGGAGGCGACGCCGTCGGCCCCGATCGGGGCCCGGCTCTCCGCGGCGCCGATGGCGGCGACCGCGGCCACCACCCCGCCCGCCACCGACGGATGTTCGATGGAACCGACGATCTCGGTGTGGAATGAGCCGTTCCGTCGCCCCCGCAGCTCCACCCGCACCGCCCCGGGACCACCGTCGCGATGGGGAGGGAACAACATCGGTAGCCACGAGGTGAACCGGTCACGCCGGGTGGCGGCCATCCGGGCCGTGATCCGCCCCACCTCCGGGAGCGCCCGCTGGAGCAGCACCGGGCTGGGCAGGGCGGCCCGGTAGCAGTCCCGGGCCCCGAACGGATCGGGGAACCAGGTCAGTTCCCGGCCCGATCCACCCCGATGGTGCCGCCACACCCCGTCGCGCCACTCGGTCGACAGGCTCTTGAGGGCCCGGTGATGCTGCCGGGCGCAGGCCGGACCCCCGGTCCCGGCGGTGAAGACGGCCACAGCGGAGATCTCGTCGAACCGGTCGGCCATGACCCGGGCCAGAACGCAGCTGAGTCCGGGCACGAATCCGGCGCCGACCACCAGGCTGCGGTGATGGCGACCGGCCAGGCCGTCGAGGGCCAACAGACCTTCGACCTCCGCGAGACCGTCGCTGACCGAGACCACATGGGCGCCGGCCTCGATCCAGCGGCGGGCCTCGGCCACATGCTGACCGACCGGGACGGCCAGGACGACGACGTCGGGTGGATCGGCCGGGTCCGGCGGCGCCGCGGTGATCCGACCGGAGGCGGGCCCGACGGCGCGGAGGGCCTGCGCCACCAGGCTCTGCTGGCGGGGCGACCGGTCGTGAACCATCAGCTCGTCGAGCGGTCGGCTGACCAGCTGGCGGGCCACGTGCGAACCCGTGGCCCCAAGACCGACCACCGCGATGCGCATCAGATGTCGGCGTCGCCCAGCTCTCGCCATCCTCCCGCCTGGGGCGGGATGGCGTCGCCGCCGCGGAGGCGGAACAAGGCGGCGATCAGGCCGGCGGCACCGAGCGCGACCGCAACTCGTCGGGCGAGAACAAACATCACGCCATCGTAGGCGTCGACGACTCCGATGACCCGGCGCTTGGTCATGGCTGGCTCTGGTGGGGTACCACCGTCGATCGACCCACCTCCTGGTCGGGCCGGTGGTGAGGTCGCTATCGTGATCTAGCTCGCCATGGCCGATACCCCCCCGTCCCCGCCGACGCCCCGGTCAACCGTGCCCCGGGGCCACCACCGACTGCCGGCTCGTTCGGTGGGTCGGGTGGTGTCCGTGATGCTGGCCGTGGGCGTGGCCACGGGAGGATGCGGCATGGTGGCGTCATCGGCCCAGCCGCCACCCGGCAACCGGACCGGCGCCGTGGCCGAACGGGACGTCACCGACCCGGCCCGGGCAAATCCGTTGCGGTCGACGCCACTGGTGCTCCACTCCGAGGTTCTGCGACCGACCCCGGCGGCGATCGTGGCCGAACCCGGCGGCCTCGGCCCGGAGCTGGATCCCTTCGATCCCGTCCTGCTCGGCTCGGCCAGCATCGTGGTGCACCCCGTCACCCCGACGGTGACGGCACGGTACGAACCCCGGCTCGACGCGCCGGAGGTGGTCACCCTCGACCACCCGACCTCCCGCGGCGGCCCACTGGTGTTCCGGGCCCTGGGCCCACCCACCGCGGACGGCTGGATCCAGGTGCTGCTGCCCGTCCGACCCAACGGGACCACAGGCTGGATCCCGCTCGACGACGCGGCGCTGACCCGGAACCCGTACCGGATCACCATCGACGTGGCCAACTTCGCCCTGACCGTGACCCGGGACGACGAGGTCGTACTCCAGACCCAGGTGGCGTTGGGCACCGGCGACACCCCGACCCCGATCGGGGACTTCTACCTCACCGAGCTGCTCCGGCCCACCGACCCCACCGGGATCTACGGCCCGTACGCCTACGGTCTCTCAGGATTCAGCGACACCCTTGACTCGTTCAACGGCGGTCCCGGCGGCATCGGCATCCACGGCACCAACCAGCCGGAACTGCTCGGCACCACGGTCAGCCACGGCTGCATCCGCCTGCGAAACGACATCATCGAGCAGCTCACCACCTTCCTCCCCCTGGGCACGCCGGTCAGCATCCACTGAGCGGCCGGGCCGCCCGGGGCCGGGCGGGCCCGGCGCGGGGTCAGCCGGTGAACGACGGGTCGTTGTCGACCGGTTCGGCCACCGGAGTCTCGTCCCCGGTTCCGGCCACACCGCTCCCGGTGGTGCCCGCCTCGGCCCCGCCCGAGGCCCCAGCGGCACCGGATTCGGCCGGCACCATCCCGCCCACGGTCAGGGCGTCGGTGACCCGTTCCACCCCGGGGACCCCCGAAACGGCGGCCACGGCCCGGTCCCGGGCCTCGAGGTCGGGGACCAGGCCGGACAGGGTCGCCGTGTCGCCGTCGACCGTCACAGCCACCCCTTCCAGTCCGGCGGCCGCCAGGGCGCTCACGGCCTCACCGCGAATCGCCTCGACACCCGGCGGCGCGGCCGCCTCCTCCGAGCCGTCCCCTCCGGCGGCGACGGATGACGCGGTACCGCCGGCGGTGGTTCCGTCGGTCGGGGCGGTCGTCGGTGCCGCTCCCCCACCGTCGGTGCCGCCGGCCGCGCCGGAGCCATCGCCGGCCGCACCACCCTCGGCTGCACGGTCACCGGTTGCACCGTCGTCGGTTGCGCCGTCATCAGCCGCACCATCATCACCGACCGTGCCGTCACCGACACTGCCATCGGCCGCACCATCATCGGCTGTGCTGTCGTCACTCACCGTGCTGTCGTCACCCACCGTGCTGTCGGCGGCGGCACCGGTGTCGGTGCTGCCATCGTCGTCAGTAGTGGTGACCGCAGCGCTGGTGTCGGTGTTGCCACCGTCGGTGGTGACCGCGGAGTCCGTGTCGCGCTGGGAGACGATCAGGCCCCCGAGCACGAGGACCGCCAGCGCGCCTGCTCCCGCCCATGCCAACTGACCGCGCCGTTTGGATTCCTCGGGCCGGTCGCCGCCCGATGCGGGCTTCGGGGATCCGGACGATCCGGAGCCTTCGGCCGCGCCGGCCTTCCCCGCCGGGCGTCGACTGCCCGTGGTGGCCGCCGCGGTACCGGCGGCCGCCTTGCCGGCGCCTTTTCCGGAGCCCTTCTCGGCCGCGGCTGCTGTTCCCTTGTCTCCCTTGTCGCCATTCTTGGCCGAACCGGCGCCCTTGACCGAGGCCTCGTCGGCGTCAACGGTGCCGGCGGGGTCAGAAGCGGCCGGGCCATCGCCGCCGGCGGCATCACCTTCTGCAGCATCACCAGAGGCTGCCGCGGCACCGGCCAGCGCCGCGGTGGCCGCGCCGGCCCCTCGCTCCAATGATGCAGCGCCCGGAGCGCCCGCCACCGCTCCGTCCACGTCGGCCTCACCGTCGCCATCGGCACCAGGTTCGGCATCGGAGGCCGACGGGTCGTCAACCGCCTCGGGAGGATCGCCGGCTTCGCCGCCCGCGTCGACATCGGCCTCACCGTCGGCGGTGTCCGCTTCGCCCACATCCTCACCGGCCACATCGTCACCGGCCACATCGTCACCGGCCACATCGGCATCAGCGCCACCGACGGACGCCAGTGCCGCGAGACCGGCGACGCCGGCCACCCCGGCGGCCGTTCCGGCCAGGCCCAGGCCTGTGGTGTCGTCATCCTCGGTGACCTCGGCCTCAGCCCCGTTGGCGGGCACCCGCTCGATGTCGGCGACGCCCGGGGTTGCCGGGTCGTCGTCCTGATCGTCGGGGGTGTCCACTCCGGAAGCCCCGTTCGAGCCCTCCGGTTCGTCATCACCGGAGGGCGTGCCGGCCGTTGCCGGAACGTCCGCGGTCAGGCCCGCGTCCACCGCAGGCATCTCCGCGGTCCGGGCCACTTCCACCGCCGGAACATCCGCCGTCCGGGCGACCTCCACCGCCGGCGTCTCCGCGGTCTCGTCGCCCACGACATCGGTGGCGCTGCCGGCATCAGCCGCGGTAGGGATCTCCAGTTCACTGGTCGGGTCGTCGTCGCCGAGCACGGCCCCCAGGGCGCCGGTTCCGGCGGCGGCGCCGACGACCCCGGCCGCGAGACCAGCCCCGGAACGAGCGCGCCCCGGGCTCGAACCCGGCGTCGGCGCCTCGGCGTCGGGTCCTCGGGCGGCCCGCGCCCGCGCCGCCTCGATCGCGGCGGCAGACCATCCATGGTTACTGCCCCCGGGCTCGAACTCCTCCCCGCCCGAACCCGCCGGATGCGAGTCGGCCAGGGCGAAACCGGCGTGCTCGGCCGCGGACGGCGAATCGAACCAGACGTCGGCCGGGGTGCTCCGGTACGCCGAGCTGTCCGGCCTCAGGTAGACACCACCGGTGTCGTTGCTCCCGACCACCCCTTTGACCGGGTAGAACCGGGGCATCTCCATGGCGTCGTCGAGGCTGGCGCGCGAACCCACGCCGTAGGGGTGGAGGTAGGGATCCTGGGTGGCGGCACCCAGTGCGGTTACGGTTAGCCCGGTGTCGGGATCCTCGGCGGCGCGGTTCCGATTGGTCGCCTCACCGGAGCGGGCGGCCAGCCGGGCAGTGACCGCGGCCCGCTCGGCCGCGACCTCCTCCTCACCACACGGATGGCCATCGCCCCCGGGGGCGAATCGGGCGGCATCGGCATCGTCCGGATGGGCGGGCGCGAGGGAGAAGCCGGCCGCCTCGGCCGCGTCCGGAGAGTCGAACCACACCTCGCCTTTGGTCTCGCCATAGTCGCGTGAGTCCGGCCGATGGTAGAGACGACGGCCGTCCCGCCGGACGTTGCCCTTGATCGGGTAGCAGGCCGGCATCTCCAGCGAATCGTCGAGACGGGCGTGGGAGCCGGCTCCGTACGGATGGAGGTCGTCGCCACCGTGGCCGGGGATCGGCTCGTTCTCGCTCATGGGCAGTGTTCATCCTTCGTGGCGATGCGGGATCGTCGACGGCAGAGCGGCTGCGTTCACCCGAACGTTCGCCGCCACACCGGCGCGGTGTCCGCATACATGATCGTTATCCGCGATGCCCCACGCGAACCGTAGCGGATGGTGGCAGGCTCATCTACGACCTTGCCCAACGTCCGCCATTCTGAAATGAACCTGTCCGCTGGTTCAGGAAACGACGGGCTCCAGGACCGGCCGGAATTCCGGGTCGAGCGGCAGTTGCATCAGGCTGCTGTAGCTGTTGAACATCTGCGCCAGGTCGATCACCGACTGGAGTTCGAGGATCTGGGCGTTGCTGAAGCCGGCGTCGATGAGCCGCTGGAAGTCGGCGTCGGTCACCCCGTTGGCGTCGCGGGCTGCGGCCTCGGCGAAGTCCAACGCGGCCCGGAAGGTCTCCGGCAGGTTGCTGCGGTCACCGGAGGGGCCCACCAGTGAGGCGATCTGATCGAACGTCATGGTCGGATCGAGCTGCAGGATCGTGTGGGCCCGGGCCGCGCTGCAGTATCGGGCCTGATTCTCCACCGACACCGTGAAGACGACCAGTTCCTTCAGCACCACCGGCAGGCTGCCCCGCAGCAGCGAACCCTTGGTCCGCTCCCAGTAGGCCCGGAGCAGGTTGACGTTCGAGCCGAGGCTCCGGATCCACACCGGCACCGATAGCGACTGGGTACTGGCCAGGTAGTCGTCGTAGACCGCCCGGACCTGGGGGCTCGCCGCCTCGTACTCGACCAGCTGATATCTCTTCATCACATGCCTTCCTGATTCATGGCGAGCCCTCCCGGGCAACGGGTACGACAGTCAGGTGCCGGTGGCCTGGCCCATCGGCGCGGGTGACCACGGCCCGGTCGGCCCCGGCCGCTCGGGCCGCGGCCAGGCCTCGGTCGGCCCAGACGATCAGCTCCAGGGGGGCCAGGCTGGGGCGGTCGCTGGTGGACGCGGCGCCGACACTGACCCTGACATCGAGCTGGACCAGCCCCGCGTCCCCCGGCACCTCGAACGGGGCCGCGGCGACGTCCGCCCGCACCCGTTCCGCCGCCAGGTACGCGCCGTTGGCGTCGCAGCGCAACAGGATGGCCACGAACTCGTCACCGCCGTAGCGGCCGACATAGTCCCCGTCCCGGGCCGCCCGCTGCAACCGACCGGCGAGCTCCGTCAACACCGCGTCACCGGCCCGATGGCCGTGGCGGGCATTCAGTTCGGTGAAGCCGTCGATGTCGACCATCAGCAGGGTCACCGGTTCGTGGTAGCGCGCCCCGTTGCTCAGTTGTTTGGCCAAGGTCTCCAGGATCGATCGACGATTGGCCAGTCCGGTCAGACCGTCACGCCAGCTGTCCGCCTCGAGCCGGCTGATCTGGGCGTCACGGACGATGATCCCTCCCAGCTGCTCGTACAGCAGCCGGGCCGCCATCCGCATGAAGCGATCGTCGAGGCCGGTGAACGCCGTTTCCCGGGTGGAGGCCACGAACGTCCCCTTCGGTAGGCCCGGCCGGTGGTAGGGCACGACCCTGATCTCGCCGATGCCTGTGGGGCAGCGGTGAGGTGGTGGCGGCTCGGGCGTGTCGCCCTGGCCGAGGGAGACCGGGTTCAGCCGCTCCCAGCACCACCGGTCCCAGGCGGTGAGCTCGTCGACATGATCGACCGACGCGGTCCCCGCGTCGAAGTCGACGGCCAGGAAGCCGTCTCCCTCCTCGATGAGGAGCCGCCATGCGGCCACCGACGCCAATCCCCGGAACGCAAACGACGCCGCGGCCGCGCACGCCGACGCCGACTCCGAGCGGCTGAGCCGTTCGACCAGAGAGAACAGGGTGATGAACCGCGCCAAGGCCCCGTCATCGGGATCATCATCACCCGACCCCATGTTCACGAGCGTTGGTCGGCTCACGGCCCATCTATCGGCGACGAACCCCGCCCGCTGAACCCCAAACAGGCGACGTCGCCTGCGAATGCAGCAACGGTCCGAAAACAGGACCAGCCCCGAACGACAAGACGTTCGAGGCTGGTTCGATGCGTGGGGCTAACAAGAGTTGAACTTGTGACCTCACCCTTATCAGGGGTGCGCTCTAACCGACTGAGCTATAGCCCCGGCAGGCAGCAACGCTATCCGGACGCCGGGGCGGTTGGCTACCGAGTTGCCACCCGGAGTCGGGCCGCTTGAGCCGCGGCCGGTCAGCTCTTCCGGTTGACCCGGACCGTCTCCTCCTCGACCACGGTGATGCGAATCCCGCCGACCAGGTCGGAGATGAGGTTGAACACCACCGCGAGCAGAACGGCGATGAGCGACGAGGCCAGGGTGAGAATACCGGCCGCCACCAGGGCAGCTCGGAAGACCACGTCCTCGTGGATCTCGAACACGGTGTAGTCGCCCAGTTCTCGGACGAAGTTCTCGATGTTGCCGATCGTCCCGGCCGCATCGGCGACACTCCAGACCAGCACGCTGGCCCGCAGCATCGCCGCGAACACACACAGCTGGAACAACACCGAGAAGGTCAGCACCGACCACGGATCGACGTGCCGGATCACGCGCCGGACCTTGCGGGCCCGGACACGTTGCGACCGGTTGCGGAGCCCATCTTCGAGGAGCTGCGGCATTCGTGACGCCAGATCCCCGGCCCGAGCCGCCGCAGCCGACGAACCCGCCCGGACCGCAGCCCCCGATCCCGCCGAGCGGGTGGGCTCGGGGACCACTGACGGGGCTTCGGCGGGGCTCGTCGGCGCCGGTGGGGCCACGGGCGCCGGGGCCGGCGCGGCGGCAACGGGCGCAACCACCCCGGGATCGATCCGTGGATCCACCACGGCCACGTCGGTGCCCAGATCATTGGTGGTCTGCATCGCCTCGTCGATCAGGGGGGCTTCGGCCACCCCGGCGAAGGGACCGGCCAGGTCATCACCGTCGGTTTCGGGTTCGAAACCGACCGCATCGTGCTGGTCGACCGGTTCGAAGCCGACCGTGGCCGCGTGGGAGTCCAGTGGCTCGTCGGCGTAGACGTCACCGGCGTCGAGGTCGCGGTAGCCATCGTGCTCGGCGTCGACCGGCGCCCCGTCAGCCGGGTAGGCGGCGTGAGCGAGTTCGGCGTGATCATCCCCGTAGCCGTCGGCCGACTCGAAGCCGGCGGAAGGATCCGGAGCCCCGAGTACCTCGGCCACGACATCCGCGGCCACCGGAGCGGTGACGGCCGGATCAACCCCCTCGTCGGCGAAGTCGGCGCCGGGGTCGGTGGCGTCGGCCCCGGGGACAGGATCGGCGAACCGATCGGCGATCGCGGCTTCATCCATCGGCGGACGGGAGCGGGTGCTCCCCGACCGCGTGTCGAACGCGTGGTCGAAGGCGAGGGAGGACTCGGACGCGCCGTTGACACCGTTCCCGGACGGATCGGTCTGCTCCCCGGTATCGGCGATGGGGGGCCAGTCCTCGACGACCTCATTCGTTTCGATGAGGTCGGCCGGGAAGGAGGCGGTCTCGGCCGCCCGGTCGGATGGGGTCCACACATGACCGTTCGTCGACGTGTTGCTCTCGACGTCCGGATCAGTGACCGGATCCTCCGGGCGCTCGATCGGCGAGTGTCCGTTGGAGGACTCCGTCAGCGGCTCGGACTGGAGGTCGATATCGAATGTGCGGGGGCCCTTACCTTTTCTTTTTTGGCCAGACATGGTCAGATCAACAACTTCGGCGGAGGGAGGCGGCGGGGCAGGTTCGCCGGGGGGTGGTGTGTGACCCCCGTCGGTACCGGCGACGTACTCGTGAGCGTCGGACGAGGTTGGGAACGGTGGCGGCGGGGGTTCGGCCACGATCCCGGCCGTACCCGCGGTCAACCAGCCGTCTTCACGGGTGCTGGTCGTCGTCTCGGCAGAGGGGGGCTCGAATCCGAGTGCGGCCACAAGGGCATCCTCGACACCTGGAGTGGGCCCAGTCACGGGTCGTTTGCCGGCCATACCGGACGAAGTGTAGGCGACACTGGGCTGATCCTCTCCTCGACGGGGGGATCAGCCCCCGAAGCGGGAGGCCGCAGCGGTGGCGGACACCATGCCTCGACCGACAACGACGCGGACCCGATCGCCCCGGTCGTCGTAGGTGATCAGGTCCACCCCGTTGGCGGCCGCGATCCGTTGGGCCCCGGGTCGGCCCTCGACCGCCCCGGCCAGGGCGGCGGCGTCGGCCGCGGTCTGGGTCTCGGCCCTCACCACGGCAAACTCCGCCAGCGACACCACGCCCATGGCCAGGGCGACCGCACCACCGATCACGCCGGCCAGCAGGACCGTGACCGCCCCACCGTCGCGGTCCCGCTCTCCTCCGGCCGCGGCCGGCACGGATCGTGCGCCTCCCCTTGGTCGAACGGGCCGCCCCGGGCCAATCGGTGTCACACGGATCCAAGCGCGCCGGGGCGGCTCATGGTGACCGATGACCCGGACGCCGGCCGGCCGCCCGACCCGACAACGGTTCCCGGGTTCCGGGGGCAAACAGGGATAGACGGGTCCGATTGGGTATGATTCGGGTGGCTCGGGGATTCGGGTCAGATTGATGGAGGCCCGTCGGGGCGTTCCGGGTCGGGCCCGTGACCGTCGACCGCATCACCAACGACCGCGTCCCCACCGTCGACCGCATCACCGTCGGTGTCGTCCCCCTCGGTCTCGACCCGGAACAGGCGGGCCACCGCGCTGACCTGATCGTTGGGGGCAAGGCTCATGATGGTGACCCCGGAGGCGTCCCGGCCCTGTTGTGACACATCGGCCACCGCAGTACGGATCACCACGCCGCCCGAGGAGATCAGCAGGATCTCGTCGTCCGGGCCGACGAACATGGCCGCCACCACCTGACCCTTGCGATCATTGACCGTGACCGCCCGCACACCGAGGCCGGCCCGCCGTTTCACGCTGAACAGGTTCGGATCGACCCGCTTGCCGAACCCCTCACTGGTCACCACCAGGAGCTCGGTGTCGTTGCTGAACACATCGCACGACACGAGTTCGTCGCCGTCCCGGAACTTCATCCCCTGCACGCCCGCGGCGGTGCGGCCCATCGGACGCACGTCGTCCTCGGAGAATCGGAGCGCCTGACCCCGCCGTGAGGCCATGAAGATGTCGTCCGACCCGTTGGTGGGCACCACCGAAACGAGCTCGTCACCGTCGTTCAGACGGATGGCGATCAGACCGCCCCGCAACGACGAGTCGTAGGCGGTGAAGAGGGTCTTCTTGACCCTGCCCTGGCGGGTGGCGAAGAACAGGAACCGGTTGGTCTCGTAGTCGCGGGTGTCGATGATGGCCTGAATCCGCTCTTCACCCTGGAGTTGGAGCAGGTTGACCAGGGCCATGCCTCGCGAGGTGCGACTCGACACCGGGATCTCGTGGGCCTTCAACCGGTAGACCCGGCCCTGGTTGCTGAAGAACAGCAGGTAGGCGTGGGCGCTGGTGTGCAGGAGGTGGGTGACGATGTCGTCGGCGTCGTCCTTGAGCTTCGCTCCGGTGACCCCTCGGCCACCCCGGCCCTGGGTCCGGAACTCCTCGGCCGACACCGATTTCACGTACCCGGTGGACGACAGGGTGACCACGAGGTCCTCGTCGTCGATCAGGTCCTCGATGTCGAGCTCGCCCGGATCGTTCACGAGTTCGGTGAGCCGGGGGGTGGCGTGCTCGTCGGCGATGGCCGACATCTCCTCCTTGATGACCGTGTCGAGACGGAGCGGGTCGGCCAGGATCGCCTCCAGCTCGGTGATGACACCCTGCAGATCGTCGAGCTCGGTCTCCAGCTCGATCCGGGCCAGCCGGGTCAGGCGCCCGAGCTGCATGTCGAGGATGTAGTTGGCCTGCACCTCGGAGAACTCGAACGGCTCACTCATCAGGGCAGCCCGGGCCGCGGGCCGGTCCTCACTGGCCCGGATGGTGGCGATGATCTGATCGATCAGGTCGAGCGCCTTGAGCAGACCCTCCACCAGGTGGGCCCGATCCCGGGCCCGTTGCAGCCGGTACTCACTGCGGCGCCGGATGACCTCGCGCTGATGACCCACATAGGCCACCAGGGCGTCCCGCAGGTTCAGGGTGCGGGGGATGCCGTCGACCAGGGCCACCATGTTGACGCTGAACGTCGACTGCATCGGGGTGTGCTTGTAGAGATTGTTCAGCACCACCAGGGGATTGGCGTCCCGCTTGAGGTCGAACACGAGGCGGGTTTTGCCCTTGGCCGACTCGTTGCGGATCTCCCGCAGGCCCGACAGGTCGCCCCGCTCCACCAGCTCGGCGGTCTTCCGGGCGATCTGGTCGACCGAGGTCTGGTAGGGCACCTCGGTGACGACAATCTGATGGTGGTTGCCCACCTCGAGGATCTCGGCGACCGCCCGCATCCGGATGGAGCCCCGACCACTCCGGTAGGCGTCACGGATCCCCACCCGACCCAGGATCTGACCCCGCGTCGGGAAATCGGGACCACGGACGAACTGCATCAGGTCGTCGGGGGTGGCGTCGGGATGATCGATCAGGTGGATGGCGGCGTCGACCGTTTCCCGCAGGTTGTGGGGCGGGATGTTCGTGGCCATACCCACCGCGATCCCCTGGCTGCCGTTGACCAGCAGATTCGGGAACCGGGACGGCAGGACGACCGGCTCCTCGTGCTTGCCGTCGAAGTTGGGGGCGAAATCTACGGTGTCCTCGTCGATGTCGGCCAGCAATTCCATCGCCAGGTTGGTGAGCCGGCACTCGGTGTAGCGATAGGCGGCCGGCGGATCGTCCGGGGAACCGAAGTTGCCGTGCGGATCGATGAGGGTGTGGCGAAGCGAGAAATCCTGACCCATCCGGACCAGGGCGTCGTAGATGGCGCTGTCTCCGTGCGGGTGATATTTGCCGATGACGTCACCCACCACGGTGGCGCACTTGACATGACCCCGATCGGGACGGTGACCGGCGTCGAACATCGACCACAGGATTCGCCGGTGGACCGGCTTCAACCCGTCCCGGGCGTCGGGCAACGCCCTCGAGATGATGACCGACATCGCGTACTCGAGGAAGGATTGCTCCATCTCCGATTGGATCTCGATCGGTTCGACATTGTCGGGCTGTTCGCCCTCGGTGGTCGGCGTATCGGACACGGTCACCTCCCGAGGGTGGTCAGATATCCAGGAATCGGACG
>JBKDZN010000169.1:0-12525 GCA_047971245.1 Acidimicrobiales bacterium
GTTGCCCTTGCCGGCGATGACCAGCACCAACCGACCGGCCGAGGCCGGCCGGTCGGTGGCCAGCACCATCCGCCGGGCCGCGACGGCCACTGCCCGGCCGGCCCGTTCGATCAGCTCGGCGACCGGCTCCGGGGCGGCCGCGTCGATGGCGGCCAACTCCTGGGGGGTGACGACCGGGCGCACGGTCGGGGGCTCCCGGTCAGGCCCGCGACCAGCGGGCGGCCACCTCGGAGATGGGGGCGGTCAACAGATCCACCGTGGACACCTCGGCCAGGAGATCTTCCCGGAACGAGGGTTCCCGTTCGGTGACCACGTCGACCAGTTGGCGGTACCGGTTGCGGTAGCCCTGGAGGACCGAGCGGGCGGTCGAGGCCCCCAGGTTGTGGTTGAGCCGGACGTGGCACAGGGTGAGGCCGGTGGTGGTGCCGTCCTTCACCTCGGGCAGGATGAGCACGACTCGCCCGTCGGTGCCGACGGTGACGAACGGTTCCTGCTCCACGGCCACCCGACGCTTGGTGCCTCGCAGCACCGGGTCGCGTTCCACCCGGGACACGATGCCGGTGGCGATCCCGCCCCGGTCGACCACCTCCACCAGGGCCTGGTTCTCGGGGTCGCCGTCGACCCGGTAGCGGGTGTAGCCGACCACCTGGGCCACCGCCGGGGAGACCGAGGCCACGGTGCGCAGCGACCGGTAGCTGAGCCGGTCGCGGGGGCAACCGGTGGCCAGGACGGCTTCGATGAGAGCGTCGTGCAGGAGGCTCTCGTCGGCTCGGCTGATCCCGACGGTGACCGTCTTCGCCTGGTGCTTGATGGCGTCGACGGGTCGGGTCAGCTCCTCGATGGCCGCGGTCAGGGCGGCGGCCAGGTCCTCGACGACGACGCCGGTGGTGCCGACCTTGCCCATCTCGATCTGGTAGGCGTCGAGCGGGACGTGGCCGAGGGCGAACCGCAGCAGGGTGGCCACCCGGGTGGCGGTGGACGCCTCCAGGTGCCCGTTGTAGTGACCGGACCGGAGGTCGGCGAAGAACCGTTCGGCCCGGGGATCGAGCTCCCGGCCGAAGGTCTCGAACCAGCCCGGTCGGGTGTGGCCGACATAGTGCTCGATCGTGCCCCGGGCCTCCCGCAGCGGCCGGGCCGACGCGTCGATGGCCAGGGCGGCCTCATAGCCGAACAGGTGGCCGACCACGGTGGACAGCACGAACGCCAGGCGGGGATGGACAACGGGGACGGCGAGCACGTCGAGCGCGGCCGAGAACCGGTTCTCGCCCTCACTGGCGATGACGATCGGAGCCGCCTTGTGGGCCCGGAAGATCGCCACCTCCTTGGCCACGTCGTCGGCGGTCGATCCCGACAACCCGGCGGCACACACCAGGATCATGGGTTCGGAGGAGAGGTCGATGTGCTTTTTGTCTTCGGTGACGTCGCAGGCGATCGACTTGTAGCACAGCTCCGACAGTTTGATCCGCAGCTCACGGGCGGCCACCACATTGTCGCCGTTGCCCACCATGGCCCAGTAGCGGCGGCTGCGGGCGTGCCGGGCCGCCACCTCACCGATCCGGGGCCGCAGTTCGAGGGTGGTCCGCATCGCCTCGGGCAGGTCGCGCAGCCCGGCCAGCAGCCCGACCCGGGCGTCGTGATCGGTGGTGACCCCGTCGACGTGCTGCGCCATGGCGTCGGCGAGGAGGAAGCCGGCGGCGATCTGGGCGTAGAACGCCTTGGTGGACGCCACACTCATCTCCACGTCACGCCCATCGGAGGTGTAGAGGACGCCGTCGGCCTTGTCGACCAGGTCACTGGCCCGCCGGTTGACGATCGCCACCACGGCGGCCCCCCGGTTGCGGACCAGGTCGACCGTGCGGTTGGTGTCGGTGGTGGTGCCCGACTGGCTGATGGCCACCACCACGGTGTCGCTCATGTCGGGGCGGAGCTCGAAGCCGGACAGTTCCGTGGCGGGCACGGCCCGGACGGCCACCTCGGCACCGGCCACGGCGTCGGCGATGGCACCGGCCACCGCCTGACCGGCCACCGCCGCGGTCCCCTGGCCGATGACCTCGATCCGCCGCACCCGGGTGAGGGCGTCGAGCACGGCCGGGGTCATCGTCTCGGCCGGCAGGTTGACCCGGAGGCCGTCGGGTCCGTCGACGAGGCGGCCCCGGAGGGTCTTGCGGAACGATTCGGGGGCCTCGGTGATCTCCTTGACCAGGAAGTGGGGGGCGTCGCCCCGATCGATGTCGCGGGTGGTCACCGACGGCGACACCCATTCCTCGGGGGCGATCGGGAGGAGGGTGCCGTCGTAGGCCACCCGGTGCACCCCGTCCGGCTCGCCGGCCCGGAACCCGTCGAGATGGACGATCTGGCCCTGGCTGGTGGTGGGGTTGGCCGGGTCGGCCGGGGTTTCCCCGTCGAGGCGGAGGTAGCGATCACAGTCCTCCACCACCCCGTAGGGTTCGGAGGCAACCACGAAGGCGTCCTCGGCCAGGCCGATGAAAAGGCCCTGCCCGCTGCCCCGCAACGACATCCACAGGTCGGTGGGGACCGCGGCCGGGCTGATGCCGATGGCGACCGAGCCCTCGAACCGGCTGACCGCGGAGCGGACGGCCTCGTCCACGCCGAGCCCTTCGGCCAGGCCGCGGCTGACCATCGTGGGGATGACCTTGGCGTCGGTGGTGATCTCGTCGGGGATCTGCAGCGACGATTCGGCGATCAGGTCGGCGAAGTTGTCGACGTCCCCGTGGAGTGACGCCACCACGTACGGCCCGGGCTGCCGGTTCAGTTCGTGACTGTTGACCGGGTGGGCGTTCGGTTCGCTGATGATCCCGACCGACGCCCAGCGGGTGTGGGCCAGCACCGTGACCTCGGCGGTCGGGGCGGCCAGGGCCGCGTGCAGCAGGTCGTCGCCGGCGATGGCCCGGCGCATGGCGGCGGTGTTGTCGCCCAGTTCGCCGATCTCCGCGGCCGCCTTGTAGACGAACCCGAGGAGACCGTCGTCCACGACGACCGCCCGGTCGGTGAACAGCCTGGTGGCGGCCCGCTCCCCGAGGAGAAGGCTGGTCTCCCAGCTGGCCAGGTTGAGATCATGGCCCCGGACGAGAAGGTGCAACCCGGCCGAGTCCCGTCCCCGCACCTCGAGCCGGTCGAGGTTGCTGAGCGCCTGCTGGACCGAGAACAGCGCCGCCGCCGCGGCCCCGCCCAACTGGCGCCCACCGGCGAGGTCGGCCACTTCCCGGGCGGCGCGGAGCCGGTCACGGTCGATGGCCCACACCGCGTCCTTGACCGCCACCACCGCCGCGTTGGCCGCTTCGAGCTGGGGGACCCGGTCACCTTCGGCGTCCAGGCGGGCTTCCACCGCGGCCACCGCATCGGCTACCTCGGCGCAGGTGGCGGCCAGGGCCTCCACCGTCGGGGGGTCGGCGAGCAGGGCCCGGAGGCCGGCCTCGCCCCGCAAGGACGTGTCGAGGCCGGTGAGGGCCCGGGCCGCCTGGTCGAGCGCCCCGACCAGGTTCGGGTCGTCGGGGCGGGGCAGGACGGCCAAGACCTCCCGCCGGGCGGCGTCGATGGCGCCGGGGGACGGCACCGGACGGTCCGACCGGCGACGGGTGATGGCGATGATTCCGCACATTCGGGTCAGTGCTCCTGATCTCTGCGGTCCGGCCCGACCGGGCCCGGCCCGGCCCCATGATCGCGGGCGGGGGCAACCGTCGGCGGTCGGCCGGCCGGGGTCACTCCGCCACCAGTGCCGTCGCCTCGGCCACGATGCGGTTGCAGGCGTCGGTTGCAGTGTCGGGGTCGGCGTGTTCGACCATGATCCTCAACAGGGGCTCGGTGCCCGAGGCCCTGACCAGGACCCGGCCGTCGTCGGCCAGCCACTGCTCGACCTCGGCGATGACGGGGCCGAGCCGGTTCACGATCCCGGCGTCGCGGCGGGGCAGCGCCACATTGCGCAACACCTGGGGGACGGTGACCATCACGTCACCGGCCAGGTCGGCCAGGGAACGGCCGGTGTGGACCATGGCCGTGACGAGCTGGACCCCGGTGAGGATCCCGTCGCCGGTGGTGGCCAGGTCGCGGCAGATCACGTGACCGGACTGTTCACCGCCCAGGGAGGCGTCCCGCTCGTCGAGGGCCTGGAGGACCGATCGGTCACCCACCGGGGTGATGATGACCTCGATCCCGGCCTGCCGCATGGCCCGGTGGAACCCGAGGTTGCTCATGACGGTGACGGCCACCGCCTTGTTGCGGAGGCGGCCCCGGTTGCTCCAGTCGAGGGCGAGCACGGCGATCACCCGGTCACCGTCGACCACGGCCCCGGAAGCGTCGACGGCGATGAGCCGGTCGGCGTCGCCGTCGAACGCCAGGCCGGCGTCGGCCCGGTGGGCGACGACGGCGGCGGCGAGCCCGGCGGGGGCGGTGGAGCCGACCCCGTCGTTGATGTTGAGCCCGTCGGGCCGGTCACCGAGGACGATGACCTCCGCCCCGAGGCGGCGGAACACGTCGGGGCCGGCCGGATAGGCGGCCCCGTTGGCACAGTCGAGCACGATCCGGAGCCCGTCGAACCGGGCCTCACCGGCCGAACCGGTCACCGCGTCGAGCCAACCGGCAACCGCGGCGGGTGGGGCGGGCCGGATCGAACCCACCGCTTCGCCCACCACGGATCGGCCGACCACCCCGGTGGCGTCGCCGCCGGTGCCGTGGATGAGGTCGTCGAGGCGGGCCTGGATGGCCGCCTCGACCTCGTCGTCCAGTTTCAGCCCGCCGGGGGCGAACAGCTTGATGCCGTTGTCGGCGAACGGGTTGTGGGAGGCCGAGATCATGGCCCCGGCGACCTCGGATCCCAGACCGAGGCGGGGGGCGTTGGCCGAGACCCAGGCCACCGTCGGGGTGGGGACCACCCCGAGCAGCACCACCTCGGCGCCGACGGCGGCGAACCCGGCCGCGAGGGCTGCGCCCAGCATCGGTCCGGATCGTCGCGGGTCGCGGCCGATCACGATCGTGGTGAACCCCATGACCTCGGCCGCGGCCCGGCCCAGGGCCAGGGCCACCTCGGGGGTCAGCTCGTCGTTGGCCAGCCCCCGGATACCGTCGGTGCCGAACTGGGGCGCCACCGGCCGCTCAGCGCTTCGAGTACTGCGGAGCCTTCCGGGCCTTCTTCAGGCCGTACTTCTTCGACTCCTTCTTCCGTGGGTCACGGGTGAGGAGGCCGGCGGCCTTGATCGCGGGCCGGGATTCGGCGTCGAGCTCGACGAGGGCCCGGCTGATCCCGAGCCGGAACGCCCCGGCCTGGCCGGACCGGCCGCCACCGTCGAGGGTGACGGCGATGTCGTAATCGGCCTCACGGTCGACGATCCGCAACGGTTCGGTGATCAGGGTGCGGTGGACCGCGGACGGGAAGTAGTCCTCGAAGGAACGACCGTTGGCGGTGATCTGACCGGTACCGGGGCTGACCCGGACCCGGGCGATGGCCTGCTTGCGGCGACCGGTGGTCTGGATGGCGGTGGACATGGCTTGCGAACTCAGCTTTCTCGACGGGCGCCGTCGATGGCCATCGGGGTCGGCTTCTGGGCTTCGTGGGGGTGGGTGTTGCCGGCGTACACCTTCAGCTTGCGGGCCTGGGCCCGGCCGAGACGGTTCTTCGGCAGCATGCCCTCGATCGACGAGCGCACGGTGTCGGCCGGTTTGCGGGCCAGGGCGTCACCGTAGGTACGGCTGGTGAGACCACCCGGGTAGCCGGAGTGGTGGTGGACCATCTTCTGGTCGGCCTTGTTGGAGGTCAGCACCACCTTGTCGGCGTTGACCACGATCACATGGTCACCCATGTCCATGTGGGGGCTGAAGGTCGGCTTGTGCTTGCCCCGCAGGACGCGGGCCACCTCGGTGGCCATGCGGCCCAGGGTCATCCCCTCGGCGTCGACCACGAACCAGTCCCGCTGGACGTCGGCTGCTTTGGGTGAATAGGTCTTCACGACGGAATCCTCTGACACTGGATCTCGAGTTCGGAGCGGCCGAACAGCATCCGCCGGCCGAACGGTGTTGGCCGACCGGAAGGGCATCTGCGGCTCATCGGCCGACGTTGCAGCATAATCGGCCGTGAGCCCGCTCCCACCCGCGCCGGAGCGCCCCGAAGCGGGCCGGTCAGCTCGCCCCGTCGGCCGGTCGCGGCCCCGGGGCCCCGCCCCAACCCGGGTGGGGACGTCGAGTGGTGACCCGGCGAACAGCTCCACCCCGGCGCCCGCGAGTTCGGCCCGGTCGCCGAACCCCCACAGGGCCCCGACCGCGGTGACACCGTGGTGGCGGGCCCCCTCGGCGTCGTACCGCCGGTCACCCACCATGAAACTCCGGCCCGGTTCCGCCCCGGTCACGGCGATGGCGTGGTCGAGCAGGTCGCGCTTGTCGGTCCGGGCACCGGACAGTTCCGAGCCGAACTGGGCGTCGAGCCACCGGTCGAGGCCCAGGCGGGACGTGATCTCCCGGGCGAAGACGATGGGCTTGGCCGTCGCCAGCGCCAGCTTCCATCCCGAGCCCCGCAGGGCGTCCAACATCTCGCCCACCCCGGCGTACACATCGGCGTCGAACATGGCCCCGGCCCGGTACCGGTCACGGTAGGCGGCCACGGCCCGATCCACCTGGGGCCCGGGCACCCCGAGACGGGCGAACCCGATCGGCAGGGCAGGGCCGATCGCCTCCCGCAGGGCGGCGTCACCGGGGTCGGGCCGGCCCACGGTGTCCAGGGCGTGGCGCAGGGACCCCAGGATCCCGGGCGAGCTGTCCACCAGGGTGCCGTCGAGATCCAGGAAGCCCCATGCGACCATCTCCCCGTGGTAGCACCCTGCCCGTTCGCCCGCCACCGGATGGGCGGGCGGCGGTATCCTCGCGGCCGTGACCTCCATTGACGACCCGAACGCTCTGGCCGCGATGACCTCGTCCCGGCCCGCCGGCCACGGGCCGATCCCCGCCTACGACTGGATCCGCCACCACGCCGACAACCGGCCGGGCCGGGAGGCCATCCGGGACTACGGCACCGACCGGAGCTTCACCTACGCCGAGCTCGACCAGCGGGCCGACGCCACTGCGGCCTGGTTCACCTCGCTGGGGATCGGCCGGGGCGACCGGGTGGCGGTGCTCGCCCTGAACGGGGTGGAGTACTTCGACGTCCAGTTCGCCTGCGCCCGGACCGGGGTGATCTGTGTCCTGCTGAACTGGCGACTCACCGTCAGCGAACTGGAGTACATCCTCAACGACTCGACCCCGGCCCTGCTCATCCACGACGTCACCTTCGCCGCCGCGGCCGCCGAGCTGGCGACCCGCTGCGGGATCGGCACCATCGCCGAGATCGACGGGGGCCGGCCCGGCAGCGGCTACGAGGAGGCCCTGGCGGCCAACCGGGGCGGGCCGACACCGCCGGTGGCGCTGACCCTCGACGATGTCGTCACCATCATGTACACCTCGGGCACCACGGGGCGGCCGAAGGGGGCGATGATCACCCACGGCATGAACTTCTGGAACGCAGTGAACCTCGGCATCCCGGCCGGGATCGGGCTCGACACCGTCCACCTGAACGTCCTGCCCCTGTTCCACACCGGGGGGCTCAACTGCTACAGCAACCCGGTGCTGCACGCCGGGGGCACCGTGGCCATCCTCCAGACGTTCGACCCTGGTGAGGCCCTGGGGATCATCGGCGACCCGAAGGAGGGGATCACCCACTTCTTCGCCGTGCCCGCCCCCTACCAGTTCATGATGCAGCACCCCGACTTCGACACCACCGACCTGTCCCGGCTCCGGACCGCCGGGGTCGGCGGCGCCCCGTGCGCCCTGGCCATCATGGAACGGTGGGCGGAGCGGGGGGTGCTGCTGGCCCAGGGCTTCGGGATGACCGAGACCAGCCCGGCCTGCATCTTCCTCGACCCCGGGGAGGCGCTCCGCAAGATCGGCTCGACCGGCAAGGCCCTGATCCACACCGAGTACCGGATCGTGAACGACGACGGTCACGACTGCGGGCCCGACGAGGTCGGTGAGCTGTGGGTGGCCGGCCCGAACATCACCCCCGGCTACTGGAACAAGCCGGAGGCGACGGCCGAGGCGTTCGAGGGCCGCTGGTTGAAGACCGGGGATGCCGCCCGGGCCGACGACGAAGGGTTCGTGTACATCGTCGACCGCTGGAAGGACATGTACATCTCGGGTGGGGAGAACGTGTACCCGGCCGAGGTGGAGAATGTCCTCTACCAGCTCGACCAGGTGGCCGAGGCGGCCGTCATCGGTGTCCCCCATCCCCGGTGGGGGGAGACCGGCCTGGCCGTCATCGCCCTCAAACCGGGGGAGGAACTGGATCGGGCCACCGTGGTGGAGCACTGCACCACCCGGCTGGCCAGGTTCAAGATCCCGAACGACATCGCCCTGGTGGACGCCCTGCCCCGCAACGCCACCGGCAAGGTGCTCAAGCGGGAGCTGCGGGAGCAGTTCGTCGACGCCGACACCCCCGCCATCAGCTGAACCCCGGGGCCCCGGCGCCGGGAGAAATCGAGCGCGGCCGGCGCCGGGACTACGCTCCGTCCCATGACGGGGACCAGAGCGAACGACCGGGCCGGCGCGCCGACCCGCACCGGGCCGCTGACCCACCTCACCGTGCTCGACCTCACCCTGGCCCGGGCCGGACCCACCTGTGTCCGCCAGCTCGCCGACTGGGGGGCCGACGTGATCCGGATCGAGCCCCCGGTGGCGGGGACCGACCTGTCCGGTGGTGAGCGTCACGGCCCCGACTTCCAGAACCTGCATCGCAACAAGCGGGCCATGACCCTGAACCTGAAATCCGACGAGGGTCTCGCCGTGTTCTTCTCCCTGGTGGAACGGGCCGACGTGGTGGTGGAGAACATGCGGGCCAACGTCAAACACCGGCTCGGTGTCGACTACGAGGCGTGCTCGGCCCGGAACCCGGGCGTCGTCTACGCCAGCCTGAGCGGTTTCGGTCAGGACGGCCCGTACGGGGCCCGGGCCGGGGTCGACCAGATCGCCCAGGGCCTCGGCGGTCTCATGTCGGTCACCGGCCTCCCCGGCCAGGGACCGGTCCGGGTCGGGATCCCCATCGCCGACCTGTCGGCCGGTATCTACCTGGCCCTCGGGGTGCTGCTGGCCGTGATCGAACGGGACCGCCCCGGCGGTTCGGGACGGGGCCAGTGGGTCCACACCTCCCTGTTGGAGGCCCAGATCGCCATGCTCGACTTCCAGGCCACCCGCTGGACGATGACCGGGGAGGTCCCACCCCAGGCCGGCAACCACCACCCCACCGGGATCCCCATGGGGACGTTCCCGTCGGCCGACGGCCTGGTCAACATCGCCGCCCCGGGCGGGGCCAAATGGCGCACCTTCTGCCGCCTCGTCGGGGCCGCCCACCTGGTCGACGACCCAGACTACGCCTCGGCGTCGCTCCGCTCGGCCAACCGGGACCGGCTCAACACCACGATCGGTGAGTACACCTCGGCCGAACCCACCGGGCACTGGGTGGAGGTGCTGAACGACGCCGGCATCCCGTGCGGGCCGGTGCTCACCATCGACCAGACCTTCGCCGACCCCCAGGTCGTCCACCTGGGCCTGGCCACCAGCGTGGACCACCCCGACCTCGGGTCGATCGACATCATCCGCAACGCCGTCAACCTGACCGGCACCCCCGGCCGGATCGACCGCCCCGCCCCCGACCGGGGTCAGCACACCGACGAGATCCTGACCGAGATCGGCTACGGGGCGGACCAGATCGACCGGTTGCACCGCGCCGGTGCCGTCTGAACGGCCCGACCTACCCGAGGAGCCCCATGGCCACCGAGACCATCACCCTGTCGACCCCCTACATGCTGGCCGAAGTGACCGACGGCGTCGGCTGGATGACGTTCAACAACCCGGAGCGGCGCAACGCCCTGAAACTGGAGATGAACACCGCCACGGTCGAGATCCTCGACCGGTTCCAGGCCGACGACACGGTCCGGGTCGTCGTCATGCAGGGCGCCGGGGACAAGGCGTTCGTGTCGGGGGCCGACATCTCCGAGTTCGAGCAGCACCGCTCCAGCCCCGAGTCCCGGGCCCGGTTCGATGAGGTGGCCGCCGAGGCCGGACGGGCCTTCGCCCGGCTCGACAAGCCCCTGATCGCCAAGATCCGGGGTTTCTGCATGGGCGGTGGTCTGGCCACCGCCCTGCGGGCCGACATCCGGGTCACCGCGGAGGACGGCCAGTTCGCCATCCCCGCGGCCCGGCTCGGGGTGGGCTACGGCTATGAGGGCGTTCGCACCCTGGTGAGCCTGGTGGGGCCGGCCATGGCGGCCGAGATCCTGATGACGGCCCGCCGGTTCACCGCGGCGGAGGCCCACGCTATGGGCCTGGTCAACCGGGTCGTGCCGGTGGCCGACCTGGACGCCACCGTGGCCGAGCTGGCCGCCACCATCAGCGTCAACGCCCCCCTGTCGGTCCGGACCGCCAAGGCGGCCATCGCCGAGGCGGTGAAGGACCCCGGCCGGCGTGACCTCGACCGGGTCCGCTCCCTGGTCGACGTGTGCTTCGACTCGGCCGACTATGTCGAGGGCCGACGGGCGTTCATGGAGAAACGGACCCCGAGCTTCACCGGGACCTGAGCGCGGCCGGCCGGAGCGGCGGGGTGCGCCGGGACACCCCGGATCGCTCGGACTACGCTCGGCAACGATGTCCACGGCGCTCGGGCCAGCGGCCCTGTGGGCCACCGTCATCCTCGCCACCGGCGCCGCGGCGGTGGGGGGTCGCTGGAGCCGCCGGCTGCTGGGAGCGGCCACGGCCACCGCGATCCTGGCCGTCGCCGCGCTCGCCTGGGCCTTCCTGACCGCCGACTGGCGGTGGCTGGTGGTGGTCGACAACACCCGCGGTGAGGTCGGCCCGCTGCTGCGGCTGTCCGGCCTGTGGGCGGGACCGGAAGGGTCGCTCCTGGTGTGGACGGCGATGGTGGCGGTGGCCGCCGTACTGGCCGCCCGCCTGGCCCCGCCCGGCGCCGCGACCGTGACGGCCCGGTTGGGGGCCGGGTTGGTCGCCGCCTACGCAGCGGTGACGGCCACCACGGCCTGGCCGTTCACCCGTCTCGACGCCCCACCCGCCGACGGGCTCGGTCTCCAACCGGTCCTCGAACACCCGGCGATGGTGTGGCACCCACCCCTGCTGTACGCCGGCCTGGTGGCCATGCTGGCCGGATCCCTGCTCGCCGGGGGCGCCGCGATCACGCCCGGGGCCCGGGCCCCCGAGCCGCGGGTCTGGCGGGTCTCCCTGACCGTGCTGGCCGCCGTGCAGGTTAACGGTTCCCTGTGGGACGGGGTGGAGCTCGGCTGGGGTGGGTACTGGGCGTTGGACCCGATCGAGTCGGCCGGGCTCGTCGCCTGTCTGACCGGCGATGCCGCCCTGCACGCCGCCCGCCCGGGCGGCCGTCCCGTGGTCGTGGGCCGGGCGGCCGTCGCGGTGGCCGTCGCACCCGGGGTGACCGCGGTGGGGGCCACCACCCTCACCCGGATCGGGGTCGTCTCCTCGGTCCACGCCTTCGCCAACCAACCGGGGCTCCGGGCCGGGCTGCTGGTGGCGGCGGGCCTGGTGTTGATCGGGGCCGTGGCGGTCGTGGCCCGGAGCCGTCCCGGTCCCGGCCCGGTGAGCGCGCCCGCGACCGGAACCCCGACATGGCCGGGCACCGGCACCGGGCGGCGGTGGGCGGTGGCGGCCACCGCCTCTGCGGCCACCCTGGTGGCGATCGGGACCTACTGGCCGGTGGCGGAGTGGCTGTCCGGGGGCGACGCCGTGGCCGTGGCCGGGCCCTACTTCACCCGGCTCCTGGCCCCGGTGGTCCTGGTCGCCGCGGTCGGGGTGGTGACGGTCGACCACCGCCAGCTCCGCTCCCCCGCCACGACCGGCCGGGCCACGCCCCGGTGGCTCCGCACCACGGGCCCGGCCGCCGGGGCCACCCTGGGGGTCACCCTGGTCTGGTCGGTCGTGATCAACCCGGCTCCGGCACCGTCCGGTCCCGGCCCCGGCGCGGCCGGCACCGCGGTGCTGGTGGCCGCGGCCGGGGGTGCCGTGCTGGGCTCGTCACTGGTCGTGCTCCGGGCCCGGAGCGGGCGGCCGGGGGCGCTCGCCCACGCCGGTGTCGGTCTGCTGCTGATCGGGGTGGCCGGCACCGTCGGCGCCCACTCGCCGGTGATCGCCGCCGCGCCCGACCGTCCCGTCGTCGTCGACGGCATGACCGTCACCCATCGAGGCGTCGACCTCGACCGGTCCGGCGGCGTGACCTCCGCGATCGCCACCGTCGACGTGGACGGGAGGACCTACCACCCGTCTTTGGTGACCTTCCCCCAGCGGGGGGCATCGACGGTGGAGACCGCCACCCGCTTCCTCGGGGCCGACGAGGTGCAGGTCGTCCTCATCGACGGGTCCGCTTCCCTCGCCCGCTACCGGGTCACCCGGATCCCCCGGATAGGCCTGGTCTGGCTCGGCGTGGCCGTGGCCACGATCGGCCTGGCGGGGCCGTCGACGGGCCGTCGGGCC
>JBKDZN010000170.1:0-21124 GCA_047971245.1 Acidimicrobiales bacterium
ACGTCAACGAGACGTCGTGCACCAGCGGGGGCGCCGACGCAACCATCGTGATCGACGGCAACCGCTACCTCGACGCGGATTCCGGCGACCGGATCGACTGTGCGGTCGTCAACCACGAGATCCCGGTGATCACGATCACCAAGGAGGCCTCGGTCGACACTGCCACGGTGGGCGAGGCTGTGGTCTACACCCTGACCGCCCGCAACACCGGCCGTGCGGTGGCGCCGACCGTGACGATCAGCGATACGGTGCCGGCCCCCCTCACCATCACTGCGGTCCACTCTTCCGGCGCCGACTGTTCGGCCGGCTCGGGTGCCACGGTGTCGTGCGTAGTCCACGACCTGCCCGTCGGTGCGGCGACGACGGCCACGGTGACCGCGCTGGTGACCACCGCCGACGGGCCGACCACCAATGTGGCCACGTCCGAGCTGTCCGGATTGGGCGGCCTCACCGATCTGGTGGCGGCCCGGGGTGGCCTGATCGACACCGATTCCGCCACCGTCGACCTGGTTGCGCCCAGGGCGCTCCCACCGTCCAACCTCCCCCCATCCGACGACTCCCCACCGGCCCCACTGCCACCGATGACGCTGCCGCCGACGACGGCCCCGCCGACCACGACCGGTCCGGCGGCCCCGCTACCCGTGATCGCGCCGAGGCCGGCCGCGGTCCCACCGCCGGCGCCGCGCAGGCCAGTCCGAGCGGCCGCCATCACCGCCCTGCCCCGCACCGGTGGAGCCCGTGGTGAATCGTCGGTCGTCGTGGGTCTGGCGATGCTGACGGCAGGAGCCGGCCTGGTGCTGGGCAGCCGCCGGCGCGACGATCGCCCCGCCCGGGGACACGGGGTCTGACGAGGATCGGCGCTCGGCCCTCTCTGCCTGCAGGTTCGGTCCCGGCTCAATACACGATGTCCAGCGCGTAGCGCAGGGCTTGATCGAGGCGAACTCGGGTGATCTCGTCGAGGTGGCCGACCGGTTCGTCATCGAGGTGGTCGAGCGGGACGGTGATGACATTGTCGCAGCTGATGACGCACAGCTCGGGAAGTCCGTGCCGACGTCCGGCGGGCGGTCCAAGATCGGCCCAGTAGATGTCGTTGCGAGCTGCCACGCCGGAGCGGTCTCGGCGGCGAGTCTCCTGGCCGACGGTACGAGTGCGGGATCGGCCGGCTGCCGACGATACGCCGCTCGGAGTTCCCGGTCGGCCGCCGCGAGCCGCTCGGCGTCCAGCACCACCTGGGCGCCGCGGCGCATGAGCTCCGAGCGGCTGGTGCCGAGGTCGGCGGCCGGTGCATCGAGCTGCTCTACGAGATCATCGTCGAGTTGTACCAGGACCTCACGTCGAGCCATGACCATATGGTCATGGCTCGAGGTGACCGCCGACGCCCGACTCCCCGGTGAATCAGACGAACCGGATCCGGGTCCCGAACACGGCCACCGCAGGCTCGTCGGCCACCACGGGCTCGGCCGGGGCCACCGCCGGAGCGCGGGTCAGCGCCGAGACGGCGGCGGCCGGTGCGTCGGCCCGGAGGGTGAGGGCGTAGATGCCGGAGCCCCGGTCGGCCAGGTGGCGAGCCACGGCCCGGGCCACCGGACGATCGTCGATAGGGGTGACGAGCTCGATCTCACCGCCGGCCGGTGGGCGGCAGCGAGCCACGACCAGACCGCGTTCCCGATCCTTCTCGGGTTCGCCGACGAGAAGGCCGAGGCCGACGCGGTAGGCCTCGGCGGCGGCGACGACATCGGGGCTGGCCACCGTCACGGTGATGATCCCGCTCAGCCCCGGATCCCGGCTCGAGCGATCACCGTCGGCCACGAAGGAACCGTCGGGGTAGATCCGGATCAGGACGCCGTGGGTCGATCGGGGGTGGACGTCGCGGCCCCCGGCCCCGGCCCTCAGGGGCAGCACCCCGCCGCCCCGGGCGACCAGCTCGTCGGCCTCGGCGTCGGGGTCCGGTGCTTCCAACATGAGGGCGTATGGCCCCACTCCGCGCCGGTCGAGGAATCGTTGCAGGGCCTGGCTGAGCGGCTTGTTGGGGTCGGCCGGGGCCATCAGCTCGATATTGCTGCCCCCGAGCGGCACGCACATGCCCACATGGGCACCGAGTTCGGGCACGGTCTGGTCCGACAGGTCCCGGACGGGCATCCCGAACCCGGTGCGGAACGTCTCGAGCGCCTCGTCATAGTCGGTCACCGCGATGGCGACTCGGGGCATGGCGGTGATCATGACCGGTCCTTTCCTGGCGGGCGGGCCTGCACGACGAGATTCCCGAGCGGCAGCAGCCGGCAGGCCAGGGCATACCTGTCGGCCTGCTGTCGTTCGGACACGTGCCGCCGGCTCATCTTCCTGGTCTCGAACGCTCCGTCCAGGATCCGGACCCGGCACACGCCGCAGCCGCCGCCCCGGCACCCCACGTCGATCGGGGCCGACGGCCGACCGACCAGCGAGTCCAACACCGGTCGACCGGGGGCGACGGGGAAGGCCACGTCGCCCCCGGCGCCGCCGACGACGGTGCAGGTGAAACGGTCGGTCTCGGCGTTGCGGGCCAACGACTCAGGTGACAATGGTGAGGAAGGTGTCGTGTAGGACCCGTTTCGACACGTCGAGCCCACCGCCCTCACCGAGGCCGTCCCAGCTCCACGCCACCGGATCCCAATCCGGGTAGGCGGAGGCGCCCCCCTGGAAGGTCTCGAAGCGGTTTCCGGACGGATCCCAGGCGTAGATGGTGCCGCCGCGGGTGATGCCGTGCTGGGTCGGGCCGATGTCGACGGGGACGTCGTGGGCGGCCATGATGTCGGCCGCACGCAGAACCTTCTCCCAGGAGTCGAGCAGGAAGGCGGCGTGATGGAACTTGTCGGGCTCGGGGTGCCCGACGAAGGCAATGTCGTGCGCCTTGTCCGAACACGACAGCCACAGGGCGCCCTTCTCGTCACTGTCGGGCAGGGTCACGAACTCGGCCAGGTGGAACCCCAGCACGGTGGTGAACAGCTCCAGCACACCCGCCATGTCGGGACCGTAGAGCAGGGCATGATCGAACCGGATGGGGGCGATCCCCCGGTCGACGTCCGGGCTCCAGGGCTTGGGATTCCGGTTGCCGAGCGCGTTGCCGACGATCGTCTTGGTGGCGAACAACTCGATGGTGTGGCCGGACGGGATCACGAACCGGACCCGTTCCCCGGTCTCCAGGAGGTCACCGGCCGGCATTCGCTCGGTAGTGATGCCGTAGTCGTTCAGGGCCTTCTCCAACTGGTCGAGCGTGGCCTCGTTGAGCACCTTGAAACCGAGGAAGTCCATGCCCGCCTCGTCGGCCTCCCGCAGGATGATGCTGTGGTGGTCGTGCTCGTCCCACGCCTTGAGGTAGACCCGGCCCCGGTCGTCGCGGCCGGTCTCCTCGAGTCCGAGCAGGTCGCGGTAGTGCCGCACGCCTTCCTCCAGGTCGAGCATGCGGAGCTGGATGTGACCGGGCCTGGTCACGCCGGTGAGTGCCATGTCAACACCTCTCGTCGGGTCGGATCGGACGATTCGGACGGACGCCCGCCTACCGTCATCCTGTGTGCCACCGGGCACGTCGTCCAATACCGATCGGGCCGCTCCAGCAATACCGTTGCGGTATCGAGATGGGGCATGGGGTTCCGCGGTAGGTAAGACTTCCGGGCCATGGAGCTTCGTCAGCTTCGCTACTTCGTCGCCGTCGCCGAGGAGCGGAACATCGGTCGGGCCGCCGAGCGGCTGTTCATGACCCAGCCCCCACTCAGTCGCCAGATCCGCCAGCTCGAGCAGGAGCTCGGCACCGAGCTGTTCCGGCGCGTCCCCCGGGGCATGGAGCTGACCGACGCCGGCCGGGCCCTGCTGGCCGACGCCCGCAAGGTGCTCGAGCTCACCGACCAGGCCGGAGTCCGGGCCCGCCTGGCCGGAGAGGGCACGATCGGCCGTATCGACATCGCCCTGTTCGGCACCGGCATCTTCGGGGTGATCCCCCGGCTGTTGCGGGCCTATCGGGCCGACCACCCCGAGGTCGAGATCGTGCTGCACAACATGACCAAGGATCAGCAGCTCGACGCGCTCATCCAACGCCAGGTCGATCTCGCCTTCAACCGGCTCGTCCCCGCCACCCCCGGCCTGATCGCCGAGGTCCTGCTCACCGAGCCGCTCTATGTGGCCGCCCCCAACGACCATGTCCTGAGCGCCCGCACCGCCATCACCCTGGCCGACCTGGAGCACCAGCCGCTGGTCCTGTTCCCGACCGGCCTGCGCCCCAGCTTCATCGACCGGGTCCACGACCTGTGCCGGGGGGCCGGATTCACCCCCGTGGTGGCCGCCGAAGTAGGCGACGTGGTGCACGGCATCGCCCTCATCGCCACCGGTGAGGGCTTCTCGCTGGTGCCCGAATCGGCCACCAACCTCCATGTCCCCGGGGTGGTCTACCGGCCGTTGCACGAGACCCCCCGTCCCACCGTGGAGTTGTGCGCCATCTACCGCGACGACGACCAGTCGTCGGTCCTGCGCGCCCTGCTCACCTCGATGCGTCGAGGGCGGGGCCTCCGCTCCGGTCGAACCGAGGGCCCTCGGAGGTAACGGTGGCGCCGGCCGGGGACCCGGACTCAGTCCGGGCCGATGGCGTGCGTGGTGTGGCTGATGATGGCATCGACGATGATCGGCCACAGCGGCCGGGGCAGATCATGACCCATGTCGTGCAGGAGGAGAAGGTTGGCGCCGGGAATGAGCTCGGCGGTGCGTTCCCCGCCGGAAGGGAGGATGAGCCGGTCGTCGCGCCCGTGCAGCACCAGGGTGGGGACCGTGAGCCGACGGAGGGCGTCGGCCCGATCCCCCGAGGCGCGGATGGCCGCCCGCTGCCGGTCGAGGCCCTCGGGGTAGAACATCCGATCGTAGGACTCGGCCACCTGGCGGGCCTCGGCGTCGGCGTCGAAGTAGCGACGGCCGCAACTGAGACGCCGGCTGGCCACGCCGAAGGCGATGAACTCCTCCCGATCGGTTGGCCGAGGAGCCACCAGGGCCTCCATCGCCTCGGGGGCCGATTCGAAATACTCCGGCTCGCCGGTGGTCGACATGATGGACGTGAGGGTCAGGACCCGGTCGGGGAAGTCGATCGCGGTCTGCTGGACGATCATGCCACCCATCGAGGATCCGGCAATATGGGCCGCGGCCACGTCGAGGTGGTCGAGCAGGCCGATCGCATCCTGGGCGAACGTGGCCAGGGTGTACGGCACCGGTGGCAATTCGGCACCGGCCTCGGCCGCGGCGGTCACCGCATCGACATCGACCTCGATACCGTCCAGGTGGGTCGACAACCCGACATCACGGTTGTCGAAACTGATCACGTACCGGCCACGCTCCGCCAGCGCCTCCCGGAAACCGGGGCGCCAACCGTTGATCTGGCTGGAGTAGCCGTTGACCAGCAGCAGGGCCGGCCCGCCCGGATCGCCGTGGGTCTCGTAGTAGAGCTCGATGCCGTTGGACGACGCGATGCCGTTGGACGACGCGATGGACATGACCGGACCTCCTCGGGGTTCGGAGGGGAGCTTCTCCCAGTCATCACCGATCCGCAACCACGGCCGACCCGGCTCAGCGCCGCCGCCTGAGGGCACCGTTCTCGAATTCAGCGATCCACGGCTCACTATTCTCAAGAAATATTGGTGAATTCTGGTGAAATCATTCTAAATATATAGTGAGACTTCCGTCGGAGTATCGACGTCAGACATGGGCCTGTTGCCGCTCATTGTTCTCGTCAATAGGGTTCAGATCTCATTGAAATTCACCCTCCATATGTCGTAGTTTGGTGAGCGAACCGTAACTGGCGTTAGCGTGGAGCACCACGAGGAAGCGGTTCCGTTGGCCACCAGAGCCGTGGTCTGCGTATACGTAGCCGTTCGCCTGGGCGCTCCCGTCAGACGCAGGAGGCGCCGCGTGACTACATGCTCTCGTAGTGAACGGTTGATGTACGGTAACTCTGTCGCCCATGTCCTCTACGAGCGGACACGGCGCCGGGCCTCTGACTTCACCGGGGATTTCGGCCGTCCTCCCTGCCTGGCCGCCCTCGTCGTCGGCACCGATCCGGCCTCACGGTCGATCGTGCGACTGAAGCAGAATCGGTGCCGCCAGGTGGGCATCGATGCCCGCATCATCGAGTTGGCGGCATCGATCACCACCGAGGAACTGGTCGACACCATCCGCGCCCTGTCCGATGACGGGGGCGTGGACGGCATCGTCGTCCAGGACCCGATCCCGAGCACCATCGACCAGCGGGCCGCCTTCGACGCCATCTGCCCGACCAAGGACGTCAACGGGGTGACCACGGCCTCGTTCGCGGCGGCCGCCTACGACCGGCCGGCCTTCAGGTCCTGCACGCCGGCGGCGATCATGACCCTGCTCAACACCTACCGGGTACCGCTCGTGGGCGCCCACGCGGTGGTGGTGGGGGCCGACGACGCCCTCGGACCGCCACTCTGCATGATGCTCCTGACCGCCGGCGCCACCGTGACCTGTACCGACACCCGGGCTCAGGGAGCGGCCGAGCTCGTGGCCACCGCTGACGTGGTGATCACCGGCACGGGCGTCCCCGGCTCGATCCCGGGGGCCTGGATCCGGGCGGGAGCGGTGGTGCTCGACGCCGGAACCGGTCACAACGGGCTCGGCGACGTCGAGTTCGACACCGCCATCGAACGGGCATCCCTGCTCGCCCCGGCCACCAGCGGTGTCGGCCCCCTGGCCGTGGCCCTGCTGCTGGCCCAGACCATGGACGCCGCCCTGCCGAGCGACGACGACCCGGCCGATCGGGACGATCTCCTGAACCCTCGGGCGCCGACCTGATCCGACACCGGCGCCCCGGGTCGCCGGCCCCCGACGCACGCTCAGCCGGTCAGCTCATGCTCGTCGAACGCGCCCGCCTCCCACGCCTGGCGCAGGGCGAACTTCTGGATCTTGCCCGAACCGGTGAGCGGGAAATCGTCCACCGTGAACCATCGGGCCGGCGTCTTCTGGGGGGAGAGCTCGGCCCGGATGAAGCTACGGAGCTCGGCGACGGTTGGGGTATCGGACCCCTCCCCCACCCGGATGAAGGCGGCGACGACCTCACCCCAGCGATCGTCGGGCAGGCCGGCGACCGCCAGCTCGACGATGGCCGGATGCCGGATCAGCACCTCTTCGATCTCGGCTGGGAACAGGTTCTCGCCGCCCCGGATGATCATGTCCTTCAACCGTCCGACGATCCGGCAGTAGCCCCGCTCGTCCATGGTCGCCAGGTCGCCGGTGCGGAGCCAGCCGTCGGGCCGCAGGGTCGCCGCGGTGGCGTCCGGATTCTCGAAGTACTCGATCATGGTCATGTAGCCCCGGGCCCAGAGCTCCCCCTGCTCGCCGACGGGCACCGTCTCCAGGGTGTCGGGATCGACCACCCGGAGCTCGGTGTGAGGCAGCGGTGGCCCGACCGTGCCCCCCTTGTCGTCGGGGCTGTCGTCCGGCCGGGTGTTGGTCAGCACCGGTGAGCACTCGGTCTGCCCGTAGACGATGGTGAAGTTCACCCCGAGCGTGCCCTCGATCCTGCGCACCAGGGCCTCGGGGACCTGGGCTCCGCCCGACACGATGCCGGTCCACGACGACAGGTCGCGTTCGGCGAAGTCGGGGTGCTCCATGGCCGCCACCAACATGGTCGGCACCGCCCCGGTGAACGCTCCCTGTTCCCGCTCGATCATCTCCAGGAACAGGCCGGGTTCGAAACCGGGCAGGACCACCAGCTTCGCCCGACGGTCGAGGGCGCCCAGCACCCCCATCACGCAACCACCGGTGTGGAACAGCGGCATCGGGCTCACCCACGACGCACCGTCGCTCACCTCGACCCGATCGGCCCACAGCATCGCATTGTCCACCACACTGTGGTGGCGGAGGACAACCCCCTTGGGGAACCCGGTGGTCCCGCTGGTGTACTGGATCTGGGCCGGATCGTCACCCCCGACCGAGGGGAGGTCGTGGGCCGACGCGGCCGCCATCAACTCGTCCAACCGATCGAGGCGCAGGATGTGGCGCAGGTCGGGCAGATCGGCCTGGATGGCTTCGGCGTGGGCGGCGATGGGATTGCCCCGCACGTCGGGGACCACGAACACACCGGAGGCGCGGGACTGGCCCAGCACGTAGGCGGCCTCTCCCGGCTGGAGGCTGGGGTTGAGGGTCACCAGCGTGACGCCGGCCAGGGCGGCGCCGTACTCGACGAGCACCCACTCGGGAAGGTTGTGGGCCCACACCCCGAACCGTTCCCCGGGTTCGAAGTGGTCGAGCAGGGCGTTGGCGCACCGCTCGGCGTCGGCCAGCAACTGGGCGTAGGTCCACCGCCGCCCCCCGCCGGAGATCCCCTCCACCAGGGCCGTTCGATCGGGGACCTCGGCCGCCACCTCCCGCAGGCGGGCCCCGACCGTGATCCCGGGCCGGAGCGACGGTCCGGCCCCGTCGGGGACGACATGGGAGGTGGTGAGGGGAGTCGCCTGGGTGGTCATGGCTCGAAGTGTGGCAGGGCGCGGCCCCACCCGACCAGCGGGAACCGACACGCCGCTCGAACCGACAACCACCCGGGCCGACGCGGCGGCCCCGGAATCGGAGATCCACGACCCGATCCGCGGGCGGGAGCCCAACTATGGTGACGGTCGGGACGGCGGCGAGCGGAGCAGCGATGGACCGGGAACCGGACGGCTGGCAGCGCAACCGAAGCGACATCACGACCACGACGGGCCAGATCGCCCGGATACTCCGGGGGGTGTGGTCGGCGGACACCCCGGTCCCGGGACTCGAGTGGACGGTCGGCCAGGTGGGCGCCCACCTGGTCAGCCTCCCCCGCCGGTACCGCCGCGTCATGCACGATCATGAGCCGTTCCCCGCCGATCTTGCGGCGCTCAACGCCGACGAGCTGGCCGCCGTGGGCCACCACGACCCTGAGGACCTGGCCGACCTGCTCGAAACCGCGATCGGCGACCTGCTCGACGAGCTCGGCGACGACGGGACCCGCACCGTGCGGTTCTTCGCCATGGGCCACTCGGTGGAGGGCGTGGGCGGCGTCCTGCTCAGCGAGCTGCTCCTCCACGGCTGGGATCTGGCCCGGGTCGAGCGATTGCCGTGGCCGATCACGGCCGACCAGGCCCGGTCCTGTCTCCGAGCCCTGCTGCCCACGGTGCCCCACCGGTCCGACCGGGCCGCGGCGTCCGGCACCGGCAGGCCCCTGCACCTCCGGCTCCGTCCCGACGAAGACTGGACGGTCGAGCTGGCCGACGGTGCCATCTCGGTGGAACCCGGCCGGCCGGGCCGGGCCGACGCCCACCTCTCCAGCGACCCGGCCACCTTCCTGCTGGTCGCCTACGGTCGCATCAGCCGACGTCGGGCCCGCCTCCGGGCCGCCATGGTCGGCTACGGCAAGCGACCCTGGCTGGCCGGCTCGCTGACCGACCTGCTCACCGCGGCGTAGGGTCGGTACCGACCCTACGGAGGGACCCCCGATGACCACCGACACCGACCCCACGGGCGCGGCCGGCTCCGACACCGGCAGCGGCTGGCCCCGGCTCCCCAGCGATCAGTGGGCCGACACCATCGAAACCCTGCATCTCTGGACCCAGATCGTGGGCAAGATCCGCCTCGGGTACGGGCCGTGGCTGAACCACTCGTGGGGTGTGCCCCTGTACGTGTCCGCCCGGGGCCTGCGGACCTCGATCATCCCGTTCGACCACGGCGCGGTGGAGCTGGAGTTCGATCTCGTCGAGCATCGGCTCACGATCCACACCACCGCCGGCGGGTGGCGGTCGATCCCGCTGCGGAGCGGGGCCGTGGCCGACGTCCACCGGTCGGTCCTCGACGCCATGGCCCAGGTGGGCGCACCGGTGACGATCAACCCGATGCCGAGCGAGATCCCCGACGCCATCCCCTTCGACCGTGACACCGGCCTCCGCACCTATGATCCCGAGCAGGCCACGGCCCTGTGGCGGGCCCTGCTCCAGGCCGAGCGGGTGTTCACCCGCTTCCGGGCCGACTTCCTGGGGAAGGCCAGTCCCGTCCACTTCTTCTGGGGCAGTTTCGACCTGGCCACCACCCGGTTCTCCGGCCGGTCGGCACCGGCCCACCCCGGCGGGGTCCCGAACTTCCCCGACGATGTCGCCCGGGAGGCCTATTCCCACGAGGTGACCAGCGTCGGCTTCTGGCCCGGCAACCGGCTGAGTCCCGAGCCGATCTTCTACGCCTACGCCTATCCGACCCCCGATGGGTTCTCGACGGCGTCGGTGGAGCCGGCCGCCGCGACCTGGCAGGGCGAACTCGGCGAGTTCGTCCTGCCCTACGCCACCGTCGCGGCTGCTCCCGATCCCGACGCCGAGCTGCTGTCGTTCCTCGCGTCCACCCACGCCGCCGCCGCCGACCTGGCCGGCTGGCCACGCGACGAGCTGGAATGCGCCCGCCCCATGGGCCCGGACTGGTGGCGGAACCGGGGCCGCTGACCGGAACCGGCCCCGCTCCCGCCGGTCAGGGCAACGAGTGACGACTGAAGAACGCCCACGACAGATCGGTGGCGTTGATCTCGGTGTTGGTCTTCCCCAGACCGGCGGGTTCGCTGACCGCGGCCGACGCCGCCGATCCGGGCCAGGTGTGGCCGCCGTCGGCGATCCGGTAGAAGGCGGCCTCGATCCCGTCGGGGCAACCCTGATACGTGAGGCTGGTCACGTTCTCCGTGATCGCGTCGGCCACCGGTGCGGCGTCACAGCCGTCGCCGGTGGCGAACTCGGTGAACTCCTCGGGGATCACCGCCTCGAACAGATCGATCCGGATCCCGGGGAACAGGGTCGAGTAGCCGCCACCGTTGTAGGGCACGATCGTGTCCTCCTCCCCGTGGAAGGCCAGGTAGGGCACGGGCCGTGACGGGCTGCACCCGTCGGGGTGATGCAACCCCGCCACTGAGGCGGCCGCCGCGATCCGGTCGGCCAGCTCGCACACCAGCCGGGAACTGAAGTAGCCACCGTTGGACATGCCCGTGGTGTACACCCGGGCCTCGTCCACGCAGGTGGTGGCGATCAGGTTGTCGAGCAGGGCCCCGGCGAAGGCGAGATCGTCGCGGGTGGGGTCGTCATCGTCGGTCAACTCCCACGAGTTGTACACCTCGCCCGGTGCCGGGACGCCGGTGGGGGCCGCCACCAGGAAGCCTTCGCGTTCGGCGGTGGCCGGATACCCCGAGAACATCAACTGTTCGGGCCCGTCCGAGCCGAGCCCGTGCCAGTTCAGAACCAGCGGGGTGGGCACGGCCGGGTCGTAGCTCGGCGGCACTACCAGCTCGTACACCCGGGTTCGTCCCTCGAACGCCATCGACACCGTCGTTTGACCGGGGGTCAGGGCGATCCCGCAGCCCGAGCCGCCCGTTCCACCACCGGTCGGGGCGGTGGTGACCGACCCGGCGGTGTCGGTGGTGGTCGGTCCGGCCTCGGTCGTGGTCGACGATGCCGTCGCGTCGGTGGCCACCGTGTCGGTGCGGTCGGCCAGTGAGTCCGAACAGGCCGACATCACCAGCACGGACGCCATCAGCGCGGCGATGGCCGCCAGGAAGGGTCGTGCCCGGTGTTGCCACGATCCTGCGAACCTCGGCCCTCCGGATCCCATCACGTCACCCTAGCAATGGTGTCGCTCGGCCGCCCTGGCAGGCTGGGCCGATGCGAGCCGCCTTCCGCTCCCTGGAGCACCGCAACGCCCGGCTGTTCTTCGGCGGGATGCTGATCTCCAATATCGGGACGTGGGCCCAGTTCACGGCGGTGGCGATCCTGGTCGACCGGCTGACCGCGTCGACGACCGCCATCGGTGTCCTCACCGCCCTCCAGTTCACCCCGATGCTGCTGCTGGGCGCCTGGGCGGGCGCCGTGTCGGATCAGGTCTCCCGATGGAAGATGTCGCTGATCACCCAGTCCGGCCTGGCCCTGCAGGCCGTCGCCCTGGCGGTGCTCGACCTCACCGGCCACGCCACCCTGCCCGCGGTGTACACCCTGACCCTTGTGCTCGGGGTGGTCAGCGCCTTTGACAACCCGGCCCGCCGGGGTTTCGTGACCGAGCTCGTCCCCACCGCCCAGATCCCCAACGCGGTCTCGCTCAACACCGCGGTCATGACCGGGTCCCGGATCTTCGGCCCCGCCCTCACCGCCCTGCTGGTCAACCGTGTCGGCACGACCTGGCTGTTCACCGCCAACGCGGTGTCGTTCGTGGCCATCCTCGCCAGCCTGCTCCTGCTCGACCGGACCCGCCTTCACCATCCGCCCCGGGCCCCGCGGGGCGGAACCCCGATCCGCGACGGGCTCCGGGCCGTGTGGGACAACCCGGTGTTGCGGTCGACGTTCATCGTGTTCAGTGTCCTGTCCACCTTCGGCTACAACTACAGCGTCTCGCTGCCCCGCATGTCGGAGCAGTTGTGGGGCAACGAGCAGTGGTACGGGGTGCTGCTCACCATGGCCAGCCTCGGCTCCCTGATCGGCGCCCTGCTGACCGCGTCCCGGGCGCTGGTCTCGTTGCGATGGTTCGCCCTGACGGGCCTGGTGCTGGCGGTCGGCGGGTTGGCCCTCTCCGCCGCCCCGTCGGGTTGGGTGGCGATGGCCACCGCGGTACCGATGGGGATCGGCGGGGCGGGCATGGTCAGCGCCATGAACGCGATCGCCCAGCAGGAGTGTGAACCCGACATGCGGGGCCGGATCCTGGCCCTCACCGCAGTGGCGTTCCTCGGGTCCTACCCGATCGGCGGCCCCATCACCGGCCTCGTCGGCGACCACATCGGTCTGCGCTGGTCGTTGGCCTACGGCGCGGTCATCTCCCTGGCCGCGGTGGCCGGTTTCATCTGGTGGGCCCTCGGTCAGGGGCCCGGGGCCGGTCGGGTGGCGACCGCCCGGAGCCTGCTCGGCGCCACCGACGCCCGGGCGGCGGGTGCCGCGGGACGCCCCTGACCACCCTCCGGCCGGCCTCCGTCAGGAGGTGAGGGCCTCGAGCCAGACCCGGAGGTCGGCCGGGGTCATCGTGTCGCGCCGGCCGAGATCGTCGGGGGCCACCTCGACCAGGGGTTCGGGAACCTGCTGGACCACGAGATCGAGGACGTCGGCCCGGGCGTAATCGTCGACCACGGCAGCCATCTCCTCGTCGTGCTCGGCACCCCGGGCCCGGGCCGCGCCGACCAGGCCGGTGAGCAGGGACTCCCAGGTGGTCATCGGCCCCTGGGTGATCGACGCCGATTCGACCATGGAGTCGACGAAGGCGAACGGGACCCGTTCGATCCGGAGCCCGGCGGCCAGTGTGGCGTACAACCAGTCGGCGTCGAACGAGAACCCGAACGTCGACGGTGCTGCCAGGATGGCGTCGAGGGCGGCCCGGCCGTACAGCTTGAACGGGGCCTGGGTGTCGGTGAGACCGCGGGCGAACAGCTCCCGGCCCACCATGCGCTGCATGTGCCGCAGCACCACGATCCCCGGACCCCACCTCGCCTCGGCCTTGACCAGCACCGATTCGGGGTGCTTCCGGTCGCCGATCACGGCGTCGGCCCGCCCGGCGGCGAACGGCTCCAGCAACAGGCCGAGCTGACCGAGGTTCACCGACCCGTCGGCGTCGGTGAGCACGACGGCGTCGGCACCCTGGTCGAGGGCGTGCCCGGCCCCGAGCACCATGGCCCCGCCCTTGCGGGAAGCGTCGACATGGTCGAGGGAGGCGAGAGGCCCATCGGGTGCCGGGATCGCCTCGGAGAGCCGGAGCACGGCCACCCGATCCCCGTACCGGTGTTCGGCCGCCCGCTCCGCGGCCACCGTGGCACTGTCCTCGGGGTCGCCATCGTCGACAGCCACCAGGCTCCAGGCCACCGCGGAGCCCTCCAGGAGCCAGGCGAGCTGATCGAGCTTGACCGCCAGCGAGTCCTCCCCGGTCGGGTTGTCCTCCGTCCGGGGACGCAACCGGCGCCGCTCCCCCCACATGGCGACCAGCACCGCGATCCGGCCCGACCAGTCGAGCTCCTGCACGGTCGCCTTGGAGCGGGCCAGACGGCGGGCGATGGCCAGGTCGAGCGGCTCGACACCCCCGCCTGGATCCCCGGCCCGGGAGGCCGCCACCAGCCGGTCGGCCATGTCCCGCACCCGGCGCTGATCCTCGATGGACCCGATGTCGAAGCTGCCGGTGACGCCGACCGGTTCCTCCCCAGTGCTCATGGGCCCAGCTTACGACACCCCGTCGACGACCGCGGTCGGCCGCGGCGTACCCTGAACCGGGATGGATCCCGGTTCCCCCCGTCCCGTGCTGCGAGGCCATCTGCACGCGGTGATGTTCCTGGTGACCATCCCCGCCGGTGCCCTCCTGTTGAGCGGGGCCGACCGGGCGGTGGAGCGGGTGGCCACCGCCATGTACGCGGCCAGCCTGGTGGCGGTGTTCGGCGCTTCGGCCGGCTACCACATCCTGGCCCGCCGCCCCCACACCCGGGCCATCATGCAACGGGTCGACCACGCCATGATCTACCTCCTGATCGCCGGGACCTACACCCCGGTGTGCCTGATCGCCCTGCCGCGCCAATGGGGGGTGCCGATCCTGGCCCTGGTGGCCGCGGGCGGGGCCGCGGGTGCGATCGTGAAGCTCACCGCCTTCTCCACCCTCGGCCGCTACGCCAGCGCCCTCTACCTGGTTCTCGGCTGGGCAGCGGTGGCCGCCGGGCCGGCCCTGGTCGACGCCCTGACCCGCAACCAGCTCACCCTGCTCGCCCTCGGCGGGGTGACCTACACCATCGGTTTCCCCGTCCTGATGCTGCGCCGACCCGATCCGTGGCCCCGGTTCTTCGGGTACCACGAGATCTGGCACCTGTTCACCGTCGTCGCCGCCGTGGCCCACTTCGGCCTGGTGGCCAGCCTGTTGTGACGGGCCGGCCGGGCGTCTCCCTCAGCCGATGGAGCCCGGACCGTCGGGCGCCTCGGAGGCCCGCCGCAAGCCCGCCCGGTGGAGGGTGGCGGCCCCGAAGTAGAGGCTGCGCGACACATAGGTGGGGCACGACCGGGCGAGCTGCTCGGCGCAGTCGCCCTTGAGTCGGCGGGCCTCGAGCAGGGCGGGGTCGTCGCCCGGGGCGCCGGCCAGCAGGTCGAGCACGTGGAGGGCGAGCTGGTGTTCACCGGCCGCCATCAGGTCCCGGGCCCGATCGAGCACGGTGTCGGGATCCACCGCGGACAGCACGGCGGCCGCGGCATCGTCGGGCGCGGCCGGGTGGAGGTCGGTGATGTTGCGGGAGGTCCACCACCCGTTCTGCTCCCGGTAGAGGTCGCGGACCACATAGTCGGGGTGGCCGTAGTTGGGCGACAGGTAGTCATGGTCGGCCCAGTGGTCCGGGTAGTCGAGATCGTGGATGATCTCGACGTCGGACAGGCCCCGGTTCATCCGGTCGGTGGTCTCGTCCACCAGCCACCGCAGGGCGTCGGCGGTGGTGACCAGCCGTTCCCGCACCGCGGCGGCGCCGCTGGTGATGGGGCCGAACTCGGGCACCAGGATCTCGGCGTCCAGGGCGATCAGGCGTTCGAGGCTGTCGATCCACCGTTGGGTGAGGCGGACGGTCCGGAAGGGGGTGCCGATGTTGGGGAACCCGTTGATCGTGGTCGGCCCTCCCCACAGGATCCTCTGCTCCGGCAGCCAGACGGCCACCGAGTCGTCGGTCTCGCTGGGCGACCATCGGGCCACCACGGGCCGCTCCGGATCGTCGAGGAGGTACTCGTCGTCGAACACCACCGTCGGGTCGGTCAGGGTCAGGCTTCCTTCGAGGGCGCTGCGGGTGGCCCGGGGGAACTGCCATGACGCCAGCCAGAGCTGGAGGTCGTGGGTGCGACGGTAGCGGTCGTAGCGGGCCAGACAGTTGCGGTGGGCGATCAGCTCGGCCGGCGGCCGTCCGGCCGCGGCCTGGGCCGCCTGCCATTCGTCGACGCCGGAGTTGTAGCCCAGGTGGCCGTGGGAGTAGATAATGGCGCGCAGCGGCTGGGGGGAGATGGCGCCCACATCCCTGATCATCCGTTGGGTGACCGGCCCTCCCGGCCCCCCGTCGACCAGGACCACGCCGGTCCCGGTTTCGACGACGAGCCCGTTGCCCTGGGTCGGGACCAGATGGACACCATCCGCGATGGTGTACGGCTCGTAGTCCTCCATCAGGATCGCTTCACGCTTGTTGTCGTCACTGGCCATGGTGAGAGTCTGCAGTACGGGGGCGCGAAGGGCCAGGGGCGTGGAAGGCCCGGTGGTGGTCCCCTATCGTCGGGCCGTGCGTCGCCCGACGAGACAGCCGTGACGCGGTCCCGGATCCGGTTCCACAACCCCTTCCACGACCGGCGAGCGGGTGATCTCCGCGGTGACGCCCTGGCCGGCCTGGTCCTCGGGGTGGAGAGTGTCCCCGACGGCCTGGCCAGCGGCCTGCTCGCCGGCGTCAACCCGGTGGCGGGGTTGTACGGCTACCTCGTCGGCATGGTCGGAGCCGCCTGTTTCACCAGTACCACCTTCATGACCGTCCAGGCCACAGGGGCGATGGCCATCATCGTCGACGACGTCGACCTGGCCGCCTGGCCGGACCCACCCCGGGCCCTGTTCACCCTGTCCCTGGTGACCGGGGTGATCATGCTCCTCGCCGGGGTGTTACGCCTGGGCCGCCTCCTGCGGTTCGTGCCCCGGGCGGTGATGACCGGTTTCATCACCGCGGTCGGGGCCAACATCGCCCTCGGCCAGTTGGGGACGTTCACCGGGTACGACGCGGAGGGCGCGAACCGGATCGTCCGCGCCCTGAACCTGGTGCTGCACATCTGGCTGATCGATCCGTGGACCACCCTGGTGGGGATGGCCACGGTGGCCCTCATCGTGGTGTTGCGCCGGACCCCCCTCGACGCCCTCGGCCTGGTGGTGGCCGTGGTGCTCGGCTCGGCGCTGGCCGCGGTGCTGGCCGAGGCCGGGGCCTCGGTGGCCACCGTCGGCGACGTGGCCGACATCCCCCGGACCCTGCCCGGCCCCCGGCTGCCCGACCTCGGCGCGGTGTTCGACCTGCTGATCCCGGCCACCTCGTTGGCCTTCGTGGGCCTGATCCAGGGGGCTGGGGTGTCCGCCGCCGTCCCCAATCCGGACGGCACCTTCGGCGATGCCTCGGCCGACTTCGTCGGTCAGGGCATCGGCAACGTCACCGCCGGGGTGTTCCAGGGCATGCCGGTGGGCGGTTCGATGTCGGCCACCTCGCTCATGGTCGAGGCCGGGGCCAGATCCCGGCTGGCCCTGCTCCTGGCCGGCGGGGTGATGGCCGTCGTGGTGATCGGCCTCGGCGGCCTGGTCAGCCGGGTGGCCATGCCAGCCCTGGCCGGCTTGCTCATCTTCGTCGGGGTACGGAGCATCCGGCCGACCGAGGTGATGGCGGTGGCGCGAACCGGCCTGGTGCCGCGGGTGGTGATGGCCACCACCCTGGTCGTCACCATGCTGCTCCCGCTCCAGTACGCGGTTCTGGCCGGGGTGGCCATGGCCACGATCATCCATGTGGCCCGCCAGTCGGGTTCGGTCACCGTCCGCCGGATCGAGGTGCACGACGACGGCCGGCTCCGGGAGGTCGACCCACCGGCCGAACTCGGCGCCCACGAGATCGTCGTCCTGCAGATGTACGGCAGCCTCTTCTTCGCCAACATCGAGTCCTTCGAACGGATCCTGCCCACGGTGACCCCGGCGTCGACCGGCAGCGTCGTGTTGCTGCGGGCTCGGGGGGCCGAGGATTTCGGGGCCACGCTGCTGGCCGCCCTCGACCGCTACCTGGAGCGGACCCACCAGGCGGGCTCCAAGATGATGATCGTGACCGACAACCCGCGGATCCGCCGCCAGCTGGCCGCCACCGGCACCCTGACCACCCTGGGGGCCGACAATCTCTACGAGGCCGACAGCTGGCTCGGCGAGACCACCCGGCAGGCCTACCGGGACGCCCGCCGGTGGGTGGCCGACCGGCAGCCCGATCGACCGGCCCCCCGGCCCGACCCGGACGACCCGGACGAGCCCGACCCCCACCGATGACGCAGCCGTTGCCGGGGTGGCTCAAACCTGGTTGACACTGATCTCCGTGGCCTTGACCGACGCCCAGACCGGCCGGCCGGGGGAGAGCGACAGGGCCCGGGCCGCCTCCGGGGTGACATCGACGCCGAGGACGACGGGTTCGCCGAGGGTGACCCGGGTGATCTCCCCCAGGGGCTCCACCGCCCCGACCGTGGTCGACCAGGTGTTGCGGGGACTGCCATGGTGGGGTTCCTCAACGTGCAGGGCGATCGCGTTGGGCCGGATGGTGATCAGGACCGCACCATTGGTGTGGGTGTCGGCGGTGTGGAGGGTGACGCCGGCCGCCACCGTCAGGGCACCGGCGGTGTTCGTGCCGGTGAGGAGGTTGACCCCGGCCAGGGCGGCCACATAGGGGGTGCTCGGTCGGCGTCGCAGCTCGTCGGGCGGGCCCGCCTGGACGATGCGGCCCTCCTCCAGAACATGGATCCGTTCGGCGAGGAGGAAGGCGTCGCTCGGGTCGTGCGTGATCAGCCCCCGCGGACCGGGATGCGTAGTCAGATGGCCCCGGAGCAGTCGCCGCAGGTGCGACCGGGTGGACACGTCGAGGGCGGCCAGAGGTTCATCGAGCAGCAGGAGGTCGGGCTCGGCGGCCAGGGCCCGGGCCAGGGCGACCCGCTGGGCCTGGCCGCCCGACAGCTCCGACGGGTGCCGTCCGGCCAGGCCGGTCAGGTCGAGGGTGTCGAGCCACCGCCGGGCCACGGCCCGGGCCTCCCGCCGCCGCAGCCCACCGGACGCCGGCCCGAAGGCGACATTGTCGGTCACGTCGAGATGCTCGAACAACAGGTACCGCTGGAACACCACCCCGACCCGGCGGTGCTCGGGGGCGACGAACACCCCGGTGGCGGCGTCGTCCAGGGTTCGGTCCCCGAGCCGGATGTACCCGGTCTCGACGGGGCGGATCCCGGCCAGGGTCTCCACGGTGGTCGACTTTCCCGATCCGTTCGGCCCGAGCAGGGCGGCCGTGGTGCCGGCCTCGATGGTGAGGCCCACGTCGAGCACGAAACGTTCCCCCCGTGGTACCCGCAGCCGGGCGTCCAGGGTGCCGCCGACCGTCGCCGGGTCCCGGCTCATGCTCGACCCCACCACCGATCGCGCATGGCCACCAGCACCACCAGGGAGATGGTCACCAGAACCAGGCTGATCGCCACCGCGGTGTCCCGATCGGATTCGAGGGCCACGAACACGGCCAGGGGCAAGGTCTGGGTCTTGCCCTGGAGGTTGCCGGCGAAGGTGACGGTGGCGCCGAACTCGCCCAGCGCCCGGGCCCAGGCCAACACGGCGCCGGCCCGGAGCGACGGGGCGATCATCGGCAACGTGACCCTCCGGAACACCCGCAGCCGGGAGGCGCCCAGGGTGGCCGCCGCGTGCTCGTAGCCCTGGTCGACACCGGCCAACGCTCCCTCGACGGTGATGACCAGGAAGGGCATGGCGACAAAGGTGTTGGCCACCACCACCCCCCAGGTGGAGAAGGGCAGCAGGAGTCCGGTGGCCTCGGCCAGTGGTTCGCCGATCAGGCCCCGGCGGCCGAGGGCGAACAGCAGGGCGGCGCCGCCCACCACCGGGGGAAGCACCATCGGCAGGGTGACCACGGCCCGCACCAGGTACCGGCCGGGGAAGGTGGTGCGGGCCAGGATCCAGGCCAACGGGACCCCCAGCACGAGGGCGATCAGGGTGGCTGCGACCGACGTGATCAACGACAACCGGAGGGCGTCGACCACGACCGACGAGGCGATGAGCTCGGGGAGGTCCCGCCACGGGGTGCGGGAGATCAACCCGGCGAGGGGGAGGACGAAGATCGCCGCCCCGAACGCGCCGAGAACCGCCAGCGGCCACGGTGGCGGCCGCCGGACCCGGCGCACCCGGGTCAAGGCGCCACGAAGCCGTACGACGCGAGGATGGCCCGACCGTCCTCGGAGCGGACGAACTCGACGAAGCCGGCGGCGGCATCCGGGTTCGGCGCCCCGGCCAACTCGGCGATCGGGTAGGTGGCCACCACATTGTCCTCCTCGGGGATGTCGATGCCTTCCACCAGATCACCGGCGGCGCGGACGTCGGTGACGTAGACGATGCCCGCGTCGAGCTCGTCCGCGCCGACCTTGGTCAACAATGCCCGCACATCGGGCTCGTTGGTGTCGACGTCGGGCACGACACCGGCCTCGGCCAGGGACTCGCGGGCGAAGTCGCCGCAGGGCACGCCTTCCGCACACAGCCCGATCAGCAGCTCCGGGTCCGCGAAGTCGTCCAGGCCCGTGACCCCGCCCGGGTTGCCGGCCGGAACCGCGATCTGCAGCCGGTTCTCGGCGAAGACCTCCGGGTCGCCGGCGGTCTCCCCGGCCTCGCCGACCTGGTCCATGTTCGCCTCGTTGGCCGAGGCGAACACGTCGGCCGGTGCGCCCTCCAGGATCTGCTCCCGCAGGGACGAGCTTCCGGCCAGGTTCAGTTGGACGTCCACCGCCGGATGCGCCGCCTCGAACGCGGCCTCCATCTCGCCGAACGCGTCGGTCAGCGAGGCGGCGGCGAAGACGAGCACCGGCCCCTCGATAACGCCTTCGTCGGTGGCCGCGCCGACTGGCTCAGTCGACGCGGCGCCGTCCCCGGCGGAACCACCGCAACCGGCGGCCACCACTGCGGGCACCAGGGTCATCAGCACCGCCCACGGCCACCGCGCCCGGCCTGCCCCACGTGTCTCCTCGGTCATGGCACCCTCCGATCAGTCGGGGCGTGGCCACCGTGCGCTCCGGCCACCACGCTCACTGGTCTCGTTGAGACCATTGGGCAGGATGTGTAGTCGCAATGCGCCTACCGACGCAAGGACCTTCGCTACGATCGTCTCGATGGCCGCGCCCGGAGGTGTTCCCGAACTGTCACTGACCGAGTGGGTGGTGCTGGCGGTTCTGGCCGAGGCGCCCACCCACGGTTTCGCCGTGGCCAAGGAGCTTCGGCCCGGGACCGATCTGGGGCGGGTCATCACCGTCCATCGGCCGCTCGTGTACCGCGCCCTCGATCGCCTGGTGGCGGCCGGCCTGATCGAGTACCACAGCACCGAGCCCGGCAG
>JBKDZN010000171.1:0-3290 GCA_047971245.1 Acidimicrobiales bacterium
TCCGAGAGCTTCGAGGCGTGGGCCGAGGAGAACCCGGACGTGATCGCCGAGTTCAAGCCGGTGCCGCATGATCCGGCGGCGGCCACGGTCACCAACGAGATGACCACCATCGCCTCGGGCACCCCCGACGTGTTCATCTCCATGACGGCCGGGCAGCCGTGCCTGCTGGCCATCCAGGAGGCCAGTAACTCCGGGTTGAACGAGTCGGCGCAGGTGTTGTTCACCCCGTCGGTGTGCAAGGATCCGCAGGCGTTCACCATCCCGGCCGGCGATGCCGCCAACGGCTGGATGATCGTCGGCGGGGGGATCAAGATCAACACCGACCCCCAGTACGCCGATGACCCCTACATCCCGTTCCTCAACACCACCCTCGACGCAGCCGGTCTCGACCACACGATCGGGAACTACGGCACCGGGTTCGGGATGTTCGGCTGGCCGACGATCGAGACCCTCCGGATCGCCTCGGCGCTCGAAGGAGGACTCACCCGGGCGAACTTCATCCTCGCCCTCCATTCCCTGAACCTGCATCATCCTGATCTGCTGAACGGGGTGTCGTTCGCGGTGAACGGGGCCGAGGACTCCTACTTCATCGAGGGTTCCGACTTCAGCACGTACGATTCCGCCGCCCAGTCCTGGGTGTCGGAAGGGGCGGTCATCGACCTCAACGGTTCCTCGGCCAACTGCGCCTGGAACGGCTCCTCCTGCGGTTGAGGTCGCCGACCATCCGCGACGGCCACGGGATCGGTCGGCGCGTCATCCGTCCATGACCTGAGGTCGGGACCGGGGTGCACACCCCGGTCCCGACCCGCGTCCCCGGCGCCGTACTTGCCTCACCCCGCAGCCGTGCTCCAGGATCGGGGTCGTTGCGGGCACGGCCGGTGCAGCACCACGGGGCGGGAACACAGGGCACGCAGGGGACGAGGGGAAGGCAGGATCACGGGTGGCGCTGTTCGTCCAGCGGATCTTCGACGCATTTTTCAACGGGGCCATCTACGCATCGGTGGCCCTGGCCCTGGTCACGATCTACCGCTCCACCGGGGTGCTCAACTTCGCCCAGGGTGAGATGAGCACCTTCAGCGCCTACATTGCGTATCTGCTGTTCACCCCGGCCGGCGCGGGCGCCGGTGCCGTCGCCGGAGCCGGCATCGTCGCCGCCATCCCCGGCACCCCGTGGCCGGTGCCGGCGGCGATCGTCGGTGCCGTCGCGGTCGGCATGGTCGCCGGAGCGGTCACCGAGCGATTGCTCATCCGGCCCCTGGAGGGCCGCTCCGCCCTCGCCGCCGTCAATGTGACGATCGGTCTGCTGATCGCCATCAACGGTCTCGACGCCCAGCTGTGGGGTTCGGCGTCGCGCCGGTTCCCGAGCCCGTTCCCCAGTGGACCCGACGACTTCGTGGCCGTCGCCGGGGCCCGGTTGCGCTACGAGTCGATCGGGGTGTGGCTCACCCTGCTGGTGGTGCTGGGGCTGCTCGGCTGGATGATGCGAGCCACGAAGATCGGGCTGGCGTTCCGGGCCGTCACCGCCAACCGTGAGTCCGCCGCCCTGGCCGGTATCCGGATCGGCCGCACCCTCATGCTCGGCTGGGCCCTGGCGGCCGGCCTCGGCGCCCTGTCCGCCTGCCTGGTGGCCCACACCGTGGTCCTGGAGCCGTCGATGATGATCCGACTGCTCATCTTCTCCTTCGCTGCGGCCACCATCGGCGGCCTCGACTCCCCCCTGGGGGCGATCGTCGGTGGTCTCATCGTGGCCCTCACCCAGACGCTGGTCCCCGGGTACCTCCCGTTCATCTCCACCGAGCTCAGCCTGTTGCCGCCGCTGGCGGCGATGGTCATGGTCCTGCTGATCCGTCCGGCCGGACTGTTCGGCTCCCCGGCCGTGCAGCGGGTATGAGAACCAGGTGGCGCTGGACGGCCGCGGTCCTGGTCGCCGTGCTCGCTGCGGTCCCCGCCCTGGTCGAGGACGCGACCCTCAACCGGTTCACCGCCACCGGGGTGTTGACCCTCGCCGTGCTCGGAGTCGTGGTCGGCACCGGTCAGGTCGGCCTGATCAACCTGGCCCAGGGGGTGTTCGTCGGCATCGGCGCCTTCGCCATGGGCGCCTACCTCGACCTGCTCGGCCTGCCGTTCCCGCTTGCGCTGGTCGCCACGTTCGCCACCGGCGCCGCGGCCGGAGTGGTGCTCGGCCTGCCCGCGTTGCGGGTGCGGGGGATCCACTTGGCCCTCATCACCCTCGGCATGGCCGTGCTGTTCCCGGCGGTGGCGAAACGGTTCCCCTCAGTCACCGGTGGGGCCAGCGGCCGGGCGGTGCGCGCCACCTTGGAGCCCCCGGACTGGTTCTGGGGTTCGGCGTCCGGGTGGCGGTACTACTGGTGCCTCATCACCGTGGTCGTCGCCTACGTGCTCATCGCCGGGCTGCTCAACAGCCGGACCGGTCGAGCCATGAAGGCGGTGCGTGACGATGAGATCGCGGCGGCCACCTTCGGGGTCGACGTGGTGCTCACCAAGACCGGGGCGTTCGCGGTGTCGTCGGCCCTGGCCGCCACGGCCGGGGGGCTGCGGGTGTTGGCGTTCCCGTTCGTCAGCCAAGACCAGTACAGCGTGTTCCTGTCGTTCCGGTTGTACGCGGGCGCGGTGGTCGGGGGCGTGGCCGAGCTGGCCGGCGGGGTGGTCGGCACCGCCGCCCTGGCCGGGGTCCCGGCGCTCAACGGGTGGCTCGGGATCACCTCCAACGACGAACTGGCGTTCGGCGTCGCCCTCGTCATCCTGACCTTCGTCGCTCCCGAAGGCCTGGCCGGGGTGGTGGCGTCCCGGCTGCGCAACCGGCGAAGCGGGCCGGTGACGCAGCCGGGTTCGGACGGGGAAGGGGATCGTGACGATGATCAACCGGACATGCTTCAGCCCGGCCGGTGACCCAACCGGCCCGGCGGAGCGCCGGGTCGGGCCGGCGGCGGAGACACCGCTGGTCCTGCTGCACGAGGGACTCGGGTCGGTGAGTGCCTGGGGTTCGTTCCCCGCCCGCCTGGCCGAGGCCACCGGCCGGTGGGTGCTGGCCTATGACCGTGCCGGCTACGGCCGCTCGGGGTCACCGGCGCCGTCCCCGTGGCCGGCCCGCTTCATGCACACCGAGGCCCGGCGGCTGGACGACCTCCTGGCCGACGAGGGACTCGAGCGGGTGGTGCTCGTGGGGCACAGTGACGGTGGCAGCATCGCCCTGCTCCATCCCTCTCAGGCCGTGCCGGGCCGGGTGGCGGTGGCGGCGGTGGTGTCGATGTCGGCCCACGTGATGGTCG
>JBKDZN010000172.1:0-9035 GCA_047971245.1 Acidimicrobiales bacterium
TCTCCCCGCAATGCTCGCGGACGGAGCGGACCGGGCCGGACGGCGGCCGGTCGACGAGGAGGCCAAGGCCAGCAGGGGGGATCCCGGCGGGCCGGCGGTGGTGAGCGGGCTAACCCAGGCCGCCCAGGGCGTGCCGGTGAGAACGGGCGTCGGGAGAGCAGGCCGGCTGGTAGCGCCGATAGGGCCAAGCGGATTCCGCCGCCGCCGGTGTTGCGCGACGAAGTGGTTATTGAACGCGTTGACGATCCGAAGCCGGTTCGGTCGGGAAAGCCCCGGCGCCGGGAGCGGGCCGTCGTCGACGTAGGCCACGTCGAGTTCGCCGGAGTATCCCCGGAGACGTCGGCCAAGCTGCAGCGTCGCCTGGGGGAAGCGGCTGCGGCGTTCCGGGCCGAGCGGTTCGCCGACGCCGAACGTCTGCTCGCATCGATCGAACGGCTGGCGCCAGGGGAGGCCGAGGTATACGAGCTACGGGGCCTGACCCAGTACCGGCTCGGCCACTGGAACCGGGCGCTGGCCGACCTCGAGACGTTCGCCGCCATGACCGGGTCGACCGAACAACATCCCGTCATCGCGGACTGCTACCGGGGTCTCGGCCGGTGGCAGGACGCCGAGCAGACATGGCGGGACCTGCGAGACGCCTCGCCGGGGGCCGAGATCGTGGAAGAAGGCCGGATCGTCCAGGCGGGCGGCCTGGCCGATCGTGGCCGCGTGGCCGAGGCCATCCGCCTGCTGGATCGGGCTCCGGCACCCACCGGCCAACCCCAGCTCCACCACCTGCGGCGGTGGTATGCACTGGCTGATCTGTACGAACGGGCCGGTGAGCTGTCGCGGGCCCGGCGCTTGTTCGCACAGATCGCCACGGCCCGACCAGACTTCGGTGATGCAGCTGAGCGTGCCGCGGCGGTCGGGTGACGCACGGCACTGCGCCACTGGCCCTCTTCGAGACCGGCCGGACCTCGTTCGCATTCCATCGGACCCGACCGGCGTTCGATCTCTACTCGACCGTATTCTCCAGTGCCGGCATTGACGGCGGATCCGCCCTGCTGTTGCGATACCTGCAGGCCGCACCCCAGCCCCCGGGGGGGCGGGTGCTGGATCTCGGTTCCGGGCACGGCGTGCTGGGCATCGTCCTCGCCGGGCTCAACCCGGAGGCGCACGCCACGTTCACCGACCGTGACGCACTGGCCTGCGCCGCGACCCGGCACAACGTAGCCCTCAACGGCCTGGACGACCGAAGCCGGGTGGTGGCCTCGCTCGGCTACGACGAACTCGAACCGGCCGACCGCTACGACCTGATCGTGGCCAATCTGCCCGGCAAGGCCGGACTCGTCGTACTCGACGACCTCGTCGCCCACGCAGCGACCCGGTCCGTGCCCGGTGGGATGTTGGGTCTGGTCGTGGTCCTGCCGTTGGCGGCCGACATCGTCGCCGCAGTGGCCGACACGGGCGCGGAGACCCTCGAGGAGCGGAGTAACAAGTCGTACCATGTGGTCGTGGCCCGGTTCCCCGCCGGCCCACGGCAGCCGATCGGAGCCGACTCGGGCGTTGCCGCTTTCGATCGGGGTGTGTACGACCGGACCACCGCGGCGTTCGCCGTGGGCCGGAACCGGTGGACGGCAACGACGGTTGCGGGCATCGACGAGTTCGACTCCCTCAACCTGGCCACCGAGCTCCTCGACCGGGTCGCTGGTCGGCTCCAACCCCAACCGACGGTGGTGGTAGAACCTGGCCAGGGCCACCGGGCCCTGCTCGTCGGCCGTCACGGGCACCATATTCGGTCGGTGACGTCCCGGGACCTGTTGGCGTTACGGGCGAGCCGCCGACTGCTCGACCACTCCGGCCTCGGTCGAGGGACGACGGCGGTGGTCGAACACGCCGTCGCAGTACCCGACGACACCCTCGATGCCGTGACCCTCCTGGCCATCCACGCCGGTGAGCGGTCCCACCTCGCATGGCTCCGAGCCGAAATCGGACGCCACCTCGATCGGTCGGGACGGCGGTCGCTGCTCCTCACCGGGCGGGCGAGTGTCCTGGGACGGATCGAAGCCGAGTTGTTGCGACGCCGGCCCGGACGCGTTGTCGAGGTGGTATCGCAGCGCAATTACCGTGCCCTGGCGTACCAGCAGGGTGGTTGAGGCGGGGCCGGCTAGGGCCCGCCGCCGGTGAACCGCCGGGCCCACCGATCTGTCGCGGTCGTCCAACCCGGGCCCAGGCAGGTCAGGCCCGGGGCACCAGTCGTTCCAACTGGGTCACGTGGCGAGGCGCCAACTCGTCGACTGAGGCCACGCCCAACAGGCGCATCGTGCGTTCGATCTCGTCGACCAGGATGGAGATCGCCCGGTCCACCCCGGGTCGACCTCCCGCCATCAGGCCATACAGGTAGGCCCGGCCGACGAGGGTGAACCGGGCCCCGAGCGCCAGGCAGGCCACGATGTCGGCCCCGGACATGATTCCCGTGTCAACCATGACCTCGACTGAGGAACCGACGTCGGCGACCACATCGGGCAGCAGATGGAACGGTACCGGCGCCCGGTCGAGTTGGCGGCCCCCGTGATTCGACAGAACGATGGCGTCCACGCCGAGATCGGCCACCCGCCTCGCATCCTCGAGCGTCTGAACGCCCTTGACGGCGACAGGCCCCGGCCACTGTTCGGCGATCCACGCCAGGTCGTCGAAATCGACGGTCGGGTCGAACATCGAGTCGATCAGTTCGGCCACGGTTCCGTCCCAACGGTCGAGGCTGGCGAACTGGAGCGGCTCGGTGGTGAGGAAATCGAACCACCAGCCGGGCCGCCAGATCGCGTTGAGTACGGTCCGGGCCGTGAGGGCCGGAGGGATCGTCAGACCGTTGCGCCGGTCCCGCAGACGGGCGCCGCCGATTGGAACGTCCACGGTCACGACCAGGGCGTCGTAGCCGGCGTGGATCGCCCGATCCACCAGCGCCATCGAGCGGTCCCGGTCGTTCCACATGTACAGCTGGAACCAGTTGCGGCCCCCGGGGTTGGCGGCGGCCACGCCCTCGATGGAGGTGGTGCCCATGGTGGACAGGGTGAACGGGATGCCGGCCGCGCCCGCCGCCCCCGCCCCGGCCCGTTCACCCTCGGTGTGCATCATGCGGGCGAAGCCGGTGGGGGCGATACCGAACGGGTAGCGGCTCGGCCCACCGAGCACCGTGACCGAGCTGGACACGTGCTCGACATCGCGCAGCACATCGGGGTGGAACTCGATGTCCTGGAACGCCTGACGGGCCCGGGCCAGCGAGACCTCACCCTCGGCGGCGCCGTCGGTGTAGTCGAACGGGGCGCGAGGTGTACGCCGCCGGGCGATGGCCCGCAGATCGGCGATGGTGTGGGCCGACTCCAGCCGCCGGCGCGACGGGCTGAAGGTCGGTCGTTTCGGTGTGAGCAGCGGGGCCAGCTCGCGGGGGTTCGGCCATTGCCGTCGGGTCATCGTGGACGCTCCTTGGGTCAACCGAACACGGTCTAGCGGAACACGGTCGGCGGCACACAGACCGTGCCGTACCTGACCCGATGCCGGTCCTCCCGAGGCCGGGGTGCGGTCACGAGCCGCCCCGGGCCGTATCCTCGGGATGTGGTCACAACCAATGGAGCCGACCCGAGGCAGTCCTCGACGGGCTGTTTGAATCCGGCCGGGATGATCGCGGATCTCGTCGGGGTGATCCGGCAGGGTAGCTCGCTGGCCCGGGCCGAGCGTCGGCGTTTCACCGGCACGGTCAGCGGGGTCGGGCGGCGACGCCGGGACCGGTGAGTCCCCCCAACCGAAACGGTGGTTGCCGTCCAGCCGGGTTTGGTACCGTTTCCACCGACGCCACGGCGGACCAGGCCGACGCCGACGCCGATCCGAGGAAGCCTACCGATGCCTGAACGTTTGGGCCTGGTCATCCACCACCACCGACCCGAAGTCCTCGAGCTGGCCAAGGCCGCACTCGACTGGTGCGGGCACCGCGTCTCCGCCGTGATGCCCGAGGCCGACGCCGAACTGGTCGGCCGGCCGGAACTCGCCGTCGACGATGAACGGTTCGGGCCCGACCTCGACGCTTGTCTGAGCCTCGGCGGCGACGGAACGATGTTGCGGGCTACCGCCCTGGTCGCCGATCACGGGGTACCCATCCTGGGGGTGAACGCCGGGCATCTCGGCTACCTGGCCGAGGTGGATCCCGACCAGCTCGTCGCCGCGCTCGGCTGGTGGCAGAACGGCGAGCTCGAGCCCGAACGCCGCATGATGGTGGAAGCCATCGCCGAACCCGGCGGTGAGCTGGTCGGGCGGGCCCTCAACGAGGCCGTCATCGACCGGTCCGAGAGCGGTCGGGCCGTCGAGGTCGCGGTGGAGATCAACGGCCGCGAGTTCATCACCTTCCTGGCCGACGGGCTGATCGTGGCCACACCGACCGGGAGCACCGCCTACTCGCTGTCGGCCGGGGGACCGATCGTCGAACCGGATTTCCGGACCCTTTTGCTCACACCGATCGCGGCCCACACGGTGTTCAACCGTCCGATGGTGCTCGCTCCCGACAGCGAGATCCGGCTGACCATTGTCGGTCACCGATCCGCGGTGGTGAGTCTGGACGGGGCATCGATACGGGAGTTGCAGCCCGGCGAGGCCGTGGTCTGCCGGGCCTCTCCAGTGGAGGCCCGGTTCCTGGTCCGAGGTGACCGGGACTTCCACCAGGTGCTCAAGGAGAAGTTCGGGATCCGGGACCGCTGATGCTCGTTGAACTGGCCGTTTCCGACCTCGGGGTGATCGATCGCCTCACCATCACCGTCCCAGCCGGCATGATCGCCCTTACCGGCGAGACGGGCGCGGGGAAGACCCTCGTCGTCGACGCGATCGAAATGCTGGTTGGAGGTCGGGCCGACGTCGGCCTGGTCCGCCCCGGCGCGAGCGAGGCCGTGATCGACGGCCGGTTCCTGCTCGATGGTCAGGAGATCATCCTGAGCAGGGTGATCGTCGTCGAGGGGCGTTCCCGGGCCTACATCAACGGTCGGCCGGTGACTGCGTCGGCCCTGGCCGATGTGGGCCGACGCCTCGTCGATCTTCATGGCCAGCACGCCCATCAGTCCTTGCTGGGGGTCGAGGCCCAGCGGGAGGCACTCGACATCTTCGGCAAGGTCGACCGTTCGGCACTCGATCAGGCCGAACGGGATGTGCAGCGGGTGTCGGCTGCCCTCGAGGAACTGGGTGGCGACGAACGGTCACGGGCCCGGGAGCTCGATCTGCTCCGCTACCAGGTCGACGAGCTGGTCGCGGCGGGACTCACCCACCCCGACGAGGATGATGACCTGGCCCGTGCCGAGGAGCAGCTCGGCAACGCGGTCGACCATCAGGAAGCCGCCGGAGTGGTCGTGGAGACCCTGGTCGGCGACGACGGTGCCCGGGACCGGTTGGCCGCCGCCCTCGTCCGAATCGACAACCGGGCCCCGTTCGCGGCCGCCCACCGGCGGCTGGCCGATCTGGTGGCCGAGCTCGACGATCTCGGTGATGAGATCCGCGGGCTGGGCGAGGCGCTCGAACCCGATCCCGACCGCTTGGCCGAGGTCGTGGCCCGGCGGCAGCTGCTTCACCAGTTGTGCCGGAAATACGGGGACACCCTCGGGGACGTGATCGAAGAGCGAGATGCGCTCAGCGACCGGCTCGCCGAACTCGAGGATCACGATCGGCGGGCGGCCGAACTCGACGCCCGCCGGATCGAGGCTGAAGCGGCCCGGGCGGCGGCACGCGCTGATGTCGCCCGGGCCCGGACCGACGCAGCCCCCGACCTGGCCGCGGCGATTGAAGGTCACCTGCGGGAGCTCGCGATGCCCAAGGCCCGGGTCGGGATCGAGGTGGCCGGAGACGAGGGTGAGCAGGTCGTGTTCCAACTGGCGGCCAATCCGGGGTCACCGCTCCAACCGCTGGCCAAGGTGGCGTCGGGCGGGGAACTCGCCCGGGCCATGCTCGCTCTGCGAAGCGTGCTGTCCGAGGCCCCGCCGGTGCTGGTGTTCGACGAGGTCGACGCCGGGATCGGCGGTGAGGCCGGTTTCGCCGTGGGCCGGTCACTCAGCACGTTGGGCGACCGGCACCAGGTGCTTGTTGTCACACACCTCCCGCAGGTGGCTGCGTTCGCGGACGCACACCTTGCGGTGGTCAAACGGCAGGCCGACCACGCCACCGTGTCCGAGGTGCAGCTCCTCGATGATGACGGTCGAACGGTGGAGCTGGCCCGGATGCTGTCGGGACGGCCCGATTCGACCTCGGCGCGTCAGCACGCCAAGGAGCTGGTGGCCGAGGCGGCCAAGGCCCGTCGGGGCGACGGAGGGGACTGACCTCGAGCGGGGGAGTGGGTCGGGTCAGCGGCGGGGCTCCAACGCCCGGCCGGCTAGCTCGTCGACCAGGGTGAGACTTCGGGCGGTGATCGCCGGGTTGACCTGAGCGAGGGTCGCCTCGACGAGGGGGATGTGTTCGGCGTCGAACCGGAGTCGGGGCCGACGCTGCAGGATGCGGAACAGTCGGCCGGCGGTGGCCGCTGGGTCGTCCTGATCGGCCGGTGGGTCCCCCGTGGACAACCGTTCGAGATGGGTGAGCCAGGCGGCACGACGGTTCGGAACCACCAGCCCGGCGAGCTCGGCGTCGTCCCCGTCGAGGAGGGATGCGAGTTGCCTGAACGTCCGTCGGGTGGCCGTTCGCACTACACCCTCCCGCCAGAGGCGACCGTCGATCAGGAGTTCGACACCGACATGTCCGCACGCCCGGGCCGCCCCCCGGGACAGGCCAACATCTGTCAACCTCCGGGCAGTGTCCCCGCTCAGTTCGAGGAACCAGGGGTGGCGATGAAAATGGTGGTCGGTGGTGTGGTGGGCGTCGATGCCGACCGCGAGGTCGGACCCGGGGCGGGCCTTCCCCAACAGCCGGAAGTGGCCCATCGAGGCCAGATCCGGCAGGGCAGCGCCCAGGGCCACCACCGGGACCTCAATTGCCGAAGACCGCCGGGTGTCGGCGTGACCGGGCGACCTCGAGGCAAGGGCGGCGGTGGTCACCGCAATGTGGCCGGTGACGTTCACCGCGGCGCCGCCGACCGTGGCCAACCGGTCAAGCGGCGGTCAATCCGTGAGGGCGGCGTAGATCATCGGCCGCAGCTGGGCCCGGATCGGATAGGCCGATGATGGCATCAGCTGGGTGAGGCCGATCACCGCCAGCTCCTCGGCCGGGTCGATCCAGAACAGGGTTGACGCCGCTCCGCCCCAGGCGAACTCACCGGGTGAGGCGATGACCTGGGCCTCGGACGGGTCGAGGACCACAGAGAACCCGAGGCCGAAGCCGACACCGTCGTAGTTGGTCTCGCTGAACACGGCCTGACCCATGTCGGCCAGGTCCTTGCCGCCCGGCAGATGGTTCTGGGTGGCGTAGCGGATCGTTTTCGGACCGAGCACCCGGTTCCCCTCCAGGGCGCCACCCTGGAGCAGCATCTGGGTGAAGCGGTGGTAGTCGGCGATCGTGGAGACCAGGCCACCGCCCCCGGACTGGAACACCGGTGGCTTCCGGAACTGGCTGTCCTGACCGCCGTCGTCGAGCAGGACCTTCTTGGATCCCTCTGCTCCTGGGGGGACGCCGAAGGGGGACAAGGCGGGGACACAGTAGTTCGACGCGAACCGGTCGGCCCGGTCGTCGTCGACCCAGAATCCGGTGTCGGACATGCCGAGCGGTTCGAAGATCGCCTCCCGAAGGTACTGATCGAACGGTCGGCCCGAGATCACCTCCACCAAGCGTCCGAGGACGTCGGTGGCCACGCTGTAGGACCACTGTGAACCCGGCGAGAACAGTAGGGGCAGCTCAGCGAGAATCTCCACCCAGTCTTCCAGCTTGTGCTCCGCGTCAACCCCCTTCTCCCGGTAGAGCGCGTCGACTGGATGGCGTTGCATCCACGCGTAGGTCAAGCCCGATGTGTGGGTGAACAGATCCCGGATCGTCATCAACCGTTCGGGATAGGTGGTGGAGTAGGCGGTCGGGTTGCCGTCGGACCAGACCCGCAGGTCGGCCCAGGACGGGATGAAGTCGGCCACGGGCTGGTCGAGCCGGTACTTGCCCTGTTCGTAGAGCGTCAGCATCGCCACCGACGTGATCGGCTTGCTCATCGAATAGATGCGCACCAGGGTGTCTGGTGTCATCGGCGCTCCGGTCTCGACCGAACGGAACCCCTGGGTCGACAGGTGGCCGATCCGGCCACGCCGGCTGACCAGGAGGGTGAAGCCCGGGAACTTGCCGGTATCGAGATACTGCTCGGCGATGAACCGGTCGATTCGTTGGAGCCGGTCCGGGTCGAGGCCCAGCTCCGAAGGGTCAGTAACAGCCAGCTCGACGGTCATGGCGACCATCCTGCCCGGCCAGGCGCCCGCCACGCCAACGCTCGGGTCGTCCTCTCCGGTCCTGCGGGTTCGAGACCCGCCGACGGCCGTTACCGGGAGCAGTCGACGACGGTGCGTCCCTTCACCCTCCCGGCGAGGATCTCGGGGGCGAGGGCAGCGACCTCCGACAGGCCGACCTCGTGGGTGAGGGAATCCAGGGCCTTGGTCGCATCGGCCCCGGCGATCCGCTGCCAGACCTCGAGCCGCTGAGGGGCCGGGCACATCACCGAGTCGATCCCGAGCAGATTGACCCCCCGCAGCAGGAACGGGATGACGGTGGTGTCGAGCCCGTTCCCGCCGGCGAGCCCGCATGCCGCCACAGAACCGCCGTAGGCCACCTCGGCCAGGACGTGGGCTAGCGTGGCCCCGCCGACCGCGTCGATGGCACCCGCCCACCGCTCGCTGAGCAGGGGGCGTTCCGGGGCATCGGTCAGTTCCGCCCGGTTGACGATGGTGGTGGCCCCGAGGGCGGTCAGCTCGTCGGCGTTCTCCGGCCGACCGGTCGAGGCGGCCACCACATGGCCGGCTGCGGCCGCCCACGCAACGGCCGAGCCGCCCACGCCGCCTGACGCGCCCGTGACGAGGAGGGGAGTGTCATCGGTGCCGGTGACCCCGTGACGCTCCAGGCCGATCAGG
>JBKDZN010000173.1:0-8142 GCA_047971245.1 Acidimicrobiales bacterium
GCGGCCGCGGCAACGCCACCACCACGGCGGCGCAGTTCGTGGGCGACGGCCAGCGAGATCCGGTTGCCGGACATGCCGAGGGGGTGGCCGAGGGCGATGGCGCCACCGTTGACGTTGACGATGTCGGACGACACCCCGAGATCGGCCATGGAGGCCAGGGCCACCGCGGCGAACGCCTCGTTGATCTCGAACAGGTCGACGTCGCCCACCTGCAGACCGGCCCGGTCGATGGCGGCCCGGATGGCGAGCGACGGCTGGTGCAGCAGCGAGCAGTTGTCGGGCCCGGCCACCATGCCGTAGGAGACGAGCTCGGCCAGCGGGGCGATCCCCAGCCGTTCGGCCGCGTCGGCCGAAGCGACGATCATGGCCGACGCGCCGTCGGAGAGCTGCGAGGCGTTGCCGGCCGTCACCGTGCCGTCGCTGGTGAAGGCGGGCCGGAGACCGGACAGGCCATCGGCGTCGGTGCCGGGCCGCACCCCCTCGTCCTCACTGAACACGATCGGTTCGCCCCGACGCTGCGGGACCGAAACCGGGGCGATCTCCGATTCGAGAATGCCTTCCTTGATGGCCCGGGCCGCCCGCTCGTGCGACTCGGCGGCGAAGGCGTCCTGCTCGGCTCGGGGGATTGCCTCGGCGCCGGCGTACCGGTCGGTGCCTTCACCCATGATCACCGACTCGATGGCGCAGGTCAGGCCGTCGTAGAGCAACGAATCGAGCACCTGGCCGTGGCCGTAGCCGTAGCCGTTGCGGCCCTTGGGCAGCAGGTACGGGGCGTTGGTCATCGACTCCATCCCCCCGGCGACCACCACATCGGCCTGGCCGCTGTTGATCAGCATCCAGGCGTAGTTGATGGCCTGGATACCCGAGAGGCACACCTTGTTGATGGTGGTGGCGGGCACGTTCAGGGGCACACCGCCCTTGACACTGGCGTTGCGGGCTCCGGACTGGCCCTCACCGGCCAGCAGCACGTGCCCCATGACCACATGATCGACCTGATCGGGGGCGACACCGGTCTGCTCCAGGGCCGAGGCGATGGCCAGGCCGCCCAGGTCGACGCCGGTGAACCCGGCGAGGGCTCCGTTGAACTTGCCGATCGGGGTGCGGACCCCGTCGAGCACGTACACGGGCTTGGAGGCGTTCGTCATGGTTTATTCTCCGGCAGTTCGTGAGACAGCCCCAGATTCTCCCACGTGCGCCACACGACGGTCCATCCCCACTCCGGGCCGTTGTTGCGGGATCATTGGGTACGATCAGGGGCGACCAGGGTGACGATGGGTAGAGGCCGGGATCCGGCCGGCCACCGATCAACCGCCCACCAGGGGGAACCGTGATCTCGTGGGACGACATCGAACAGCTCGCCGTGGCCCTGCCCGAGGTGGAGGAGGGCACCACCTGGGGCAACCGGTGCTGGAAGGTGAAGGGGAAAACGTTCGTGTGGGTCCGCCCCCTCGGCAAGAAGGACCGCGCCGAGCTGGGTGACGCCGCCCCCGAGGGCGAGATCGCCGGTCTTCGTGTGGGCGACGCCGAGGAGAAGGCGTCGGTGATCGCCATGGTCGACGCCGCCTTCACCATCGACCACTTCAAGAACTACGACGCCATCCTCGTCAGCCTCGACGAGGTCGACCCCGACGAGATGGCCGACCTCCTGGTCGACGCCTGGCTGTGCATGGCTCCGGCCCGCCTGGCCGACGCCTACGCCACCGAACACGGCCTCACCGGCTGACGCCCACCGGCCGCCCGGGCCGGACGGATCAGACCGACGGATCGACGGCACCGTCCAGCAAGGCGTCGAGCAGGGTGGCGCTCGCCGTCGTCGGCGGGATGGCGCCGTCGTCGGCCTCGGCCAGTACCGTCGCCCCCTGGGGCGAGGCGAGGAGGCGGTCGGTCATGACGAGGAGTCGCTGCTCCATCCGCGACCGGATCTCGGAACGGATCCGGTGGCGCCGCCGGGCGGCCCGACGGCCGGTGGAGTCCAGATAGTCGAGGTGGGCCAGCGCGGCGTCCCACACCTCCGGCGCGCCGGTGCCGTCGAGGGCCGAACTCATGATGATCGGCGGTCGGTACTCGTTGGCCGCCTCCTTGCCGGTGACCCGGCTCAGGTCGAGCATCAGTTCGAGGTCTCGGCGCACATCGTCGGCCCCGGGCCGGTCCGCCTTGTTGACCACGAACACGTCGGCCACCTCGAGCAGGCCGGCCTTGTTGGCCTGGACAGCGTCGCCCATGCCGGGGGTGACCACCACGAGGGCGGTGTCGGCGGCCCCGACCACATCCACCTCCACCTGGCCGACCCCGACGGTCTCGATGATGACGGGGTCGTAACCGGCCGCGTCGAACAGCCGGACGGCCAACGGCACAGCGAGGGCGAGACCACCCGAATGACCGCGGGTGGCCATCGACCGGATGAAGGCCAAGGAACGTTCCCCGCCGGGGTCGACCACGTCGTCCATCCGGATCCGATCGCCGAGAATGGCCCCACCGCTGAGCGGGGAGGACGGGTCGACGGCCAGGATGGCCGGTCGGCGCCCCTGGCCGACCAGGAGGGACACCAGTTGCCCGGTCAGGGTCGACTTGCCGGCTCCGGGGGCACCCGTGATCCCGACCACATGGGCCTTGCCCGAGTCGGGGTGGGCGAGCTCGCTGATCCGGTCGGCCTCGGCGCCACCCCGCTCGACCAGGGTCAACAGCCGGCCCAGGGCCCGGCGGCCGCCGTTGCGGGCCTCGGTGTACAGCTCGGCCACGTCGGGCCGGGCCCGGCGCGTGCTCCCCTCGGGGGAAACGGTCGGTGCGGGGCGGGGTCGGGACGGTCGGGTCATGAGGCGGTGGCCACGGCGTCATGCACGCAGCGAGCCACCTCCTCCGCGGACGCTCCGGGGCCGATCACCGCGGCCACGCCGGCCTCCCGCAGCCGTTCCACGTCGTCATCGGGCACGATGCCACCCACCACCACCGGGATCGGGAGTCCGGCCTCGGCCAGGGCTTTGACCATCGCCGGGGCGAGGGTCATGTGGCCGGCGTTGTGCATGGACAGCCCGATGGCATCGGCGTCCTCCTGCTCGGCGGCGGCGACGATCGAATCGGTGGTCTGCCGCAAACCGAGGTAGATGACCTCCATCCCGGCGTCCCGCAGGATCCGGGCCACCACCTTCAGCCCACGGTCATGGCCGTCGAGTCCCAGCTTGGCCAGGATGACCCGGAGGTTGGCGTCGCCGATCGGGGCCGGGTCGGTGGTGGATTCGTCGGCCGTGGTGGTGTCGGTGCCCGCCATCAGATGATGGCCTTCTCGACGTAGGTGCCGAACTCGGTCTCCATGGCCTTCACTACCTCTTCCAGGGTCGCGTACGTGCGGACGGCGTCGAGAATGGCGGGCATCAGGTTACGGGTCGGGTCCTGGGCCACCTCGGTGACCTCGGCCAGGGCGGCCCGCACGGCCTCGTCGTTGCGGCGCTGTTTGACGTCGGCCAACCGTTTGCGCTGGTAGTCCTCGGTCTCGGCGTCGATGCGAAGCAGTTCCTGCGCCCCGCTGTTGCCGTCGGTGAACTGGTTGACCCCGACGATGACCCGACGGCCCTCGTTGACCTCACGCTCGAACCGGTACGCGGCGTCCGCGATCTCGCCCACGAAGTAGCCGTTCTCGATCCCGGCATAGACCCCCTCGAGGATCGACCCGTTCCCCAGGTCGTCGAGATGGGCGAAGATGGCCTCGGCCCGCCGTTCCATCTCGTCGGTCATCCACTCCACATAGGGGGCGCCGCCGAGGGGATCGGCCACGTTGGCCACCCCGGTTTCGTGGGCCACGATCTGCTGGGTCCGCAGGGCGATCCGGGCCGCCTTCTCGGTCGGCAGGGCCAGGGCCTCGTCGAAGGAGTCGGTGTGCAGGCTCTGGGTGCCGCCGATGGCCCCGGCCAGGGCCTGGATGGCCACCCGGGCGATGTTGTTCTCCGGCTGCTGAGCGGTGAGCGACACCCCGGCGGTCTGGGTGTGGAACCGGCACAGCATGGACCGCTCGTTGCGGGCCCCGTACCGCTCCTTCATCCACCGGGCCCAGATGCGGCGGGCGGCCCGGAACTTGCCGATCTCCTCGAAGAAGTCGATGTGGCTGTTGAAGAAGAAGCTGAGGCGGGGGGCGAACACGTCGACGTCGACCCCGGCCGCCATGGCCGCCTCCACATAGGCGAACCCGTTGGCCAGGGTGAAGGCCAGCTCCTGGGCCGCGGTGCTGCCCGCCTCCCGGATGTGGTAGCCCGAGATCGACACCGGATGCCACCGGGGCATCTCCTCCGCCGTGAAGCGGATCATGTCGGTGACGATCCGGACCGACGGTCGGGGCGGATAGATGTACTCCTTCTGGGCCTGGTACTCCTTGAAGATGTCGTTCTGGATGGTGCCGGCCAGCGCGGCCCGCTCCACCCCCGCCTTCTCGGCCACGGCCACGTACATGGCCAGCACGATGGCGGCCGGACCGTTGATGGTCATCGACGTCGACACCCCGGACAGGTCGATCCCGGCGAACAGATCCTCCATGTCGGCCAGGGTGTCGATGGCCACCCCGGCCCGCCCCACCTCACCGACCGACCAGCCCGAATCGGAGTCCCGGCCCATCAGGGTGGGCATGTCGAACGCGGTCGACAGCCCCGTGCCCCCGTTGGCCAGCAGCTCCTTGAACCGGGTGTTGGTGTCCTCGGCAGTGCCGAACCCGGCGAACATGCGCATGGTCCACAGCCGGGAGCGGTACATCGAGGTGTACACGCCCCGGGTGTAGGGGTACTGGCCCGGGTAGGGCCCGGATCCGTACACCGGTTCGACGGGCACACCGGACATCGTCTCGAACGGCACCTCCCGCGGCCGGGCCGCGTCGAACGCCTCCCGGTAGGCGGCGTAGTCCGGGTCGTCGACCGGGCGGCCGGACGGGCCGGGCCCTTCGGCCGGTTCGGAGGATGGTGAGGTTCCTGGGGCGGTCATGCGTGCTCCCGCTGGCTGGCCTGGCGCCCACGGACGGCGCCACGAACGGGCCGGGCCCCGAGCCGGGCCCGGCGGAGGCCCAGTATCGCATAGGGGTGCCGAGCCCGGCCCGTCCGGACCGGCCCGAACCCGCGGGCCGGTCGTTCAGGCCGGCTGGAGGGCGGCCGCGGTGACGGCGACGACGGTGGCGATGTCGTCGCCGGTGACGTCCCGGTGGGTGACGAGACGGGTCTCCTGGCCGGGGCGCCGGTTCATCAGGACCCGGATGCCAACCGCGGCGTAGGCGGTGGTCAGGGCGGGGATGCCGGCGGCTGGGAAGCGGACGAAGACCATGTTGGTGGCCGTGCGGGTCACCGTCACCCCGGCGACCGCGGCCAACCCCTCGGCCAGGCGGCCGGCGTTGCGGTGGTCGTCGACCAGCCGGTGGCGGTCGTCCAGGGCCACCAGGCCGGCGGCGGCGATCACTCCGGCCTGCCGCATCCCGCCCCCCAACATCTTGCGCCAGCGACGAGCGGCCGCGATCAGGTCGACCCGTCCGGCGAGCACCGACCCCACCGGGGCGCCGAGCCCCTTCGAGAGGCAGACCGAGACGGTGTCGAACCCGTCGGCCACCGCGGCGGGTTCGACACCGAGGGCCACGGCGGCGTTCCACAGCCGGGCCCCGTCGAGGTGGAGGCCGAGACCGTACCGCTCGGCCAGGCCCCGGGCCTCGAGATGGTGGTCGAGGGGGAGCACCTGGCCGTCCCGGGTGTTCTCCAGGCACAGCAGCCGGGTGCGGGCGAAGTGGGGGTCGTCGGGTTTGATCACTGACTCGGCGTGGTCGAGATCGAGGCGGCCGTCGGCTCGCTCCCGAACCGATTGGGGTTGGATGCTCCCGAGCACGGCGGCCCCGCCCGCCTCGAAGCGGTAGCAGTGGGCGCCCCCCCCCACCAGGTACTCGTCGCCCCGCTGGGCGTGGGCCAGCAGGGCGCACAGGTTGCTCTGGGTGCCCGACGCGACGAACACCGCGGCGGGCCGGCCGAGCAGGTCGGCCACGGTGTCCTCGAGCCGGGTCACCGTCGGGTCGTCGCCGAAGACGTCATCGCCAACCGCGGCGACCGCCATGGCCTCCCGCATGGCCGAGGTGGGGGTGGTGACGGTGTCGGAACGGAGATCGATCATCGTTGCGGCACGGTCGGCCTCAACCCGCGTCGACCAGGTCCGGATGATGGGTGGCCACCAGTTCGGGGTAGCTGCGGCAGAAGTAGTTCCAGATCTGCTCCCCGTAGGTGTTGGGCTTGTGCCGGCTGGCCATGTCGGCCACCCCCGCCCGGGTCTCGTCCCGGCTGGCCATGTAGCCGGCGTTGGCATGGCGGGCGCTGGCGTGCACCGCGGCCAGGAGCTCGGGGGCGAGGGGCAGGGGCACCAGCGGGGTGTCGAGGGACGGGCCGTGGAAGTAGGCGGCCGAGTAGCGTTCCCGGTCGGTGATCACCCGGTGCGGGGTGGCGACGAAGTAGTTGGCCGTCATGCCCTGGAGCATCTCGCCGAGATTGATCACCAGCGAGCCGGGCTCGGCCTCAACGGCGACCCAGTCACCGTCACCGTTCTCCACCTGGAGGCCGGGGGTCGGCCCCGGGGCCAGGATGGTCAGGAACCCGGCGTCGTGGTGGGCGTTGACCCCGGCCTCACCCGCCGGCGTGGGGGGGTAGTGGATCAGCTTGGTCAGCGACATCTGCTCGTCGCCGAACCGGGCCTCGAAGGCATCCGGGTCGAAGCCGAGCCCCATGGCCATGATCGCCATCAGGCGGCGGGCCAGGCCGCCCATCTGGTCGAACCAGCGACCGAGCAGTTCCCGGTAGCCGGGCAGGACCGCCTCGGGGAACCACTGGTTCGGGCCGAGGAGGCGCAGGTACGCCGGTTCGGTCCCGGCCGGGCGGGCCGGCCATTCCGACCACAGATCCACCTGTTCCCGCACGTCCCGCCGGTTGTTGGTGTACTCCGACCCGGTGGCCTCCCAGCCCCGGAAGTGGGGGGAGTTGTGCTTGTCGATCCGGTGCTTCTCCGCCTCGGGCAGGTCGAAGAGGCGTTCCATGGTGGCGAAGACCTCGTCGATGAGGCCGTGGTCGACCCCATGGTCGACCACGGTGAGAAAGCCGATCTCATGGCAGTGGCGCCGGACCTCGTCGGCCAGGGCGCGGCGGGCCTCCTCACCGCCCGACCAGCCGGCCAGACTCACCACCGGTACCCGGGAGAAGCTGCTCGTCATGGAGCGCACGGTAGCCGGGGCGCCCCCCGGCCGCCTGACGCGCCGGATCGTCCCGGCGAATGGTCGGAGACCATCGCGATGAATCGCGGTGCTTTCACAAGTACATATCTGTAGCTATATATCGTTTAGGTAATCCAGCTATACGCGTCCTTTTCGTTGCCAGTGCAAGGGATGACTGGCTAGAAACAGACCAACGGATGAACCCAATCCGCCAAAGGGGTTCACCGTTCACGCAGCAGTCACAATCCGCCGTGACTGCCGCCGCCGCCCTTGGGGAGGCAGCCGCTCCGCATCGGGGCTGCCTCCCCAAGCCGGCCCTACCCTGGCCCGGTATGACCCAGGATCCCAGCCCGGCCCGGCATCAGGACCCTGAGACCGAAGACGGGATCCGCGGCGCCGCCCTGCGGCCCCGATTGGCCAACCGGTTGCGGTCCGGGGGCTGCGTGTTCGCCGAGGAGGAGGCCGATCTGATCTGGTCGGCGGCTGCTGCCGGTTCCCCGTCCCCCCGGTCGGTGTCCGGGGCCGACCAGGATGCTCGTGCCGCCGACGTCGAGGCGTCGGCGTGGGCCATGGTCGAACGACGGGTGGCCGGCGAGCCCCTCGAACTGATCGTCGGCTGGGCCGAGGTGGCCGGTGTCCGGGTACCGACCGGGGTCGGGGTGTTCGTCCCCCGGCACCGCAGCGACCTCCTGGTCGGCGTGGCCCGACGCCGCATGCCCCCACCACCGGCGGCGGGGCCGGACCCCACCGCCCCGGCCGCCGGCGGGGGGCCGGTGGTGGTCGACCTGGGCTGCGGGTCCGGCGCCTTGGGTCTTGCCCTGATCGCCGACCGGCCCGACACGGAACTCCACGCGGTCGACATCGATCCCGTCGCGACGCGCTTGGCCCGATCCAACCTGGCCGGACGGGGTACGGTCCATCTCGGTGACGGCCTGGGC
>JBKDZN010000174.1:0-8849 GCA_047971245.1 Acidimicrobiales bacterium
GGCCGGCACGGTGAAGGTCTGCAGGTCATCGGGCTCGAAACCCCGATAGGCCTGGGCCAGATCGAGCAGGACGGCCGGGCTCAGTTCGGAGTCGATGACCACGTTCTCGATCCCGGTGTCGATCAGGTCGGCCAGGACCACGGGGTTCCGGGCACCGTCGTCGATGGCGGCCTGCAACAGCCGCTGCAGGAAGTCCTGCTGACGTTCGATCCGACCCAGGTCGCTGCTGGGATCGGTGCGCCAGACCCCGTCGTCGCCCTGGGTCTGGTAGTAGCGCGAGCGGACATACGCGAGTGCCTCGCGGGGTCCGAGGGCGTGACAGCCGGGTGTGTCCACGATGAACCCGGTCTGCGACCGGGGCGGGTCGGCGTTCACGTTCCAGTCCCGGGCGGGGGCGTCGAAGGAGACGTCCACCGTGCCGACGGCCTCGACCAGGCCCTCGAAACCGGCGAAGTCCACATTGACGTAGTGATGGATGGGAATGTCGAATCGTTGTTCGATCGTGTCGATCAGACCCGAGGGCCCGGCCACGACGAACGCCCGGTTGATCTTGTCGCTCCGGCCGGTGTCGGCGATCGGCAGCCAGAGGTCGCGGGGAAGCGACAGGAGGGCGGCCTGGCCGGTGCGCTGGTCGATGTGGGCGAGGATGATCACATCGGCCAGGCGCTCGCCGTGCCGCCCGATCTGGACCGGGTCGTCCGGGTCGAGGTTGTCCGACGAGTCGGACCCGACGAGCAGGATGTTGACCACCCGGTCACCCCGCTCGGTCGGGGTCGGGGTCAGGGAACGGTCGAGTGGCACCCGGGCCACCGACCCCGCCTTCTGGGCAGCCAGGGCCAGCATCCCGGCCGCGCCCAACGCGGCCGCCATCATCAAGGTGTTGAACACAAGCACTATTCGCTCCCACCCGGATCGTCGATGATCGCGGCCGGAACCGGCCGGACGATCCTGGTGGCGCTCCGGCGCGGGCGAACGCACCGTCCGCCGAGCAGCACCCGGCGGACGATCAGGTATGGGGGTGGACACCCGGGTTGGTGCGTCCACCGATTCGGCGGTGGTCATCCGGCGACGGCGTCTCCCTCGTGGCCGCCGGTTCCGGTTCCGCCCGGCCCGGACGCCCCGATGGCGTCGGGCTGAATGGCCATCAGCACCCCGGCGTCCACCACCACGGTGGGGTCCGGGGCGACGATGACATTGCTCACGCCCCGACCGGCGCCGGCCACCAGGGTGGCGTCGACCAGGGGGTATTCGAGTCCGGTGGTGGTCACGCCCCGGGCGTCCCCGTGGATGGGGAGCAGGGATACGAGATCACCCACCGAGCCGCGGAGCCGCCGCGGCCGGGACCGTACGACCGTCACCCAGGCCCCGCCGGCCACCGCGTCGAGGTCGACGCCGGCGAACCGGTCGTCGCCCAGCAACAGCAGGTTGGCCACCGCGTGATCCAGACGACCGCCACCGGCGCCCAGTACCACCACCCGGACCGGTTCGTCGGCCACGGCGGCGGCGAGGGCCAGCTCGAGATCGGTTTCGGCCTTGCGGCCCGGATGCCGTTCGATCGGCATCCCCTCGGCCTCGGCCCGGGCCAGACCGCCCGGCGACACCGAATCGAGGTCGCCGACCAGGAGGTCGGGGTGGAGGCCGAGAGCGTAGGCATGGTCGAGTCCCGAGTCGGCGACGATACAGCGGTCGACCGGGCCCACCGCCTCGACGGCGCCGGGTGAGGGTCGATCGCCGCCGGCGACGATGAGAACGGTCGGGACCATCGGCCTCGTAGCGTAGGCCAACCGGCTCCGCTGTGGGTTCACGGTGGCCAGGGGTCTTTGGCTACCGTCTCACACGGCCGGCCGCCGGGGTCGGTCCCCCCACGTTCGGCCCGACCGGGTCAGGAGCACCGATGCTGAAGCGCACCCTGTTCGACGACGACCACGAACTGTTCCGCGAATCGTTCCGGAGCTTTGTGGCCCGGGAGATCACCCCCAACGCGGACGCGTGGGAGGAAGCCGGCCTGGTCGACAAGGCCATGTTCACCAAGGCCGGGGCGAACGGCTTCCTGGGTATGGAGATCCCCGAATCGCTGGGCGGCGGCGGGGTCGACGATTTCCGCTTCAACGTGATCATCAACGAGGAGATCCAGCGGGCCGGGGTGATGGGGTCGGGGATGTGCATCACCCTCCACAACGACATCTGCCTTCCGTACTTCATGCACCTGACCGACGACGACCAGAAGGCCCGCTGGCTGCCCGGCATCGCCTCCGGCGAGCTCATGGCCGCCGTGGCCATGACCGAGCCCGGCACCGGCTCCGACCTGGCCGGGATCGCCACCACCGCCATCCGCGACGGTGACGACTATGTGCTCAATGGGTCCAAGACGTTCATCACCAACGGCATCAACGCCGACCTGGTCATCGTGGCGGCCAAGACCGACCCTTCCCAGGCCCACCGGGGCATGAGCCTGCTCGTGGTCGAGGAAGGGATGCCGGGGTTCACCCGGGGCCGGAACCTCGACAAGATCGGGCTGCACGCCCAGGACACTGCCGAGTTGTTCTTCGCCGACGTCCGGGTACCGGCGGCCAACCTCCTCGGCGGCGAGGAGGGTCAGGGCTTCTTCCATCTGGTCCAGAACTTGCCCCGGGAACGCCTCTCGTTGTCGGTCGGGTCCATCAACCATGCCCTGGCCGCGTTCGAATGGACCTTGGCGTACTGCCGGGAACGGCAGGCGTTCGGGCAGCCGATCGGTTCGTTCCAGAACTCCCGGTTCGCCCTGGCCGAGATGAAGACCGAGCTCGACATCGCCCAAGTGTTCATCGACCGGCAGGTCGAGGCCTACCTCGCCGGGGAGCTGACCGCCGACGATGAGGCGGAGGCGAAGTGGTGGTGCACCGATCTGGAGTGCTCGGTCATCGACCGCTGCCTCCAGCTGTTCGGCGGCTACGGCTACATGGAGGAGTACCCGATCGCCCGCGCCTACCGTGACGCCCGGGTCCAGAAGATCTACGGCGGCACCAACGAGATCATGAAGGAGATCGTGGGCCGGTCGTTGGGGTTCTGATCCCCGGGGCCCCGCCGATCACCAGGTCGGAACGCCGGCGTTGACCGGGGATGGGCCCGGTTCGAAGGATTCCCAGGCCGCGGCCAGCCGGTGGACGGCCTCCCGCAGCTGCGCCCGGGTGGTGGTGAACGGCAACCGTACGTGGCGGTTGCCGTCGGAGCCGAACTGCCGGCCGCTCGCCACCAGGACCCCGTGACGGGCGGCGTGCCGGCAGAACTCCTCGGCCACCGGCTCCGGCAGCTCGACCCACAGCACCAGCCCGCCGCGGGGCCGGCGGACCTGCCAGTCCGGCAGGGTTTCCCGGATCGCCTCGTGCAGGACGTCGCGGCCGCCGCGGAGCTGTTCGGCCCGTTCGGCGACGATCGACTCGAGCTGGTGGATGACCGGAAGCAGGGCCAGCTGGGAGTGAACGGCCGAGTAGAGGTCGAGCAGGAAGCGGAGACGCCGGAACTCGTCCACGGCCTGGACATCGGCCCGGATCCAGCCGACCCGCAGCCCGGGCCACGAGACCTTGCTCAACGAGTCGACGATCACGCCCCTGGCCGCCACCGCCGGGGTCGCGTCGGCCAGCAGGGGTCGGGGGGTCGCCGCCTCGATACCGAGCCGGGCCATCACCCGGTCCTCGATCAGGGGCACCTCGAACTCGGCGGCCAGCGCCAGCAGCTGGCTGCGCCGCCCGGCCGGGAGGAAGGCACCGGTGGGATTGTGGTGGTAGGGGCTCAGGGCCATGGCCACCGGGCGATCGTGGATCAGCGCTCGGCGCAGATCCTCGAGAACCAAACCGTCGTGGTCGGTCCGGACGGGCCGGATCCGGCCGCCGAGTCCGGTGACGGTGTCGAGCAGGCCGGGCCAGGTGGCCGCCTCGGTCACCACCACATCACCCGGCTGCACCAGCAGCCGGAGGGCCAGCGACAGGGCCTGTTGGGCCCCGGTGGTGACGAGGATCTGATCGGCGGTGGTGGCCAGGCCCTCGGCCGTGACCAGTTCGGCGATCCGGCGCCGGACCGGCATCAGGCCGGCCGCGTCGACCTCGTCGAGCAGGGAGGCGTGCTCCCCGAGGTCGACGGAGCGGACGGTGTCGAGCACCCGGGGCAACATGCGGGGCATGGCCATGAGCAGGTCGATGGCGTCGGGGTGGACCTCGAGCAACCGGTCAACGATCCGATCGGCCGAGCCGGGAGGCGGGTGGGTGGCACTGGCCACCCGGGTGCCGCTCCCCTGCCGGCGATCCACCTTCCCCTGGTCGGCCAGCCTGGTGTAGGCCGAGACCACCGTCCCCCGCGACACGGTGAGGGCGGCGGCCAGGCTGCGCTCCGGGGGCAGGAGGACGCCGTGCCGCAGCCGTCCCGTCTCGACCAGGGTGCCGATGGCGGTCGACAGCTGATGGTAGAGCGGCCCGGGGCCGGTGTTCCACAGGCCGAGCAAGGCCGCCAGCTGGTCGACCGAGATCCGACCGGCTTCCGGTTGGGACCGACCCGCAACGTTGGCTTGGTCCAATTCATGGGCCTTTTCGTGGACCATTCCCGGGCCATTGGCTCTCGATTTGGACCCCTTCATCGGGCCAATAATAGTCCTATGTTCGGTTCATCCGTCGATACCACCCTGCGCCCACCGACCAACCGTCCCGGCCCGGGGGCGGGCGCGGCCACCGCCCGAGCGCTGGTGGAGGTGTTGGCGGTCCGGGATCTGGACGAGCTCGACCGTCATCGTCTCGATCTGGCCGTGGCCGTCGCCGAACTGTCGGCGGCCGCCGGGCGCGACTGGTCCTGGGGTCCGGACGAACCCACGGTGGCCCTGGTCCGGGCGGCCGCGAAACTGGCCCTCGTCGCCCCCCGGGCGGCGAGTACCCAGGCCGCTCGGCTCGTCCGGACCCTGGACGAGCCGACGCCTACCGGGCCCGAAGGGCGGGATGGTCGAAGGCGGCCAGGATCGAACGGGCTCGGGCTCCGTCACCGTCGACGGTGATCGAACCGGCGGCGATGGCCTCGTCGAGGGTGGTCTTGTTGGCCAGCACCTCGGCCCAGGTCGCCGCGCTGGTGCGGACCGTGATGGCCGCTCCCCCGCCGGTGGTGGGCACGGCCACCCCGTGGCGGATGTGCAGACCGACCGGGGGGTGGTCGGGCCCGAAATCGAAGGCCACCTGCTCGTCGACACCGATCACGGCGTCGGGGTCGAGCACGACCCGCAGCACCCGGACCGCCTGAGTCGGGTCGGCCAGGGTGACCGGGCGGGGGAACCGGTGGGTCCGGAACCGGGAGAGGTCGAGCCGGCCCTCGAGTTCCAGGGCCCGGGTCAGCGCCCAGTTCCGGACGTTGGCCGACATGGTCCGCTGGCCGATGGTGCGCAGCACCGCGGCCAGCCGTCCCCGATCCTCCGTGGTCCCCCCGTCGGCCCTCCCGTCGTCGCCGACCTCGCGCTGCACCAGCCACGAGGCCAGCTCCAGGGCCCACCGGACGTCATCGGCGGCGAGCGCCTCGTCCGCCTTCCGCCGGACCTCCTCGGCACCGCCGAAGCCCTCGATCAGCCGCCGGCTCCGGTCATCGGGGGCCATCGAGAACAGGCGATCGTCGCGGTCGTCGAACCAGCCCTTCAACCCGGTGTGGATCTGGCGGACATGGTGCTCGGCCAGGCCGTAGGTCTGGCTGGTCAGCGGGGATTCGCCGTAGAGGGCGGGAAGCTGGACGAACCGGACCAGCTCGTCGATCGACAGGCCCCGGTTCATACCCCGGACCGTCTGGTCCCACAGGTACTGGATCGAGTCCCGGTACCGGATGATCCCGTCGCGGATCTCATCGGCCCCTTCGAGGGGTGGGCCGTGGGCCCCGATCAGATGGTCGGCCCCGAGACCCGCGAGATGGTCGAGGCCGGCCAGCAGGATCCGGGGGTCCCGGTACTCCTCGCCGCGGATGGCGAACACGTTGAACAGGGCCGGCCAGACCAGGTTGTTGACCGCCAACCGGAGGTCGGGGAACCAGATGGTGGCCGAGTCATCCGCGTCGGACGGGGCCGGGGTGAACTCCACCCGGAGACCGGCCACGGTCGCGGTGGTCGGTTCCGAGAAGGTGTTGGTCGGGGCCGCGTAGCCGGGGGTGTACGGGGCGTGCTCGGGCATCCGGAACGCCCGCCCGAGGCCCACGTTGACCAGCCCGTCGGGACCGTCGCCGGGCAGGGTCATGCCGAACTGGTGGGCCAGGCCACGCCCGCCGAACGGGCTGACCTCCCCGCCCACCCGCTGACGGTTGACGGCGATCCGGGCGTGACCCCAGACCGGGACCCGCCCGCCGGCGTCGTCGAACACGGCGGTGGTGCCGGACACATAATGGAAGTGGGTGTAGATCACGGCCACGATCGGCTCGTCGGTCACCGTGCGGATCTGGGCGATGGCCGCGGCCATCTCTTCCACGCACTCACCGGTATCGATGGCGATGAGACCCTCGGGACCCCGGACGAAGGTCTGGTTCGACAGGCCGTTGCCGACCACACACCAGGCGTCGGGCCCGGCCGCCCACCGTTTCGGCCGCAACCGGTCGTTGGCCGCGATCAGGTCCCGGTGGGCGAGCTGGCCCCCGGTGTCGGCGGCCACCACCGAGGCGTCGGCGGCGAACGAGGCCGGGATGTCCCCGGCGCGGCGGTCGGGGTCTCGATATCGAAGGTCCTCCCTCATGCCGTCATGGTGGTCGCGGCGCGACGTCCTGACAATTCGGCTCCCGCCCCGGGCCGGCGGCCCGGACCACCGCCGAGGCGCCCAGCACCGACGGTGGCCCTCGTCACTAGGATCATGCCGTGACCGAGACCAGACAGATCGACGCCCTCCTCGACCAGTTGAACCTCGAGGAGCTCGACGTCGACCTGTACCGGGGTCACAACCCGGCCGAGCGGCACAACCAGCGGGTCTTCGGTGGCCTGGTGGCCGCCCAGGCGCTCCGGGCCGCCATCCTCACCGTCGACTCCGACCATCGACCCCATTCCCTGCACGGCTACTTCCTGCGGGGCGGGGTGCCGGGCCGACCGATCGTGTTCCACGTCGACCGGATCCGGGACGGGCGTTCCTTCACCACCCGGCGGGTGGTGGCCCGCCAGTACGGGCAGGCGATCTTCAACCTGACGGCCAGTTTCCAGACCCTGGAGGACGACGACACCGACTACCAGGTGGCCCTGCCGGCCGACGCCGGGATCCCCACCGACGCCCCGGACCGCCGGCCCCGCGACGAGCTCCACGCCCGATGGATGGCGGACTCACCCTTCATGACCAAGGAGCTCGGCCCCACCGACCCCGATGACCACGGGGTGCTCGCCTCGACCCGGCGGGTGTGGTTCCGGGCCAAGTCGCCCATGCCGGACGATCCCCTGCTGCACACCTGTGCCCTCACCTACGCCAGCGACATGGGCGCGGTCACCGCGGCCCTGGTGCCGGTGGTGGGTGAACGGTGGCCGTTCGCGGCCACCGAACTCATGACGGCCAGCCTCGACCATGCCGTGTGGTTCCACCGACCGGTCCGGGTCGACGACTGGCTGTTCTACGACCTCCACTCGGTCTCCAACCAGAACTCCCGGGGCCTGGTGCGAGGCACCATCCACCGTCAGGACGGGGTGCTGGTGGCCTCCACCACCCAGGAGGCGTTGATCCGGCGCCTCCGGCCGACGGCGAACGCGGCCGAACTCGGCTGAGGCGCAGCGCCCGGCCCGGGTGGCGCCGCCCCGCTCGTCAGGTCGGGTCGACGGCGTCGCCGTGGCCGTCGGCCCGGAGCTGGGCGCGGAGCCGGTCGGCGACGGCATCGAGCCGGGCCGCGTCGGCCCGGGGGTCGGCGTTGCGGAAGTCGAAGTCGGCCATCGAGTCGGAGGGGAACACATGGATGTGGGTGTGGGGCACCTCATAGCCGGCCACGATCAGGCCGACCCGTTCGCACGGGAAGGCCTGGCGTTGGGCCCGGGCCACCGCCCCGGCCACCTCCCAGAGGTGAGCGGCCAGATCGGCGGGAAGGTCGACCCACTGGTCGATCTCCTGTTTCGGGATGACCAGACAGTGCCCCACATGGAGGGGCCGGATGTCGACCATGACCACACACCGGTCGTCGTTCCACACCAACCGGCCGGGGATGTCGCCGGCGATGATTCGGGAGAAGATCGAAGCCACGGTGCGAGGATACGGGACCGGGCCGGCCAACCCCGAACATCACCGGGCTGGAGCCGTACCAGCCGGTCGGGCATGCTGGCCGGCATGACCAGCGGACCCACGGCCGAGACCTTCCCTTCCGACCCGATCCTCTACGAGGTGGGCGACGGGGTGGCCACCATCACCCTGAACATGCCGGAGCGGAAGAACGCCCTCTCGGACGTCCTGGTGAACACCCTGGCCGACACCCTCGATGTCGCCCTGGCCGACGACGCGGTCCGGGTGGTCGTGCTGACCAACACCGGCAACACGTTCTGCGCCGGCGCCGACCTGAAGGCCGACACCCCCGGGGTGGCCGCCGGTGAGGCCCGCCGGACCTTCGTCGACGTGTTCAACCAGATCCTCGATTCGCCCAAACCGATCCTGGGCCGGATCGACGGGCACGCCACCGGCGGTGGGGTCGGGCTGGTGGCGGCGTGCGACGTCTCGGTGATGCGCGACGACGCCAAGATCGGGTTCACCGAGGTGCGTATCGGAGTGGCGCCGGCGATCATCTCGGTGGTCTGCCTGCCGAAAAAGCGCCGGGCCGACGCCACCGAACTGTTCCTGACCGGCGAACGCTTCACCCCGAACCGGGCCGCCGAGGTGGGTCTGATCAACCGTGCCGTGCCGCCCGATGAACTTGAC